>NZ_VFMN01000001.1:3663261-3968533 GCF_006715055.1 Lapillicoccus jejuensis
CGACAGCAGCGCCGCCGCCACCGGGACCGAGCGCGACGCGTCCTTCACCCAGATGACCGGGCCGTGGTAGCGCGGGGCCACCTTGACCGCGGTGTGCGCCTTGCTCGTCGTCGCGCCGCCGATGAGCAGCGGCAGGTCGAGACCCTGGCGCTCCATCTCCTGCGCGAAGCCGACCATCTCGTCCAGCGACGGCGTGATGAGCCCGGACAGGCCGATGATGTCGGCCTTCTCGGTCCTGGCCGCCTCGATGATGCGGGCCGTCGGCACCATGACGCCGAGGTCGACGACGTCGTAGTTGTTGCACTGGAGCACGACGCCGACGATGTTCTTGCCGATGTCGTGCACGTCGCCCTTGACCGTCGCCATGACGATCTTGCCCTTGGGCTTCTCCTCGGTGTCGCCGGAGGCGAGCTTCTCCTCCTCGATGAACGGGATGAGGTAGGCGACGGCCTTCTTCATCACCCGGGCGCTCTTGACGACCTGGGGGAGGAACATCTTCCCCGCGCCGAACAGGTCGCCCACGACGTTCATGCCGTCCATGAGCGGGCCCTCGATGACCTCGATGGGCTTGCCCCCGCGGGCGGCGATCTCGGCGCGCAGCTCCTCGGTGTCGGTCTCGGCGAACTCGTCGATGCCCTTGACCAGGGCGTAGGTGATCCGCTCCGAGACCGGCTTGGTCCGCCACTCCTGCTCGACGGCCTCCTGCTTGGTGTCGCCGGTGTTGTAGCGGTCGGCGACCTCGAGGAGCCGGTCGGCGGCGTCGGGCCGCCGGTTGAGGACGACGTCCTCGATCCGCTCCCGCAGGTCGGCGTCGATCTCGTCGTAGACGACGAGCGCGCCGGCGTTGACGATGCCCATGTCCATGCCCGCGCGGACGGCGTGGAACAGGAAGACGGCGTGGATGGCCTCGCGGACGGGGTTGTTGCCCCGGAACGAGAACGAGACGTTGGAGACACCGCCGGAGACCAGGGCCCCGGGCAGGTTCTCCTTGATCCACCGGGTGGCCTCGATGAAGTCGACGCCGTAGTTGGCGTGCTCCTCGATGCCGGTCGCGACGGCGAAGACGTTGGGGTCGAAGATGATGTCCTCGGCCGGGAACCCCACCTGCTGGGTGAGGATCTCGTACGCCGTCGCGCAGATCTCCTTGCGGCGCTCGAGGGTGTCGGCCTGGCCGTCCTCGTCGAAGGCCATGACGACGACGGCGGCGCCGTACTTGCGGCACAGCCGGGCGTGCTCGAGGAAGGGCTCGACGCCCTCCTTCATCGAGATCGAGTTGACGATGGGCTTGCCCTGCACCGTCTTCAGACCGGCCTCGATGACCTCCCACTTCGAGGAGTCGACCATGACCGGGACCCGCGAGATGTCCGGCTCGGACGCGATGAGCTTGAGGAAGCGGTCCATCGCCGCGACCCCGTCGATCATCCCCTCGTCCATGTTGACGTCGATGACCTGCGCGCCGGACTCCACCTGCTGGCGGGCGACGTTGAGCGCGGTCGGGTAGTCCTCCTCCTTGATGAGGCGGCGGAACCGGGCCGAACCCGTGATGTTGGTGCGCTCGCCGACGTTGACGAAGAGCGAGTCCTCGTCGACGGTCACCGGCTCGAGACCGGACAGCCGCAGCGCCGGCCGCACCTGCGCGGGCACCCGCGGCTCGCAGCCGTCGGCGGCCTTGGCGATCGCGGCGATGTGGTCGGGGGAGGTGCCGCAGCACCCACCGAGCAGGTTGACCAGGCCGTCGGACGCGAACGCGCCGACCACCGAGGCCATCTGCTCGGGGGTCTCGTCGTACTCCCCGAACGCGTTGGGCAGACCCGCGTTGGGGTAGCAGGAGACGAAGGTGTCGGCGACCCGGGCCAGCTCGGCGACGTACGGGCGCATCTCGTCGGCGCCGAGGGCGCAGTTGAGGCCGATGGCCAGCGGGCGGGCGTGCCGCACGGAGTTCCAGAACGCCTCGGTGACCTGCCCCGACAGGGTGCGCCCGGACGCGTCCGTGATGGTGCCGGACAGGATGACCGGCCAGCGCCGGCCGGTCTGCTCGAAGAGCGTCTCGACGGCGAAGATCGCCGCCTTGGCGTTGAGGGTGTCGAAGATCGTCTCGACGAAGAGCAGGTCGGCGCCGCCGTCGACGAGGCCGCGCGCTGCCTCGAGGTAGGCCTCGACGAGCTCGTCGAAGGAGACGTTGCGCGCCCCGGGGTCGTTGACGTCCGGGGAGATCGACGCCGTCCGGTTCGTCGGGCCGAGCGCGCCGCCCACCCAGCGCGGCCGGTCGGGCGTGCGCCGCGTCATCGCGTCGGCCTCGGCCCGGGCCAGCCGCGCGGACGCGAGGTTGAGCTCGTAGGCGAGGTCCTGCATGTCGTAGTCGCGCATCGAGATGCGGTTGGCGTTGAACGTGTTGGTCTCGAGCACGTCGGCGCCCGCCGCGAGGTAGTCGCGGTGGATCCCGCCGATGACGTCGGGCTGGGTCAGCGAGAGCAGGTCGTTGTTGCCCTTGAGGTCGCTCGGCCAGTCGGCGAAGCGCTCACCGCGGTAGTCCGCCTCCGAGAGCCCCTGGCGCTGGATCATCGTCCCCATCGCCCCGTCGAGGACGAGGATGCGGCGGTGCAGGTGCTCGGTCAGCTCCGGCGTCGCGTCGGGGCGCCAGGCGGTCTCCGGCCGGGCGGTGCCGTCGGCCGTCGTCGGAGTGTGGGTCACAGGCAGGTCAGCGTCCTCAGCAGTCGGTCCGGCCAGGGGTCGCGCCGGTCGAGCACCCAGTATGGCGCGGGGCACCGACGCCCCCCGCGGCCCGTCCGCTCCGTGACCGGGCCGGACGGCCTGTCGTAGGGTCGTGCCCATGACCGCCGGCCCGACCGCCCCGTCGTACGGCTGGCGGGTCGGGAGCCTGCGAGGCGTGCCCGTCTTCATCGGCCGCTCCTACCCGCTCATCGCGCTGGTCGTCGTCGGGCTCACCGCCTTCCGGGTCCCCGACCCGCGCACCGGGCAGACCGGCGGCCTGTACGGCGTCGCCGTCGGCGTGGCGAGCGCGCTGCTGCTCCTGGTGTCGGTGCTCGTCCACGAGGGTGCGCACGCGGTCGTCGCCGCCCGGCTCGGGCACCGCGTCGACCGCATCGTGGCCGACGTCTGGGGCGGCCACACGGTGTACGACGGCGGGGTGGCCCGCCCCGGGTCGAGCGCCGCCATCGCCGTGTCGGGCCCGGTCGCCAACCTCGTCGTCGCCGGCCTCGCGTACGCCGCCCGGGGGCCCGTCGGGGACGGGACGCCCGGTCTGCTGCTCTCCTACCTCTTCCTCGGCAACCTCCTCCTCGGGGTCGTCAACCTGCTGCCGGGCCTGCCCCTCGACGGCGGCTTCGTCGTCGACTCCCTCGTGTGGAAGGTGACCGGCAGCCGCCACGTCGGCCTCCTGGTCGCCGGGTGGCTCGGCCGGCTGCTCGTCGTCGCGGCCGTGCTGCTGCTCGTCGGCCTGCCGCTGCTGCGGGGGGCGTCGCCGGCGCCGTTCACCGTCGTCTACGTCGCCCTCATCGGCGCCTTCCTGTGGAACGGGGCCACCGCTGCCGTGCGGGCCGGCGGCAACGGACGGGCCATGGAGCGGGTGCCGGTCGGGCAGGTGCTGAGGCCGGTCGCCTCGGCGGGCGTCCACGAACCGTTGGGGCAGGTGCTCGCCCGGCTCGACGGCTTCCCGGGCGCCGTCGTCGTCCACGCCCCCGACGGACGGCCCGCCGGCCTGCTCGACCGGGAGGCGGCGCACGCCGTCCACCCCGCCGACCTCACGGCCGGGCTGACCACCGCGGCCGTGCTGCTGCGCCAGCCGCCCGGGTGGGCCGTCGTCGTCGACCCGGCGGCCGACAGCGCGGTGCTCGTCGACGCCGTCGTGTCGGCGGGTGGTGGTCCGGACGACCCGGTGCCCGCGCTCGTCGTCGTCCTCGACCCGTCCGGTCGGCCGGTCGGGTCGGTGTCGCTCAGCGAGCTCGACGCCGCCGTTCGCGCGCGACGCTGACCACCGCCGGGCGCCGGACGGCCCGTCCGTCCACAACCCCCCGCGCGGCCGCGCGTCGTCCACAGGATCCTCGCGTTCGCTGGCGGCGACGCGTCCGATGCGGTGTGATTTGTTCCGCTCGGGACAGTCACCCGCGGGACGCGGGGAGAGGGGTGGAGACGGTGGGGGCGGAGAGCACGATGGTGGGCGACCCGGGGGTCGTCGAGGCGCTGGTCGGTGACGCGCAGGTGGCGCCGGTCGGCCCGCGGGTGCGGGTGTCGCGGGAGGGGGCGGTCGCCCCCATGGGTCGGGCCGCCGAGGGCCTGCTCGCCCCCGGGGTGCCGGGGGTCAACCAGGTCCTGCTCGTGGGGCGGGTCTCGACCTCGGCCCACGAGCAGGAGATGCCGAGCGGGGACGTGCTCGTCACCCTGCGGCTCGTCGTCCCGCGGCCGGCGAGCAGGACGCTGGGCGACCGACGACGACCGCGGGTCCCGGTCGACACCATCGAGATCGCCTGCTGGTCGGCGGCGACCCGGCGGCGGGCGCTGCGCTTCTCGGGCGGTGAGCTGGTCGAGGTGAGCGGGGCGCTGCGCCGCCGCTTCTACCGGGCGGGCGCGGTGGCCCTCAGCCGCTACGAGGTCGAGGCGCGGTCGCTGCGCCGGGTCCGCGAGGTCACGGCGGCGAAGGTCGTCGTGGGGGACGTCGTGGGGGAGGCCGTGGGGGAGTGAGCCCGGTGGGTGGGCGGGCCGTGACGGGCCGTGATCCGGGGTCGGGTGCCGCGACCCTAGACTGACCCGCCGTGACGAGCAGCGTGCCCCCGACCCCGCCGGCCCCGGACGAGGACGAGCGCCGGGAGGCGGGCGGGTCGGGCGCCGTCCCGGCCCCGGCGCACGGGGCCCTCTCGGTCGGCGACCGGGTGCAGCTGACGGACCCGAAGGGCCGGCTGCACACCATCACCCTCGAGGCGGGCCGGGAGTTCCACACCCACCACGGGATCCTGCGGCACGACGACGTCCTGGGCCGACCCGACGGGTCGGTCGTGGCCAACACGGCCGGTGTGGAGTACCTCTGCCTGCGCCCGCTGCTGGCCGACTACGTCATGTCGATGCCGCGCGGGGCCGCGGTCGTCTACCCCAAGGACTCGGGGCAGATCGTCATGATGGCCGACATCTTCCCCGGGGCCCGGGTGGTCGAGGCCGGTGTCGGGTCGGGGGCCCTGAGCATGTCGCTGCTGCGCGCGGTCGGCGAGTCCGGGCGGCTGGTGTCGTTCGAGCGCCGCGAGGACTTCGCCGACATCGCCCGCGGCAACGCCCGCGCCTTCTTCGGGGCGGACCACCCGGCCTGGGAGGTCGTCGTCGGTGACCTCGTCGAGGCGCTGCCGCGCACCCTCGAGCCGGGCACCGTCGACCGCGTCGTCCTCGACATGCTCGCCCCGTGGGAGTGCCTCGACGTCGTCGGCGACGCGCTGGCGCCGGGTGGGGTGCTCATCTGCTACGTCGCCACCGCGACCCAGCTCAGCCGGGTCGCGGAGGCGATCCGCGAGCACGGTGGCTGGACCGAGCCGTCGGCCTGGGAGTCGCTCGTGCGCGGGTGGCACCTCGAGGGGCTCGCGGTCCGGCCCGAGCACCGGATGCACGGCCACACCGGGTTCCTCATCACCACGCGCCGGCTCGCCCCCGGGGTCTGCGCGCCCCGTCGCTCCCGCCGTCCGGCCAAGGGCGCGTACGGCGACGCGTCGGGCACCTCGGGCGCCTCGGGCGCGGCGGGCGCGTCCACCCCCGCCGACCCGTCCACCCCCGACGGGGTCGGGACCGAGCTGCGCGACGTGCCGGCCCAGGAGTGGACGGCGGAGGCGCTGGGGGAGCGGACGGTGTCGGAGAAGCGGATCCGACGCGTGCGCCGTTCTGTGACCGAAACCTCCGAGAGTTGAGCAGGGCGGCGGGTTAGGGTCGTAAGGGCCCGCTGATCCGCCCCCTCCCGGAGGTGTGCCGATGTCCGACCCCACCCAGCCCGACCCCTCGCGCCACGAGCGCGAGCAGCGCCGCGGGGTGGCCGGCGGTCCGGACCACCCGGGCCCCGGCGCCGGCGGTGACCTCGGCCCTGACCTCGGCGCCGACCTCGAGCGTCAGCGCGACCGCCTCCAGGAGGAGGTGCGCGACCTGCGCGACGCCCTGCGCTCCGGACCGACCCGGGCCCGCGAGCTGGAGAACCGCGTCCTGCAGCTGCAGACGTCGCTGTCGACGCTGTCCAACCAGAACGAGCGGCTCGTGCGCACCCTCAAGGAGGCCCGCGAGCAGATCGTCACGCTCAAGTCGGAGGTCGACCGCCTGGCCCAGCCGCCGTCGGCGTACGGGCTGATCCTCGAGTCGTACGACGACGCGACCGTCGACATCCTCACCTCCGGTCGCAAGATGCGGGTGGCGGTCAGCCCGTCGGTGGACCCGTCCCTGCTGAGCCAGGGCCGGGAGGTCATGCTCAACGAGGCGCTCAACGTCGTCGCGGCCTGCGGGTTCGAGCGGGTCGGCGAGGTCGTCATGGTCAAGGAGCTGCTCGACGACGACCGGCTGCTCGTCGTCGCGCACGCCGACGAGGAGCGGATCGTGCGCCGCGCCGAGTCGCTGACCCTGCAGGGCGAGCCGGTCCGCATCGGTGACGCGCTCATGCTCGACACCCGCTCGGGGTTCGTCTACGAGCGGATCCCCAAGGCCGAGGTGCAGGACCTCGTCCTCGAGGAGGTCCCCGACATCGCCTACGAGGACATCGGCGGGCTCGGCGACCAGATCGAGGCCATCCGCGACGCCGTCGAGCTGCCCTACCTGCACCCCGACCTGTTCAAGGAGCACCGGCTCAAGCCGCCGAAGGGGATCCTGCTCTACGGCCCGCCCGGCTGCGGCAAGACGCTCATCGCCAAGGCGGTCGCGGCCTCGCTGGCCCGCAAGGTCGCCGAGCGCACCGGCCAGCAGCTGGAGAAGAGCTACTTCCTCAACATCAAGGGCCCCGAGCTGCTCAACAAGTACGTCGGCGAGACCGAGCGGCACATCCGGCTGATCTTCCAGCGCGCCCGCGAGAAGGCGTCCGAGGGCACCCCGGTCGTCGTCTTCTTCGACGAGATGGACTCGCTCTTCCGCACCCGCGGGTCGGGCGTCTCCAGCGACACCGAGACGACGATCGTGCCGCAGCTGCTGTCGGAGATCGACGGCGTCGAGCGGCTGGAGAACGTCATCGTCATCGGCGCGTCCAACCGCGAGGACATGATCGACCCGGCCATCCTGCGTCCCGGCCGGCTCGACGTGAAGATCAAGATCGAGCGCCCCGACGCCGAGAGCGCCCGCGACATCTTCAGCAAGTACCTCACCGCCGACCTGCCGCTTCACGACCACGACCTGCGGGTCAACGGCGGCAGCGCGAGCGAGACCGTCGACGCGATGATCCAGGCGACCGTCGAGCGGATGTACTCCGAGATCGACGACAACCGGTTCCTCGAGGTGACCTACGCCGGCGGCGACAAGGAGGTCCTCTACTTCAAGGACTTCAACTCCGGCGCGATGATCCAGAACATCGTCGACCGCGCCAAGAAGATGGCCATCAAGGACCTGCTCACCACCGGAGCCCGCGGCATCCGGGTCGAGCACCTGCTCGAGTCGTGCGTGGCCGAGTTCAAGGAGAACGAGGACCTGCCCAACACGACGAACCCCGACGACTGGGCGCGCATCTCGGGCAAGAAGGGGGAGCGGATCGTCTACATCCGCACCCTCATCAACACCAAGGACGGCACCGAGCCCGGCCGCTCGATCCACAACGTCGCCAACACCGGCCAGTACCTGTAGCGACCTCCGGCACCTGTCGCACCCGCTCGACCCTCGGGCCCGTCGCCACCCGGCGACGGGCCCGTCGTCGTGCCCGGCCGTTGACAGCCGTCGGCGACCGGTGCATGATCAACCGATCAGTTGATCAATGGTGAGGTTGAACACGATGGCGGGTCGACGGACCACCGACGAGGGTGGGGAGGCGGGTCTCGACCGCGCCTTCCTCGCCCTCGCCGACCCCGTACGACGTGCCCTCGTCGCCCGCCTCAGCCTCGGTCCGCTCACCGTCGGGGAGCTCGCCGCCCCGCACCCGATCTCCTTGCAGGCGATCTCCCAGCACATCCGCGTCCTCGAGGAGGCGGGGCTGGTCAGCCGCACCCGCGACGCGCAGCGCCGCCCCGTCCACCTCGAGCCGGCCCGCCTCGAGGAGCTGACCGCCTGGATCGACCGCTACCGCCTCGCCGCCGAGCAGCGCTTCCGCACGCTCGACGCCCTGCTCGCCACCCCGCCCGCCATGCCGACCGAGGAGCCACCGTCATGAGCAACGCCCTGCACGTCACCGCCCCGCAGGGGCAGCCGAGTCTCGCGTTCGTGCGCGAGGTCGACGCCCCCGTCGCCGCCGTGTTCGCCGCCCACCGCGACCCCGACCTCCTGGCCCGCTGGCTGGGGCCGCACGGCTACGAGATGGTCGTGACCGAGTACGACTTCCGCTCCGGCGGACGCTGGCGCTACGTCCACCGCAACCCCGCCGGCGACGAGTTCGGCTTCCACGGCTGCTTCCACACGGTCCGCGACGACGAGCTGGCCGTGCAGACCTTCGAGTTCGAGGTCGCCCCCGACCACGTCAGCCTCGACACCGTGCGGTTCGAGCCGCTCGAGGGCGGGCGCACCCGGCTGCGGGGGTCCTCGGTCTTCCAGAGCGTCGAGGCCCGCGACGCCATGGTCGCCTCCGGCATGGAGCGCGGGATGCGCGAGGGCTACGAGCGTCTCGACGTCGTCCTGACCGCGCCGGGGGCCTGACGTGGACTGGACCCTGGAGGTCGTCGTCCTGCCGGTGTCGGACCTCGACCGGGCCATCACCTTCTACCGGGACCGGGTCGGCTTCCACCTCGACCACGACGTGCACACCGAGCACATGCGGATCGTGCAGCTGACCCCGACGGGGTCCGGCTGCTCGCTGGTCCTCGGCGACCTCCCGGCACAGCGGCAGATGGAGCCGGGGTCGATGCGCGGCCTGCAGCTCGTCGTCGCCGACGCCGCCACCGCCCGGGCGGAGCTCGTCGCGCGGGGTGTGGACTGCGACGAGATCAGCGTCATCGACCCGCGCGACGGGGGGACGTTCTTCGGGTTCTCCGACCCCGACGGCAACACCTGGGCCGTGCAGGAGCTGCGCGTCCGGGCGGACCGGCCGCTCATCCCGGTGGACCACCGGGACCGCAACGGGGGGTGAGCACGGCGGCTTCCCGCCAGCGACGTCGGGAGGGCGACCGGACCGTTCCCAGCCACCTCCCGGAGTCGCTATCGTGCGGGCGCCGGAGCCCCGGCCGGCGCCGTGGTCCCGGCGCCGCACGACCCGACGTGGAAGGTCCTGCCATGCGCCGTCCCCTGTCCCTGCGCACCCTCGTCCCGGTCGTGGCCCTCGCGGCCGCGGCTCTCGCCGTCCCGGCGACCGCGTCGCAGGCCGCCCCGTCGGCGGGGGTCGGTGCCGCCGTGCCCGTGGCCTCGGGCGTCCGCGCCCCGGCCCCGGTCGTCCCGCTCACCGTCGGCGACGCCCCGGCCGTCCCGACCTCCGTCGCCGAGCCCGCCGCGAAGGCCGTCACCGCCCGGTTCGTCGTGACCTACCACGGCTTCAGCGCGCCGGCCCGGGCCGCCTTCCAGCGGGCCGTCGACTACTGGTCGACCCAGGTGACCTCGTCGGTGCCCATCACCGTCGACGCGACGTACACCGCCCTCGGCCCCGGCATCCTCGGCTCGGCCGGGCCGTCGTCGGTCTGGCGCGACTTCGCGGGGGCCCCGAAGGCCGGCACCTGGTACGTCGACGCGGTCGCCAACAGGCGGCACGGCAGCCAGCTCGACCCCAGCCCCGACGTCGTCGCGCGCTTCAGCAGCTCGTTCGGCAACTGGTCCTTCGGGACCGGGAGCGCGCCCGCCGGCACCTACGACTTCCAGTCCGTCGTCACCCACGAGCTCGGCCACGGCCTCGGCTTCCTCGGCGCCGGCATCGTCTCCAGCGGCCAGAGCAGCGTCCGGCTGCTCGGCTTCCCCATCGCCTACGACCTGGCGACGAGGAAGGGCACGACGAAGCTCCTCTCCCTCCCCGACGGCTCCGCGACGCTGGCGTCGGCGCTGACCAGCAACGCCGTCACCTTCGACACGACGAAGGTCCGGGGCGTCAACGGGGGCAAGCCGGCCTCGCTCTACGCGCCGTCCACGTGGCAGCAGGGCAGCAGCTACTCGCACCTCGACGAGGCGACGTACCGCGCCGGGGACCGGGACTCGCTGATGACCCCGAAGCTGGGCTCGGGGGAGACGATCCGCTCGGCCGGGCCGATCACGAAGGCGGTGCTCAAGGCCGTCGGCTGGTGACCACCGGCGCCAGCAGGCGCCACCCCAGCAGCGTCAGCGCCAGGAACAGCCCCGCCACCACGACGAACGACGGGGCCGTGCCCGCGCCGCTGACGACGCGCAGCAGCATCCCGAGGACCAGCGTGCTCGCCCAGACCAGCACGCCGTCGCACCGCACGTCGAGCGGCCACCGCCCGCGCAGCCGGGCCACGGCCCAGCCGACCGCGGCACCGGCGAGGAACGGCCACGCCACCGCGAGCACGCCGGTCACCGCGTCCTGCTCGCCGTGGCTGGCCCGGCCCACGGCGGCGAACACGAGCACGACGACGACGTCGAGCAGGGCGGCGACGGCGACGGGCGTCGTACGGCGGGTGCGGGTGCGGTCGACGAGGCTCACGGGCCCCAGCCTCGCACGACCGCTCAGAACGGCAGGCGCGGCTGGGGCGGTGCGTGGGTCGGGTCGACGCCCTCGAAGAGCGACGACACCGAGCGGCCGTGGTGGATCCGCGAGATGGCCTCGGCGAAGAGCCGGTCCACCGAGCGGATCCGCAGCTCGGGCCAGTCCGCCGGCGGCGGGACCGTGTCGGTCGTGACGACCTCGCTGATCATCGGGTGGTCGCGCAGCCGCTCGACGGCGCGCCCGGCGAACAGGCCGTGGGTGCAGGCCACCGACGCCTCGGTGCAGCCCTGGTCCTTGAGCCGCTCGAGCAGCTCGACGATCGAGCCTCCGGTGGCGATCTCGTCGTCGAGGACGATGGCCCGGCGGCCGGCGACGTCACCGACGATCGAGTCGATGACGACCCGGTCGTCGCCGAGCCGCTGCTTGTTGCCGGCGGCGACGGGCAGGCCGAGCAGCCGCGCGAACTGGGTGGCCGTCTTGGCGTTGCCGAGGTCGGGGGAGACGACGACCGTGTCGGTGAGGTCCTCGTCGCGGTAGTGGTCGGCGAGCACCCCGATGGCCGTGAGGTGGTCGACCGGGACGGAGAAGAACCCGTGCACCTGCGGGGCGTGCAGCGCCATCGTCAGCACCCGGTCCGCGCCGGCGGTGACGAGCATGTCGGCGACGAGGCGGCCGCCGATCGAGATCCGCGGCGCGTCCTTCTTGTCCGAGCGCGCGTAGGCGTAGTGCGGCATGACGACCGTGATCTGCGAGGCCGACGCCCCGCGGGCCGCGTCGATCATCAGCAGCAGCTCCATGAGGTGCTCCTGCGTCGGCGGCACGAGCGGCTGGACGAGGTAGACGTCCTGCTGCCGGCAGTTCTCCAGCAGCTGCACCTGGAGGCAGTCGTTGCTGAACCGCTTGATGTCGACGGGGGAGCGGCGTACCCCGAGGTGCTCGCAGATCCGGTCCGCGAGGGCGGGGTGGGCGTGGCCGGAGAAGACGACGACGTCGTTCACGCAGGCACCTCTCGTCGGGTGGCGTCGGGACCGCGGGGTGGGGCGCCGGTCCCGCGCGCCACCCTAGCCGCCCGGCCAGCCGTACGGAGGGGTCAGGGGCCCGCCGGCTGCTGAGTCGGCTGCTGAGTCGGGTGCAGCGCCCGCCGCAGCTCGGTGACGAGCTCGGCGCGGGCCTGGGCGCCGACCCGGGTGGCCCCGGGGAAGCTGTGGAAGCCGTGGGGCACGCCGACGTACCGCGTCGTGCGGACGGGCACCCCCGCGGCGGCCAGGGCCGCGCCGTACGCCTCGCCCTCGTCGCGCAGCGGGTCGTGCTCGGCGGTCTGGACCAGCGCGGGCGGCAGGCCGGCCAGGTCGGCGTAATAGGGCGACACGAGCGGGTCGTCGCGGGTCAGCCCGCTGTCGTCGACGTAGGCGGCGAGGAAGGCGTCGATCTGCCGCGTGGTGAGGACGGGCGCGTCGGCCTTCTCGCGCACCGAGGGGAAGGTCTGGCGGGCGTCGACGCCCGGGTAGAGCAGCGCCTGGAGCGCGATCGTGGGGCCGCCCTCGTCGCGCAGGACCTGGCAGGCGACCGCGGAGAGGTTGCCGCCGGCCGAGTCGCCCCCGACGGCGAGCCGGTCGGGGTCGCCGCCGAGCGACCCGGCGGCCTCCGCGGCCCAGCGCAGCGCGTCGACGCTGTCCTGCGCCGCCCGCGGTGCCTTGTGCTCCGGGGCCATCCGGTAGTCGACGTTGAGCACGAGGGCGCCGACCTGCGCGGCGAGGTGGGCGCACAGGGCGTCGTACCCCCGCACGTTGCCGAGGACCCAGCCGCCGCCGTGCAGGTAGACGAGCACGGGCACCGGGCCGCGGGCGTCCGCCGGCGCGTAGGTGCGCACCGACAGCGGGTGGCCGTCGCGGGCCCGGGCGGTGGCCCAGCCGAGCCGGACGCCGCGCGGGACGGCGCCGGTCACCCAGGTGACGGGCGGCACCGCCGGCGGGACGCGCCGGCGCTGGGCGACGATCTCCTCCTGGCTCATCGCGCCGACGTCGAGGCCGCCGGTGCGGTCCAGCAGGCCGGTGAGCAGCCGGGTGGACAGGGGCATCGGGTAGCGCGAGGAGCGCGAGCGGGCCACGGCGCCATCCTGCCCCGCCCGCTGTCGGAGGGCGCGCATAGGGTGACGAGCATGACGGTGCGTCGGGTGATGGGGGTCGAGACGGAGTACGGCATCTCCGTGCCCGGGGACCCGGGGGCCAACCCGATGGTGCTGTCCGGGCACGTGGTCAACGCCTACGCCAGCACGCACGGCGTCCGGTCGGGGCGCGCGGCGTGGGACTACGCCGACGAGGCGCCGCTGCGCGACGCGCGCGGGTTCGAGATGGGGCGCGGGGTCGCCGACCCCAGCCAGCTGACCGACGTCGAGGACCCGACCCTGGCCAACGTCGTCCTCACCAACGGCGCCCGGCTCTACGTCGACCACGCGCACCCGGAGTACTCCTCGCCCGAGGTCACGACCCCGCGCGACGCCGTGCGCTGGGACCGCGCCGGCGAGCTGGTCATGCTCGAGTCCGTACGACGCCTCGCCGCCTCCCCGGGGGAGCCGGGGGTCAACCTCTACAAGAACAACACCGACGGCAAGGGCGCGTCGTACGGGACCCACGAGAACTACCTCATGCGGCGCGAGACCCCGTTCGCCGAGGTCGTGCGCCACCTCATCCCGTTCTTCGTCGCGCGGCAGGCGATGTGCGGCTCGGGCCGGGTCGGCATCGGCCAGGACTCGCGCACGGCGGGGTACCAGCTGAGCCAGCGGGCCGACTTCTTCGAGGTCGAGGTCGGGCTGGAGACCACGCTCAAGCGGCCGATCATCAACACCCGCGACGAGCCGCACGCCGTCGCCGACCTCTACCGGCGGCTGCACGTCATCATCGGCGACGCCAACCACGGCGACGTCGCCAACCTGCTCAAGCTCGGCACGACCTCGCTCGTCCTGGCGATGGTCGAGGACGGTGCGGTCGGGCGCGACCTCACCCTCGACAAGCCGGTCGCCACGCTGCACGCCATCTCGCACGACCCGACGCTGCGGACGACGGCGACGCTGCGCGACGGGCGCACGCTCACCGCCGTCCAGCTGCTGTGGGAGTACTTCCACGCGGCGGCGTCGTACCTCGAGCAGCGCGGGCACACCGCGGCCGACGACCCCGACACCGCCGAGGTCATGGGCCTGTGGGAGTCGGTGCTGACCCGGCTCGAGCGCGACCCGATGGAGTGCGCCGCCGACCTGGACTGGGTGGCCAAGCTGTCGCTGCTCGAGGGGTACCGCGAGCGCGACGGCCTGTCCTGGGGCGACCCCCGGCTGCGGGCCATCGACATCCAGTGGAGCGACGTCCGCCCCGAGAAGGGGCTCTTCCACCGGCTGCGCGAGCGCGGACGGATCACCCGCCTCGTCGAGGACCCCCTCGTCGCCGACGCCGTGACGCAGCCGCCGACCGACACCCGGGCCTGGTTCCGCGGCAAGTGCCTGGAGAAGTTCGCGCCGCAGATCGCCGCGGCCTCGTGGGACTCGGTGATCTTCGACGTCCCCGGTCGGCACGCCCTGCAGCGGGTGCCGATGCTCGAGCCGCTGCGCGGCACGCAGGCGCACGTGGGCGAGATCATGGACCGCTCCCCGGACGTCGTCACGCTCCTTCGTGAGCTGGACGCCGCCGCCGGTTAGGGTCGAGGGAGCAGGGCCCACCAGCACGCACGAGAGAGGGAGGGCGCCATGCCCAGCCAGGAGCAGAGCCGGCCGCAGCGCCGCGACGACGAGCCCGCCGACGCCCCGGAGCCCACTCCCGCGTCGCCGGAGGCGAGCGCCCGCAAGGAGGCGCTCGACGACGACATCGACAGCATGCTCGACGAGATCGACGGCGTGCTGGAGAGCAACGCCGAGGAGTTCGTCCGCGGCTTCGTCCAGAAGGGCGGCCAGTGACCGACCCGTTCGCCTCCGGGCGCCTGCCGGGCGCCTTCACCACCCCCGGGTCGTCGTCCTTCACCGAGTTCGTCGGCCGGGTGTCGCCGCAGCTGCTGCCGGGCGGCCGCTCGCTGCCCGTGGGGGCGAGCATCGACGCGCCGCACGGCACGACGATCGTCGCCGTGGAGTACGCCGGCGGGGTGCTGCTGGCCGGTGACCGCCGCGCGACGATGGGCAACCTCATCGCCAACCGCGACATGGAGAAGGTCTTCGCCGCCGACGAGTACGCCGTGGTCGGGATCGCCGGCACCGCGGGGCTGGCCGTCGAGCTGGTCAAGCTCTACCAGGTCGAGCTCGAGCACTACGAGAAGATCGAGGGCACGCTGATGTCCGTCGAGGGCAAGGCCAACCGCCTCGCCTCGATGATCCGGGCCAACCTCGGGATGGCCATGCAGGGCCTGGCCGTGGTGCCGCTCTTCGCGGGCTACGACCTCGACGAGGGCGCCGGGCGGATCTACTCGTACGACGTCACCGGCGGCTGCTACCGCGAGCACGACCACCACAGCGTCGGGTCGGGGTCGATCTTCGCGCGTGGCTCGCTGAAGAAGCTGTGGCGGCCGGGGCAGGACGAGGCGACGGCCGTCCGCAACGCCGTCGAGGCGCTGTACGACGCCGCCGACGACGACTCCGCGACCGGCGGCCCCGACCTCGGCCGGCGGATCTGGCCGACCCTCGCCGTCGTCGACGAGGCCGGCGCGCGGTTCCTCGGCGACGACGTCCTCGCGCAGGTGGTCGAGCAGGTCGTCGCCGGTCGTCAGGGCAACCCGGGAGGTGCGCGATGAGCATGCCGTTCTACGTCTCGCCCGAGCAGCTGATGAAGGACAAGGCGGACTACGCGCGCAAGGGCATCGCCCGTGGCCGGTCCGTCGTCGTCCTCGGCTACGACAAGGGCATCGCCTTCGTCGCGGAGAACCCGCAGTCGCTGCGGAAGATCTCCGAGATCTACGACCGGATCGCCTTCGCCGCGGTCGGGATGTACTACGAGTTCGAGAACCTGCGGGTCGCCGGCATCCGCTACGCCGACCTGCGCGGGTACTCCTACGACCGCTCCGACGTGTCGGCGCGCGGGCTGGCCAACGCCTACGCGCAGACCCTCGGCACCGTCTTCACCCAGGAGCCGAAGCCCTACGAGATCGAGCTCGTCGTCGCCGAGGTCGGCGAGGACGAGGAGCACGACCAGATCTACCGGCTCACCTACGACGGCTCGGTCGCCGACCAGCACGGGTACGTCGTCATGGGCGGCACCATCGGGCAGGCCGAGGAGCTGCTCCAGTCGCGGTGGCGCCCCGGGCTCAGCCTGGGGGAGGGGCTGTCGCTGGCCGTCGAGGCGCTGGCGCTCGACCCGGCCGGCGGCCCGTCGCGCGAGCTCGAGCCGCGTCAGCTCGAGGTGGCGGTCCTCGACCGGCAGCGGCCGCGGCGGACCTTCCGCCGGATCGGCGGGCAGCTGCTCGCCGACCTGCTCGACTCCGCGAGCCCGGTCCACGACGCCCCGCAGACCGACGGCCCGCCCGGGCACCACGACCTGCTCACCGGCGACCGCCCGGTGGCGCCCCACGCGGGGTCCGCCGCCGGCGCCGAGCCCGACGACGGCGACCCGAGCACGCCGGGCTCCGCCCGGCCGGGGAACCCGCAGGGCCGCGAGGACGAGCTGCGCCGCCCCGAGCCGGGGGACGACACCCCCGCCGGCTGACCGACGCCGCCCACGACGACGCCCCCGCCGAGCGGCGGGGGCCTCGTCGTCGGTCCGTCAGCGGCTGCGGGCCGGCTCGTCCTGCTGCTCGTCGTCCTGCTGCTCGTCGACCTGCTCCTGGGCCTGCTGCTCGGCGGCCTGCTGCTCGGCGGCGGCCTGGTCCGGCGCCGGCTCGGCGCCGGGCTCCGGGGAGAGCGCGGCCCCGCCCAGGGTGGCGAGCATCTGCCGCACGTTGGCCAGCTGGGCGTTGATGCTGTCGCGGCGGGCGGTCGCGGCGGCCAGCTCGCGCTCGGACTCGGCGCGGACGCGGGCGGCCTGCTCGCGCGCCGCCGCGACGACCTGCTCGGCCTCGACACGGGCGCGGTCGAGCGCGGCCTGGGCGGCGCTGCGGGCGTCGGCGTGGGCGGCCTCGGACTGCTGGGCCAGCGCGGAGGCCCGCTCCTCGACCTGGGCGAGCCCCTGCTGGTGCGCGGCGAGCTCGGCGGCGAACTCCTCGGCCGCCTTCCGCCGCCGGGTCCCCAGGGTCGTCTTGAAGTCGGCGGCGGCCGCGGCCATCGTCGCCCGTTGGCTCTCGGCGAGCGCCTCGGACTCCTCGCGGCGGGCGAGAGCGGACCGCTCGGCCTCGTCGCGCACGCCCTCGGCGCGGCGCTGCGCGTCCTCGAGGGTCCGGGCGGCCTGCGTCTCGGCCTCGGCGCGGACCTGCGCGGCGTACCGGTCGGCCTCGGCGGCCTGCGCCGTCGCCTGCGCCTGGGCGCGGCCGCGCAGGTCGGCGGCCTCCTCGTCGGCGAGGGTGAGGATCTGCCCGATCCGCTCCCCGAGGTCGGCGTACGTGGGTGCGGCGGCCGCGCGCTGGGCCTCCTCCAGAGCCGCCACCTGCCGGCGGGCCTGCTCCAGGCGCGCGCCGAGGTCGGCGTAGGCGCTCTGGGTGCGGCTCAGCTCGGCCGTCCGGTCGCCGGCCTCGCGCCGGGCCGCGTCGAGCTCCTCGCCGAGCTCGTCGAGGTGCGCCTCGACCTGGGCCGGGTCGTAGCCGCGCATCACGGAGCGGAACGCGGGTGTCCTGTCGGTCATCGTCAAGCCGTTTCTGCGCGGTCGGTCGCGCCTCGGGTGCTCGGGGGCTCGGGGGGAGGGGGCGGGGCGGCCTGTGGGGACGGCACAGGGAGGGCCCTCGCGGAGAGGCTACCCGCGCGCCCCGACCCACCCCAGCGTCCGCAGCGCGGGGGCACCGGTGCCTCGACGGTGCGGACGCGAGGACGTCAGCGGGGGGCGAGCCGCTCGACGAGGGCGAGCTCGTCGGCGCGGTCGAGCCCGGCGCGGCGGCCGGTCCGGTGCAGGCCCTGCTCACGCTCCCACGCCAGCGCCGCCGTCGTGGTCCCCTCCAGCGGCCGGGCGACGAGCCCCGCCCGGCGTGCGGAGACGTCCTCGTGCGCGGCGAACCCGAGCCAGGCCGGGTCGGCGAGCCACAGCGCGAGCGAGCGCGGCCCCATGAACTCATCGACGCCGGCCCCGCGCAGCGCGTCGTCGTCGACGACGACCCGCTCACCGTCGAAGCCCGCGACGGCGGCCGCCACGTCGACGACCTCGCCCAGGGTGCGCCGCGGGCCGTAGGCGTCGACCGTCCCGGTCGTCCCGGCCAGCCCGGCGTCGACGAGCCACGCGGCGAGGTCGAGGACGTCGAGCACCTGGGCGCCCTGGCCCAGCGAGGCGGGCACGAGCAGCGGCCGGCCGTCCTGCCCCGCCAGGGCGCACCGGCCCACCCAGTAGCCGAACCGGTCGCTCGGGTCGCCGTACCCGGCGATCAGCCCGCTGCGGGCGACGAGCGCGTCGTCCCCCCGCCGCGCCCGTACGGCGTCCTCGCACGCCACCTTGGCCTCGCCGTACTGCTCGGGCCCGCCCGTGTCGCCCTCGAGCGGCGGCAGCAGCGGCAGCGGGGTCCCGCCGAGCCCGCCGCCGAGGACCGAGTGGTCGGCGTAGACCGAGCCCGAGGAGACGAAGACCCACCGCGCCGCCCGGTCGGCGAGGGCGTCGAGCGCGCCGCGGACCTCGCCCGGCTGCCGCGAGACGTCGACGACGAGGTCGTACCGGTCGCCGGCCGGGTCGGTCCCCGCGCCCAGGGCGTCGTACGCCCCCTCGGTGGAGCGGTCGCCGACGACCAGGCGGGCCCCCTCGGGGACGCGGCCGCTGACCCCGCGGGCCAGGCAGTCGACGGCGTGGCCGGCGGCGAGGGCGTGGCGGGCGACGGCGCCACCGAGCCACGCCGTGCCGCCGAGGACGAGGACGCGAGCGCTCATGCCGACCACCGTGGCACAGGCGCGGCCGCCCGCCGGCGGCGCGGGGCCCGGCGCGAGCGGACGCGGCGACCTAGAGTGTGGTGATGGAGCGCCGCATCGTCGGGATCGAGAACGAGTACGGCGTCACGTGCACGTTCGAGGGACAGCGCCGGCTGACGCCCGACGAGGTCGCCCGCTACCTCTTCCGCAAGGTCGTCTCCTGGGGTCGGTCGAGCAACGTCTTCCTCGGCAACGGCTCGCGGCTCTACCTCGACGTCGGCTCGCACCCGGAGTACGCGACGCCCGAGTGCGACGACCTGCGCGAGGTCGTCATCCACGACAAGGCCGGTGAGCGCATCGTCGAGGGCCTCGTCGAGGACGCGCAGCTGCGGCTGGCCGAGGAGGGCATCCAGGGCGAGATCTACGTCTTCAAGAACAACACCGACTCGGCCGGCAACTCCTACGGCTGCCACGAGAACTACCTCGTCGGCCGGGCGGGGGAGTTCCAGAAGATCTCCGACATCCTCATCCCGTTCCTCGTCTCGCGGCAGATCACCTGCGGTGCGGGCAAGGTCGTCACCGGCAGCACCGGCGCGAAGTACTGCGTGAGCCAGCGCGCCGACCACATCTGGGAGGGCGTCTCCTCGGCGACGACCCGCAGCCGCCCGATCATCAACACCCGCGACGAGCCGCACGCCGACGCCGAGAAGTACCGCCGGCTGCACGTCATCGTCGGCGACTCGAACATGTCCGAGACGACGACGCTGCTCAAGGTCGGCTCGGCGGACCTCGTCCTGCGGATGATCGAGGCCGGCGTCGTGCTGCGCGACATGGCCCTGGAGAACCCGATCCGGGCGATCCGCGAGATCAGCCACGACACGACGGGGCGTCGTACGGTCCGGCTGGCCAACGGCCGCGACCTGTCCGCCCTGCAGATCCAGCAGGAGTACTACGAGCGGGCGATGGGGTTCGTCGAGCGGGAGGGGCTGACGGCGCCCGTGCAGAAGCAGGTCCTCGACCTGTGGGGTCGCACCCTCACGGCGATCGAGACCGGGAACCTCTCGATGGTCGACACCGAGATCGACTGGGTCATCAAGAAGAAGCTCATCGACGCGTACGTCGCCCGCCACGGCCTCGAGCTGTCCGACCCGCGGGTGCTCCAGCTCGACCTGGCCTACCACGACGTCAACCGCCGCCGCGGGCTGTTCTACCTGCTCCAGCGGCGGGGGATGGCCGCGCGGGTGTGCACCGACCTGGAGATCTTCGAGGGCAAGGTCCGACCGCCGCAGACGACCCGGGCCAAGCTGCGCGGCGACTTCATCCGGGCTGCGCAGGCGCACCGGCGCGACTTCACCGTCGACTGGGTGCACCTCAAGCTCAACGACCAGGCCCAGCGGACCGTGCTGTGCAAGGACCCCTTCGCCTCGAGCGACCCGCGGGTGACGAGGCTCGTCGAGAGCATGTGATCGGTGGTGGGGCCGGCGGGGCCCCGTACGGCGTCGCGCCGGGCCACCTGGTCGGGCGGCACAGCGGGCCGGGTTACCGTGGTCGACGGCCCTGCCCCCGATCGTGAAGGCTTCCTCGTGCCCCACCCCCTGACGTCCCCCCGCCGCCGCGCCGCCGGTCTCGGCGCCGCCGCCCTGGTCGCGACGCTCGCGCTCGCCGCCTGCGGGTCGACGAGCTCGAGCACCACCTCGCAGGCGAGTGGCGGCGCGACCTCGTCAGCCACCCCGTCGGACGGGGCCTCGACCGCCGCGGACCAGGGCGTCCACGCGCCGGCCAACAAGGCGGCCGACCTCGCCCTGCTCGACTCGGTCAAGGTCACCGACAACGGCAGCGGCAAGGCCCCGACCGTGGCGCTGACGACCAAGCCGCTGCGCGTGTCGCAGACGGCGGTCAAGGTGCTCAAGCCCGGGACCGGCGCCAAGAGCGACGCCAAGAGCAAGGTGACGATCACCGAGGCGCTCTACCTGGGCTCGAGCGGCAAGGAGCTCGACTCGACGTACGGCAAGCCGGCGCAGTCCTTCACGCTCGCGGACAACAACACCATCCCCGGCCTGCGGATCGCCCTCGACGGCGTGCAGGCCGGCTCGCGCATCCTCGCGGGCATCTCCGCGGCCGACGCGTTCGGCGCGACGGGCAACAGCCAGGCCGGCATCGCCGCCAACGAGACGCTGCTGCTCGTCGCCGACGTCGTCGCGGTCGGCACCCCGCTGACCGAGGCGAAGGGGACGGCCGTCGCGCCCGTCGCCGGGCTGCCGACGGTGACGTTCGCGTCCGGGAAGGGCCCGACCATCACCGTCCCGAAGACGGCCGCCCCGACCACGCTCGTCAGCCAGCTGCTCGTGGAGGGCACCGGTGCGACGGTGAAGGCCGGCCAGAACCTCACGGTGCAGTACACCGGTGCGACCTGGGCCGACGGCAAGGTGTTCGACTCCTCGTGGACCAAGGGCTCGCCCTTCAGCTTCCCCGTCGGGCAGGGCCAGGTCATCAAGGGCTGGGACACCGGGCTGGTCGGCAAGAAGGTCGGCTCGCGCGTCCTGCTCGTCGTCCCGCCGGCGCAGGGCTACGGCGCCCAGGCCCAGGGCAGCATCCCGGCCAACTCGACGCTCGTGTTCGTCGTCGACGTGCTCGACGCCTCTTGAGCGGGTAGAACCCGTCCCACACGTCCGGACCCAGCACCACCTCCACCAGCAACGAGAAGGAGCCCTCCGTGCCCCTGCCCGACGACCGCAGCAAGCCCGAGCTCGACTTCCCCGGTGACGAGGCGCCCAGCGACCTCGTCGTCGAGGACCTCATCGACGGCACCGGCGACGAGGCCACCGCCGGCAAGACCGTCAGCGCCCACTACGTCGGCTGGGCGTTCTCGTCCGGTGAGGAGTTCGACTCCTCGTGGAACCGCGGCGCCCCGCTCGACTTCCCGGTCGGCGCCGGCCGCGTCATCCAGGGCTGGGACCAGGGCCTGCTCGGCATGAAGGTCGGCGGCCGCCGCAAGCTCACCATCCCGGCGCACCTGGCGTACGGCGACCGCGGCGCCGGCAACGTCATCAAGCCCGGTGAGACGCTGATCTTCGTCGTCGACCTCGTCGACGTGCGCTGAGCCCTACGGCCTGACGGACGACTTCGTGCTCCTGAGGTGCCCGGATCCGGCCGCCCGCGGTCGGGGAACGGCACATCCGGAGCAAGGAGTCGTCTGCTACGTCAGGGGCGTCGCTGCGTGCCTGCCCGCGGCGGCGGCGGCGAGGAACGACGCCGGGTCGTCGTCGTAGCCGCGGCCCATCGTCCGCAACGGGACGGGGCAGGCGCGCAGCGCGGGCTCGAGGTCGGTCACGGGGACGTCGTACGGCGTGAGGCGACCGGCGGAGCCCGCGACGAGCTCGTCCACGTGCGCCCGCACGAGCGCGCCCACCTCGCCGTCGAGCACGGGGACCGGGACGTCGGCGGGCAGCAGCGCGACCCGCCCGTACGCCGTCCGGCTGTGGTGCGACACGCCGCGGTGCCGCTCCCGGGCGTCGGCCTGCGAGACCCGCAGCGACGCGACCGGCCGCCCGCCGAGGGTGCCGGCCGCGTTGACCGCCTCGCCGGCGACGACGCCGGAGAACCCCCAGCGCGTCCCGGTCCCGAGGTTGCCCGGGCCCTGCGCGACCACGGCGACGTCCGCGCCCACGACGAGCCGGGCCGCGAGCAGCGCCGAGTGCACGGTGACCGCCTCGTGGTCGCCGCCCCACGCCTGGCCGACGGTGAGGCACGCGGCCAGCCACCCGGCCTCGCGCAGGCCCGCGACGGTCGACGAGAACGCCGCCGGCAGCGCCCCGCCGTCGGTCATGACGTAGGCGACCCGCGCGTCCGGGCGGTCGTGCCGCAGCCCCGCGACGACGGCCGGGAGCGCGGAGTGCAGGTCGGCGACGACGACGGGCATCCCGCCGAGGTCGTCGGCGTCCGCCAGCGCCGCGTGGTGCGGGCTCTCCTGCTCGTCGACGCCGAGCACCATCGTCTGCAGCGGCGTGTAGCGCGCCTTGACCACGTGCCCCGGAGCGCCCCGCGGCCCGGCGGGCAGCGCGTCGTCGTCGCGGTCGGGCAGGGCGGCGACGAGGGCGAGCCCACCCGTGCCGAGCCCGCGCTCCAGCGCCGTCGTGTTGAGCAGGGCGCTCTCGCCGACGACCGGCTCGCCGGTGAGGTCGGGGTAGGCCAGCGCGCGCACGGCCGTGCCGTCACCGAGGCGCACGTCGAGCTCGACGGCGCCCGGCCGCCGGCCCCGCACCGCCACGACCTGCCCACGCCGCAGCCGGATCACGTCGGCGAGCGTAGTCGGGTAGCGTCGCGGCGTGAGCGCCCCCACGTCCGCCTCGGCCAAGACGGAGCGCCTGCTCAACCTCGTCATCGCGCTGCTGTCCACGCGCCGGCCGCTGACCAAGTCGCAGATCCGCTCCGCCGTCCCGCAGTACCGCCAGACCGCGTCGGTCGAGTCCTTCGACCGGATGTTCGAGCGCGACAAGGACGAGCTGCGCGACCTCGGCATCCCCCTGCAGACGCAGGTCGTCGACGCCGTCTTCGAGGACGAGACCGGCTACCGGATCGACCGCCGCGAGTACGCCCTGCCCGAGATCTCCCTCGAGCCGGACGAGTTCGCGGCGCTCAGCCTGGCCGCCCGGGCGTGGCAGCGGGCCAGCCTCGCCGGCCCTGCCGCCGAGGCGCTGCGCAAGCTGCGCTCGTCCGGGGTCGAGCTCGACGACACCTCGCTCGTCGGCATCGAGCCGGTCGTCCGGACCACGGAGGAGGCCTTCGAGCCGCTGCGCCGCGCCGTCGTCGCCCGCCGCGCGGTCACCTTCGGCTACCGCAAGCCCGGTGGCGAGAGCACCCGCCGCCACCTCCAGCCGTGGGGCCTGGCCCAGTGGCACGGCCGGTGGTACGTCACCGGCTTCGACCTCGACCGCGACGACGCCCGCGTCTTCCGGCTCGGGCGGATCGACTCGCCCGTCGTTGCCGAGGGCCGCCCCGGGGCGTACGACGTCCCCGCGGGTCACGACCCGTCGTCGATGGTCGCGACCTCCCAGGTCGAGCCGCCGCCCACCACGAGCGCGACGGTCCGGGTCCGCTCCGGCGCCGGGCACACGCTGCGCCGCCGGGCGAGCGCGAGCGAGGAGCTCGACGGCGACGCCGCCGGCTGGTCGCTGCTCACCGTCCCCGCCGGCGACCTGGACCGGCTCGCCGACGAGGTCGCCGGCTTCGGCCCCGACGCCCTCGCCCTCGACCCGCCCGAGCTGCGCGAGCACGTCGTACGGCGGCTCACCGGCGCCCGGGCGCGGCACACCGTCGCCGGGAGCGCGTCGTGACCCCCCCGACGCCCGCCACCCCCGACGGCCCGACGCGCCGTACGCCACCCGAGACCGCGACCGCGCGCCTCTCCCGCCTGCTGACGATGGTGCCGTGGCTGCTGGCCCACCAGGGCGTCGAGCTCGGCGTGGCCGCCCGCGAGCTGGGGGTCACCGACGAGCAGCTGGTCGCCGACCTCGAGCTGCTGTTCCTCTGCGGCCTGCCCGGCGGGATGCCCGACGACCTCATCGAGGCGTCCTGGGAGGACGGCCACGTCGTCGTCGGCAACGCCGACCACCTGGCCCGGCCGCTGCGCCTCACCGTCGACGAGGCGCTCACCCTCATGGTCGGCCTGCGCGCGCTCGAGACGACGCCCGGTATCGCCGAGCACGACGCGGTCGCCCGGGCCCTGGCCAAGCTTGAGGAGGCCACCGGCGCCGTCGGCGAGGCCAGCGGCCGGCTACGGGTCTCGATGGACGACGGCTCGCGCGAGTCGACCCTGTCGGCGGCGCGCGACGCGCTCGCCCGGCACCGCCGCGTCCACCTGCGCTACCTCGTGCCCGGTCGGGACGAAGTGAGCGAGCGCGACGTCGACCCCATGCGGGTCGTCGGCATCGACGCGAAGTGGTACCTCGAGGGCTGGTGCCACCTCGCCGAGGACGTGCGCCTCTTCCGCCTCGACCGGGTCGAGCGCCTCGACGTCCTCGACGTCGACGGCACCCCGCCGCCCCAGGCCGTCCCGCGCGACCTCGGCGCCGCCGCGTTCACGCCGCACGACGACGACCTCGAGGTCGTCGTCGAGGTCGACCGCTCCGGCGCGTGGGTCGCCGACTACTACCCCACCGAGGAGGTCGTCGAGCTGGGGGAGGGCCGTCGCCGGGTCACCCTGCGGGTCGGCGACCCCTCGTGGGTACGACGCCTCGCCTGGCGGATGGGCGGGCACGTCACCGTCCTCGCCCCCGACGACCTGCGGGCCTCGGTCGCCTCCGGCGCCGACGAGGCGCTGGCCGCGTACGCCGCCCTCGACCCGGCCCCGTAGGCTGCGCCGCGATGCGAGTCCTCGTCTGGATCCTGGTCTGGGTCGTGATCGTGGCCGTCTCCGCCCTCTACCTGTGGGGGACGGTGCGGACCGCGTGGAAGAGCGCGCGCCGGCTCGGCACCGAGCTCGCGGACGCCGAGGAGCGGCTCAGCGCCGTGCGCGAGCAGGTCGACCGGCTCGGGGAGGCGAACGAGCAGCTCGAGCTGGCGGTCTTCGCCGACCCGACCACCATCGCCCGGGAACGCCGGACCACCCGCGAGTCGTTGCGACGCGAGAGCCGGGAACAGCGTCGTCGGGGGCTCCCGACGTGGGCCCGGCACGTAGACTCCTGATCGACCCATCCCGACCGGAAGGCCAGCCGCGCCATGTGGAGAGACCTGTTCCAGCCGAGCCACCTCATCATCATCCTGGTGCTCGTCGTCGTCCTCTTCGGGTGGAAGAAGCTGCCCGACGCCGCCCGCAGCGTGGGCCGCTCGATGCGCATCTTCAAGTCGGAGATGGGGGAGATGAAGAACGAGGGCAAGGAGTCGCGCCCCAGCCCGGCGGCCAGCGACACCATCCCGGGCCAGGCCGCGCCCACCGCAACCACCGCGCCCACCGCGCCCACCGCGCCCACCGCGCAGACCCCGCCGCCCGCCCAGCCGTACGTCGCCCCGCACGACGCCTCCGTGCCCCCCTCCGCCACGACGCCGCCCGAGGCCCAGGCCCCGCCGCAGCCCGCGGACGCGCCGACCCCGCACGACACGACGGCGCGCTGAGCGCCGCGCTGCGGCGCGGCCGGCCCGTCCACCACCGCGAGGGGACCTCGACGACCATGCACGACGAAGGGCGCTGACCCATGGCCCGGGATGGGATCCGGCGACGGCTGCGCAAGGAGCGCGACCCCGAGGGGCGGATGTCCCTCGGCGACCACCTGCGCGAGCTGCGCCGCCGCACGCTGATCTCGATCGCGGCGATCCTCGCCGGCGCGATCGTCGGCTGGTGGAAGTACAACGACCTGTTCAAGGCGGTCACGAAGCCGATCCAGGAGATCGCCGGCAAGCGCGGCCAGGCCATCGCCACCATCACCTTCCCGGACCTCACCGGGTCGTTCTCGCTGCTCATCACCGTCGGTCTCTTCACCGGGCTGATCATCGCCTCGCCCGTCTGGCTGTTCCAGATCTGGGCCTTCATCGTCCCGGGGCTGAGCCGCAAGGAGAAGCGCACCGCGATCTTCTTCCTCGGTGCCGCGGTCCCGCTGTTCCTCGTCGGCTGCGTGTGCGGCTACCTCACGCTGCCGCGCGCGGCCGAGGCGCTGCTCTCCTTCACCCCCGACACGGCGAGCAACATCCTGCCGGCCAACGAGTACTTCGACTTCGTCCTGCGCTTCATCCTCGCCTTCGGCCTGGCCTTCCTGCTGCCCGTCTTCCTCGTCGGGCTCAACGCCGCCGGCATCCTGCCTGCGCGGATCCTGCTCAAGGCGTGGCGCCCGGCCGTCTTCCTCATCTTCCTCTTCGCGGCGATCATGACGCCGACCCCGGACGCCTGGACGATGCTCGCCCTGGCCGGGCCGATGGTCGCGCTGTTCTTCGCCGCCGTCGGCATCGGGTTCCTGCTCGACCGGCGCCGCGCCAAGCGCAGCCCCACCGCGCAGTGGGCGGACCTGGCCGACGACCAGGCCTCGCCGCTCTGACCCCCTCCCGAGAGAGCGGGGAGAGCGTGAACGGCGCGGACGGTCGACCCCGCCGGGTCGGGCTGCTCGTCAACCCGACCGCGGGCAAGGGCCGCGGGGCGTCGTACGGCGACCGGGCGCACCGCCGGCTGAGGCGTGACGGGCACGAGGTCCTCGACCTGTCGGGCACCGACCTCGCGGCGGCCCGCGCGCACGCGGCCGACGCGATCGCGGCGGGCCGCGTCGACGTGCTGTGCGTCGTCGGCGGCGACGGGATGGCGCACCTCGGCGCGGGCCTGTGCGCCGGGACCGACGTCGCGCTGGCCCTCGTCGCCGCCGGCACCGGCAACGACAACGCCCGAGAGCTCGGGCTGCCGCGGCGCGACCCCGAGGCGGCGGCCGCCCTCGTCACCTGCGGCCGGCCGCGCCGGGTCGACCTCGGCCGCGCCCGGTGGGGGAGCGGGGACGAGGCGGGCGAGCGCTGGTTCCTCGGCGTCCTCGGCGCGGGCTTCGACTCCGTCGTCGCCGAGCGCGCGGCCGCGCTGCGCTGGCCGCGCGGTCCGCGGCGCTACGAGGTGGCCATCGCCCGAGAGCTGCCCCGCTTCCGCCCCATCCCGTACGCCGTCGTCGTGGACGGCGGGCGCCTCGAGACCGCCGCCATGCTCGTCGCCGTCGGCAACGGGCCGGCCTTCGGCGGCGGGATGCGGATCTGTCCCGGGGCGTCGTACGACGACGGGCTGCTCGACGTCTGCGTCGTCCACGCTCTGTCGGTGCCCGCCTTCCTGCGGCTCTTCCCGACCGTGTTCCGGGGCACCCACGTGCGCCGCCGCCCGGTGCAGGTCCTGCGCGGGCGCCACGTCCGGCTCGAGGCGGACGGCATCGTCGCCCAGGCCGACGGCGAGCGGGTCGCCCCGCTGCCCCTCGACGTCGAGGTCGTCCCCGGCGCGCTCAGCCTCCTCGGCCCCTGACCCGGCCGTTTTCCACCGTTTCGCGGTAATCATCCTGGGAAATGGCTGACAGTCGGCCGTCAGCCCTCCCGGAACACGCCACCCCGGGACGACGATGCGCCTCGGGCCCCGCGGCGCCCCGCCCGACATCCGCCGGCCACCGCGGGTCCCGGACGGAGAACCATGCGCACACGTGTTGCGGCGCCGCTGGTCGCGGCGGCGCTGCTGGTGGGGTTCGGTCCCACCCTGACCACCGCCGCCACCGCGGCGGCCGGCCCCCCGAAGGACGACGCGCCGACCCTGCTGGTCCCCAAGGGGGAGCGCGAGGACGGCTCGGACGAGGCGGGCAACGCCAAGCTCCTGGACGCCTACTACTACACCGACCTGCTCGCCGGCGACGAGAAGCTCAGCCTCGGCCAGGCCGCCGCGCTGCGCGAGGCCGCGACGGCGAAGGCCGGCGCCCTGCCCACCGCGACGACCGCCGGCGCCGCGCGCGGCGGCGCCTGGACCTCGGTCGGTCCCGACCCGATCGTCCAGGTGGTGCGGACCTCGAACACCTTCGCCGCGATGGCCGGCCGCGTGAGCGCGCTCGCCATCCGCAAGGACGGCACCATCCTGCTCGGTGCCGCCCAGGGCGGCGTGTGGACGTACGACGCCGCCGCCGGCACCTGGACCTCGCGCACCCGCGACGCCAGCACCCAGTCGGTCGGCGCCCTCGCGCTCGCCCCGAGCGACGACCGCACCGTCTACCTCGGCACCGGGGAGGCCAACCTCGCCGGCGACAGCTACTACGGCGACGGCATCTGGCGCTCCTCCGACGGCGGCGTGACCTGGCGGCACGTCTCCACCCTCTTCACCGGCCAGTCGGTCTCGGCCATCACGGTCGACCCGACGAACGCCCGGCACCTCTACGCCTCCACGCTGCGCGGCCGCGCCGGATCGCACCGCACGACGGCGCCGACCGACCAGCCCTACGGCGTCTGGGAGTCCAGCGACGGCGGCCAGAACTGGACGCTGCGCAAGGGCACCCGCGACGAGTTCGCCGGCGCCACCAACCTCGTCATGGACCCCCAGGCGCCCTCGCACCTCTGGGCGTCGTTCTGGGGCCACGAGATCGACGCGTCGACCGACGGCGGCCGCACCTGGGCGCCGGCGATGAGCGGTCTGCCGGACGGGCAGTTCCTCCAGGGGGGCACCCGGTTCTCGCTCGGCATCTCGCACCCGAAGGGCCAGGCGCAGCCGACGCTCTACACCGGGTTCGACTGGTACGACCAGGCCGGGACCTACCACCCGTCCCGCGTCTTCAAGAGCGTCGGGGGGACGTCGTGGACCGACGCCACCGGCTCCCCGCAGACCGGTCCGGACTCCGTCGTCGGCTACTGCGGCACCCAGTGCTTCTACGACAACGTGCTGCAGCCCGACCCGACCAACCCCGACGTCGTCTACGCCCTGGGCCTCTACGGCTACAACAACTCGCCGCAGTCGGGCGGCATCTACCGCTCCACCGACGGCGGCGCGACCTGGCTGAGCCTCGGCTACGACCTGCACCCCGACTACCACGCCATCGCCATCGAGGCCGACGACCCGTCGCACGTCGTCATCGGCAACGACGGCGGCGTCTGGCAGTCGCACAACAAGGGCGGTCGGCACACCGGCGGTCCGCTGTCGACGGCGACCTGGGAGAACCTCAACGGCACGGTCGACCCGGCCACGGGAACCCTCCTGCACTCGACGGGTCTGGCCATCGGCCAGTTCGTCTCGGTGGCGACGGTCCCGCAGGTCCCCGGCCAGTACTGGGGCGGCACGCAGGACAACGGCACGATGCGCAAGTCGCTGCTCAACGGCCGCTGGTTCGACCAGTCCAGCGGTGACGGCGGCAACGTCATCGTCGACCAGACGACGACGAACCCGCTCAACCCGAGCGCCGCGGCCTACGTCTTCGGCGAGTACTTCGGCATCAGCCCCTACCGCTTCGACCCGAGCAAGGTCGGCACGATCTTCGGCAACGAGACGATCGACGGCGGCATCGACACGAAGGACCGGGCCGAGTTCTACGTCCCGTGGACCCAGAACCGCGCCAACCCGAACCAGCTCTTCCTCGGGACCTACCGGCTCTACCGCACCGACAACGCCGAGGCCCCGTCCGGCGGCGACGTCACGTGGTCGCCGGTCTCCGGTGACCTCACCACGGGGTGCACCGGCGCGGCGCCCAACGGCGCCCGCGGCTGCCTCATCTCCGCGGTCGGCGTCGCCGACGGCGGCGACGGGGTGTGGGTCGGCACGGACGACGCCGTCGTCTCGGTCAGCCCCGACGCGGTGACCGCGGCGCAGCCGCACTGGCAGCGCGTCGGCCGCGCCGTCCTGCCGAACCGTCCGGTCAACGCCATCGCGGTCGACCGGTCGAACTGGCGGGTCGCCTACCTCGCCTACGGCGGCTTCTCGGCCTCCACGCCGAAGCGCACCGGCCACGTCTTCGCCACGACCGACGGCGGCCTGACCTTCCGCGACGTCACGGCGAACCTGCCCGACGTCCCGGTCGACACCATCCAGATCGACCCGTCGGACAACCGCGTGATCTACGTCGGCACCGACGTCGGCGCGTTCGTCTCGACCAACGGCGGGACGTCGTACTCGCGGCTCGGCTCCGGCCTGCCGCAGGTCGCCGTCTGGCAGCTGGACTACGACGCCACGAACGGGGTGCTGCTCGCCGGCACCCACGGCCGCGGCGCCTACACGCTGGCCAACCGCGGTCGGTCGGCGGCGCTCGTCGTCTCCACCGCCGACGCGGGCGTGCCCGTCGGGCCGGCCAGCACGCTCGACTACACGATCACGGTGCGCAACATCGGCAACGGCCCGGCGTCCGACGTCACCATCACCGACCCGGTCCCGTCCGGCACGACGTTCCGGTCGGCCGACCAGGGCGGGCGCCTCACGGCGCGCGGGGTCGTGTGGTCCGGTCTGCGCATCCCGGCCGGCGGGCAGAAGCAGGTGCACCTGCGGGTGCAGGTCAGCCCGTCGCTGCCGCGGTCGGTCAAGGCCATCGTCGACGACGGGGTCACCGTGCGCACCGGGGACGGGGTCCGCACCAGCGGCAGCCCGCACACCACGCCCATCGCGCCGCCGTACGACGTCGCGGTGACGTCCACCGCGCAGACCGGCGGCGCCCGGGTCGGCACGTCGGCTTCGTACCACGTCACGGTGACCAACACCGGGTACCGGTCCGACGACTACACCGTCAGCGGCTCCGGCACCTGGCCCACCACGGCGTACGACGCCTCGTGCACGACCCCGCTGTCGGCGACGCCGACCATCGCGGCGGGGGCGAGCACCCACGTCTGCGTGAAGGTGGCGGTCCCGGCGACGGCGACCGACGACCAGCGCGACACCGAGAGCGTCACGGTCACCTCGGCCGGGGCGTCCGGGGCCGTCGGGGCGGGGCTGTCGCTGACGACCATCGCGGTCCGCAGCGACACCGTGCTCGTCGACGGTGACGGCAACAGCCCCGACACGTCGGGGCTGTACAAGGCCGCCATGGGTGGCACGCCGTACGGCTACTGGGACCTCGCGGCCGACGCGAACCTGCCGCAGTCCTACCTGCTCGCGCACGAGAACGTCGTCTGGTGGACCGGGAACAGCTACCCCGGCCCCGTGTCGCCGTACGAGGCCGAGCTGAAGGCGCTGCTCGACGGCGGCGGCCGGCTCTTCCTCTCGGGCCAGGACATCCTCGACCAGGCGGCGGGCACGACGAGCTTCGTGCACGACTACCTGCACGTGGCCTGGGACGGGTCGGAGACCCAGAACGACAAGGCCACCGTCGCGGTCCACGGGGTGCCGGGGAACCCGGTCTCCGGCGCCGCCGGCACCGTGGTCCTCGACCACTCCGTGCTCGGGGCGAACTTCGAGGACCAGGTCACCCCGATCGACCCGGCGGCCAAGGCCTTCACCGACGACACCGGGGCCACCGACGCCCTGACGGTGTCGACCGGCGGGTACAAGGTCTTCTTCGCCGCCTTCCCGGTCGAGGCCTACGGCACCGCCGCCGACAAGGCGACGCTCGTCGGTAACGCCCTCACGTGGTTCGGCCAGCCGTGACCGGCTGACCCACCGCCGCACCATCCGGCTCACAGCGCGGGGCCGCCCCCTCCCCGGGGGGCGGCCCCGCGTCGTCGCGGCGCGGGGTCAGCGCGGGCGGCGCAGGTCGAAGCGCAGGTCCTCGCTGATGCCGTAGTAGGCGCTCGGGCCGCCGGCCCGCATCACCGGCTGCGCCTTGGCGGTCTGGTAGATCCCGTCCTGCAGGTAGTCCTCGTCGATGTGCACGCCGACGACCTCGCCGAGGGTGAGGACGGCCCCGTTGGGCGTCCCGTCCGCGCCGGTGAGGGGCAGGATCTGGCTGACCCGGCACTCGAAGCCGACCGGCGAGTCCGCGACCCGCGGCGGCGCGACGACGCGGGACGGCGCGGGCTGCAACCCGGCCCGCTCCCACTCGTCGACGCCCTCGGTCGTCGACGTCTCGTTCATCCGCTCCGCCAGCGGCCGGGTCACGAGGCTCCAGGTGAACTCGCCGGTCTCGCGCGCGTTGCGCGCGCTGTCCTTCTCCTCGGTGCTGGAGAAGCCGACGATCGGCGGCGTGTAGGCGAAGGCGTTGAAGAAGCTGTACGGCGCGAGGTTGCGGGTGCCGTCCGGCGCGACGGTCGAGATCCACCCGATCGGGCGCGGCGCGACGATGGCGTTGAACGGGTCGTGGGGCAGGCCGTGGCCCTGCGACGGTCGGTAGAAGTGGACGCTGCTCACTGACGTAGTGTGACGGCATGTCCGCTGCCGACCGGTACGCCGCGGCGATGGAGCGGTCGCGCCGCGAGCGCGAGCAGCCCTCCCACGCCGAGCTCGACCGGTTCGCCGCCGGGTTCGACTTCCCCCTCGACGACTTCCAGCTCGAGGGGTGCCGAGCCCTCGAGGCCGGGCGCGGGGTCCTCGTCGCCGCCCCGACCGGGGCCGGCAAGACCGTCGTCGGGGAGTTCGCCGTCCACCTCGCACTCGCCACCGGCCGCAAGGCGTTCTACACGACGCCGATCAAGGCGCTGTCGAACCAGAAGTACCAGGACCTCGCGCGCCGCCACGGCGCCGACAAGGTCGGGCTGCTCACCGGCGACTCGTCGGTCAACAGCGAGGCGCCGGTCGTCGTCATGACGACCGAGGTGCTGCGCAACATGCTGTACGGCGCCTCGCCCACCCTCGAGGGGCTCGGCTACGTCGTCATGGACGAGGTGCACTACCTCGCCGACCGGTTCCGCGGCGCCGTCTGGGAGGAGGTGATCATCCACCTGCCCCCGCAGGTGCTGGTCGCCTCGCTGTCGGCGACGGTGAGCAACGCCGAGGAGTTCGGCGCCTGGCTGAAGGAGGTGCGCGGCGCGGTCGACGTCGTCGTCTCCGAGCACCGTCCGGTGCCGCTGTGGCAGCACATGATGGTCGGCCGCGACCTCTTCGACCTGTTCGTCGACGAGGTGTTCGACCCCAGCAACGCCGACGACGGCCGCGAGGACGAGCTGCGCGCCGGTGCGACCGCCCGGGTCAGCCCCGACCTGCTCGCCGCCGTGGGCGCCGTCTCCCGGCGCCAGCGCGAGGAGCAGGGCGGCTGGCAGCGCGCCGTACGGCAGGGGCGGGCCGGCCGCGGCGGGCCACGGGGCCGCGGTGGCCCCGGGCCGTCGCACGGCTCGTCGTACGGCGCCTCGTCCTCGCGCTCGTCGGTCAACGCCTCCGTGGGGTCGCGCCCGGGTGGCGGGCCGTCGCGGGCCGAGGTGCTGTCGCGGCTCGATCGCGACGGGCTGCTGCCGGCGATCACCTTCATCTTCAGCCGCGCCGGCTGCGAGGCCGCCGTCGCGCAGCTGCTCGCCGACGACGTCCGGCTCGTCGAGGAGGCCGAGGGCGAGCGGATCCGGCATCTGGTGGAGGAGCGGGTCTCGGCACTGGCCGACGAGGACCTGTCGGTCATCGGCTACTGGGACTTCGTCGAGGGTCTGACCCGCGGGTTCGCCGCCCACCACGCAGGGATGCTGCCGACCTTCCGCGAGGTCGTCGAGGAGCTGTTCACCGCCGGGCGGGTGCGGGCGGTGTTCGCCACCGAGACCCTGGCGCTGGGGATCAACATGCCCGCGCGCACCGTCGTGCTCGAGCGGCTGGTGAAGTTCAACGGCGAGGCGCACGTCGACATCACGCCGGCCGAGTACACCCAGCTGACCGGTCGCGCCGGCCGGCGCGGGATCGACGTCGAGGGCCACGCCGTCGTGCTGTGGAAGCGGGGGCTCGACCCGCTCGGCGTCGCCGGTCTGGCCTCGACCCGCACCTACCCGCTGCGCTCGAGCTTCCGGCCGACGTCGAACATGGCCGTCAACCTCGTCGCCCGGGTGGGGCGCGAGCCGGCGGCGGCGATCCTCGAGACGTCGTTCGCGCAGTTCCAGGCCGACCGGTCGATGGTCGGGCACGCGCGCACGATCCGCCGCAACGAGGAAGCCCTCGCCGGCTACGCCGAGGCGATGACCTGCCACCTCGGCGACTTCTCCGAGTACGCCGCCCTGCGCCACCAGCTCCAGCGGCTGGAGAAGGACGCCGCGAAGCAGCGCGCCGCGAGCCGTCGGACGGAGGCGGCGATCAGCCTCGAGGCGCTCAAGGTCGGCGACGTCATCAAGATCCCGTCGGGGCGGCGCGAGGGCTGGGCCGTCGTCGTCGCGACCCCGCGCGGGGCGCGCGGGGAGCACGGCGCGCCGAGCGTCGTCACGCACGACCGCAAGCTGTGGCGGCTCACCCTCGACGACGTCCCGACCCCGGTCGAGCCGGTGACGACGCTGCGGGTGCCCAAGGGCTTCAACGCCAAGAGCCCCAAGGAGCGGCGCGACCTCGCGACGTCGCTGCGGGTCGCCGTGCCGCACGACCCGCCCCCGTCGCGCAGGGCCGTCGCGGCCACGGCGGCCGCCGAGGCGGCCGAGGTCGAGGAGCTGCGCCGGCGGATCCGCGCGCACCCGTGCCACCAGTGCCCCGACCGGGAGACGCACGCCCGGTGGGCCGAGCGGTGGTGGCGGCTCACCCGTGAGACCGACGGCCTGCGGCGCAAGGTCGAGGGGCGCACCGGCAGCGTCGCGCGGACCTTCGACCGGATCTGCGACCTGCTCGAGGAGCTGGGCTACCTCGACGAGGACGGCACCCGGGTCACGCCGGCGGGGGAGCGGCTGCGCCGCCTCTACGGCGAGAAGGACCTGCTCACGGCCGAGTGCCTGCGCCAGGGCGTCTGGCAGCGGCTCGACCCCGCCGGGCTCGCCGCGCTCGTCTCGACGCTCGTCCACGAGCCGCGCCGCGAGGAGGTCGAGGTCGCGCCGCGGATGCCGAACGACGACGTGGCCGAGGCCTGGCACGCGACCGTCGGGGTGTGGAGCCGGCTCGAGGACGCCCAGGACCAGCACGACCTGCCGCGCACCCCGGCCCCCGAGGGCGGCATGGCGTGGATGGTGCACCGCTGGGCCTCGGGCGCGCGGCTCGAGACGGTGCTGCGCGACAGCGAGATCGCCGCCGGCGACTTCGTGCGCCGGTGCAAGCAGATCGTCGACGTCCTCGACCAGCTCGCCGACGCCGCCCCGAGCCCGGTGTTCCGGGCCACGGCGCAGGCCGCCGTCGACAAGGTCCTGCGCGGCGTCGTCGCCGCCGACCGCGTCGACTGAGCAGCACCCCAGGAACACCCCACTTGTTGCTGCTTTCTGACCGTTCCGCTGTGGGTGCGCCGACCAGCTGAGCGTCAGAAAGCAGCAACAAGTGGGGTTCCTAGTCCCGGAAGTCGCCGGCCGCGGCGCGCAGGCCGCGCAGCAGGTCGAAGCCGCGGGTCTGGTCCTCGTCGTCGAGGCCGACGACGCCGAACTCCAGCCCCATGAGCGCGGCCGTCGCGTCGGTGACGACCTGCGTGCCGCGCGGGGTGAGCGAGGCGAAGACCCGGCGCCGGTCGGTCTCGTCGGCGGCCCGGTCGACGAGCCCAGCGGCGACGAGCCGGTCGATGGCGTTGGTCACCGACGTCGGGTGCACCTGCAGGCGCTGGCCGATCTTCGACAGCGGCAGCCGCCCGTCGCGCGAGAAGTGCAGGAGGACGAGGACCTCGTACCGGGCGAACGTGACGCCGTACGGCTTGAGGGTGGCGTCGAGGGTCGCCAGGAGGATCTGCTGCGCGCGCATCACCGAGGTGACGAAGCGCATCGCCGTGGCGTCACCGAAGTGCCGCTCCCACAGGTCGCCGGCGCGGTCGACCGGGTCGAAGTCGAGCATGGGGGCGAGCGTAGCCAGCCGATAGTTGGATGTCCTACTATCGACTGTCCGAGCACCGCTGCCGTACGACGCCCCGGAGGACCCCGTGTCCCAGCCCACCCCCGCCGAGCTGCACGTGCCGACCCGGCCCGTGCGCTTCGTCACCGCCTCGGCACTGTTCGACGGGCACGACGCGTCGATCAACATCATGCGGCGGATCCTGCAGAGCCAGGGCTGCGAGGTCGTCCACCTCGGGCACAACCGCGCCGTCCACGAGGTCGTCGACGCCGCCGTCGAGGAGGACGTGCAGGGCGTCGCGATCAGCTCCTACCAGGGCGGACACGTCGAGTACTTCGAGTACCTCGTCGAGCGGCTGCGCGAGCAGGGCGCGGGGCACGTCAAGGTCTTCGGCGGCGGGGGCGGGGTCATCGTCCCCGAGGAGATCGCCCGGCTGCGTGCGGCGGGCGTGACGATCTTCTCCCCGGAGGACGGCCAGCGCTGGGGGCTGGCCGGGATGGTCAACCAGATGGTGCGCCTGTGCGACACCGACCTCGTCGAGGCCGGCGCCCCGCACCTCGACGCGCTGCGCACGGGCGACCGGGCGGCGCTGGCCCGGGCGGTCACCGCGGCCGAGACCGGCCTGCTCGACGACGCCTTCGTCGCCGGGGTCCGCGAAGCCGCGGCGTCGGCCGGCACCAAGGTCCTCGGCATCACCGGCACCGGTGGCTCGGGCAAGTCCTCGCTCACCGACGAGCTGGTCCGACGCTTCCGCACCGACCAGCAGGACAAGCTGCGGATCGCCGTCGTGGCCGTCGACCCGACCCGGCGCAAGGGCGGCGGCGCGCTGCTCGGCGACCGCATCCGGATGAACAGCCTCGACGGCGACCGGGTCTTCTTCCGCTCGCTCGCCACCCGCGGCGGCCGCGAGGTCCCCGAGGCGCTGCCGCTCGTCCTCGACCTCGTCAAGGCCGCGGGCTACGACCTGCTCGTCGTCGAGACCCCCGGCATCGGTCAGGGCGACGCCGGCATCGTGCCGCTCGTCGACCACGCGATGTACGTCATGACGCCGGAGTTCGGCGCGGCCAGCCAGCTCGAGAAGATCGACATGCTCGACTTCGCCGACGTCGTCGCCATCAACAAGTTCGAGCGGCGCGGCGCCAAGGACGCGCTGCGTGACGTCGGCCGCCAGCTCGTGCGCAACCGCGAGGCCTTCGGGAAGCGCCCCGAGGACATGCCGGTCTTCGGCACGTCGGCGGCGACCTTCAACGACGACGGCGTCACCGCGCTCTACCAGCACGTCGCGGGGATGCTGCGCGAGGAGGGGATGCCGCTCGCCGAGGGCGTCCTGCCGCACGTCGACGTCCGGCACTCCAGCGGCTCGCACGCCGTCGTCCCGGCCGACCGGGTCCGCTACCTCGCCGAGGTCGCCGACACCGTCCGCGGCTACCACCGCCGCACGGGTGAGCTCGTGGAGCAGGCCCGCCGCGCGCAGCGGCTGCGCGCCGTCGCCGACGAGCTCGCGGCGGACGGGGTGACCGCGGCCGACGAGGTCGCCCGCCGCGCCGAGGCGTCGTACGGCGACCTGCCCCGCGAGGTCCGCGAGCAGCTCGACGGGTGGCCCGCGGTCGTCGAGGCCTACTCCGGCGACGAGCAGGTGGTCCGCGTGCGGGACAAAGAGATCCGCACGACGCTGCGCCGCGAGTCGCTGTCCGGCTCGCTCGTGCCGCGGGTGAGCCTGCCGCGCTACGCCGACCACGGCGAGCTGCTCTCCTTCCTGCGCCGCGAGAACCTGCCCGGCCACTTCCCCTTCACCGCCGGGGTCTTCCCCTTCAAGCGCGACGGCGAGGACCCGGCGCGGATGTTCGCCGGCGAGGGCGACCCGTTCCGCACCAACCGCCGCTTCCACCTCCTCTCCGAGGGGCAGCCGGCGACCCGGCTGTCGACGGCGTTCGACTCGGTGACCCTCTACGGCCGCGACCCCGACCCGCGCCCCGACATCTACGGCAAGGTCGGCACCTCCGGCGTCTCCGTCGCGACCCTCGACGACATGAAGGCGCTCTACTCCGGCTTCGACCTCGTCTCGCCGACGACGTCGGTCTCGATGACGATCAACGGCCCCGCGCCGACCGTCCTCGCCTTCTTCCTCAACACCGCCGTCGACCAGCAGATCGACGTGTTCCGCGAGCGCGAGGGTCGCGAGCCCTCCGCCGAGGAGGCGGCCGAGGTGCGCCGGTGCACCCTGCAGACCGTCCGCGGCACCGTGCAGGCCGACATCCTCAAGGAGGACCAGGGCCAGAACACCTGCCTGTTCTCCACCGAGTTCTCGCTGCGCTGCATGGCCGATATCCAGGAATGGTTCATCCAGGAAGGGGTCCGCAACTTCTACTCGGTCTCCATCTCGGGCTACCACATCGCCGAGGCCGGGGCGAACCCCATCAGCCAGCTCGCCTTCACCCTCGCCAACGGCTTCACGTACGTCGAGGCCTACCTCGCCCGCGGGATGGCGGTCGACGACTTCGCGCCCAACCTGTCGTTCTTCTTCAGCAACGGGATGGACCCCGAGTACACCGTGCTCGGCCGGGTCGCCCGCCGCATCTGGGCGGTCGCGATGAAGGAGCGGTACGGCGCCGCCGAGCGCAGCCAGAAGCTCAAGTACCACGTGCAGACGTCGGGGCGCTCGCTGCACGCGCAGGAGATGGCGTTCAACGACATCCGGACGACGCTGCAGGCCCTCACCGCGATCTACGACAACGCGAACTCGTTGCACACCAACGCCTACGACGAGGCGGTCACCACCCCGACCGAGGAGTCGGTGCGCCGCGCGCTGGCCATCCAGCTCGTCATCAACAAGGAGTGGGGCCTGGCGATGAACGAGAACCCGCTCCAGGGCTCGTTCGTCGTCGACGAGCTGACCGACCTCGTCGAGGAGGCGGTGCTGCGCGAGTTCGACGCCATCACCGAGCGCGGCGGCGTCCTCGGCGCGATGGAGACCGGCTACCAGCGCGGCCGCATCCAGGACGAGTCGATGCTCTACGAGCAGCGCAAGCACGACGGGTCCCTGCCCGTCATCGGCGTCAACACCTTCCGTAACCCGCACGCCGACGAGGCCGGGGCGCCCGCGCCGACCGTCGCCCTGGCCCGGGCCACCGAGGACGAGAAGCGCGGCCAGCTGGACCGGGTGCGCGCCTTCCAGGAGACGCACCGCGTCGACGCGCAGGAGGCGCTGGCCCGGCTCAAGGAGGTCGCGACCCACCCGCAGGGCGAGGGCAACGTCTTCGCCGCGCTCATGGACGCGGCGCGGGTCTGCTCGCTCCAGCAGGTGACCGAGGCGTTCTTCGAGGTCGGCGGCGCGTACCGTCGCAACGTGTGAGCGACCTCCCCACCGCCGACCAGGTCCGGGCCCTCCCGGCGCAGGCCGACCGCGAGGTGACGCCCGACGTCGTCGACGAGAACGGCCACCTCAACATCGCGCACTACTTCCACCCGGCGGCCTACGCCGTGTGGGAGACGATGCAGCAGGCCGGCGTCGACCGCGACTACATCGACCGCCGGGGCCTGAGCTTCTTCACCGTCGAGCACCACCTGCGCTACCTCGCCGAGATGCGGCTCGGCGACCGCTTCACCGTGCGGCCGCAGCTGCTCGACCGCTCGGACACGGTCCTGCACGCCCTGTCCTACGTCCTCGACGAGACCCACGACCGGCTGGCCTGCGTCCTCGAGGTCACGTACGTCCACGTCTCGATGGCGACGCGGCGGGCCACCCCGGTCCCGGACGACGTCGGCGGCGCGCTCGACCGCGGCATCGCGGCCGGCCGCCTCGGCTGGACCCCGCCGGTGACCGGGACGATGGGGGTCCGCCGGCGGTGAGCACGCCGTACGACGACCTCCGCGCACCGGTCCCCGTCGCGGGGCCGGCGGCGCGGGTGGTCTCGCTCGTCCCGTCGCTCACCGAGGCGCTGGTCGCCACCCGCCGCGAGGCCGTCGTCGGCGCGACCGACTGGTGCACCCACCCCGCGGACCTCGACGTCGTCCGGGTCCGTGGCACGAAGAACCCCGACGTGCGCCGCATCGTCGACCTCGCCCCCGACCTCGTGGTCGCCAACCGCGAGGAGAACCGCGAGCTCGACGTCCGCCGGCTGCGCGAGGCCGGGGTGCCGGTGTGGGTCACCGTCGTCGAGACCCTCGACGAGGCCTTCACCGCGATGCGCAGGCTGCTGCTCGAGGGGCTGCGGTGGGAGGTGCCCGAGTGGCTCGAGGAGGCCGAACGGGTGTGGGCGGCGCCGCCCACCACGACCCCGTCCGGCGCCCCGCGGGTCGCCGTACCGGTGTGGCGGGACCCGTGGATGGTCGTCGGGCCCGGCACCTTCACCGGCGACGTGCTCGCGCGGCTCGGGTGCCGCAACGCGTTCGCGGACGCGGGCGAGCGGGGGCGCTACCCCTCCGTCGAGGTGACCGAGGTCGACGACCCGGACCGGGTCGACCGCGTGCTGCTGCCCGACGAGCCCTACGTCTTCACCGCCGCCGACGGCCCCGAGGCGTTCCGGCGGGTGCCGACGGCGCTGGTCAGCGGGCGACTGCTCACGTGGTACGGCCCGTCGCTCGTCGGCGCTCGGGCCGAGCTCGAGCGGGTGGTGACGATCGCGGGCGGCACCTGAGGAGATATCCGCGCGCCAGCGCCGCATCTGCGGTTAGAGTGCCGTCGTGCCCACCTACCGAGTCCGCGAGGCCGCCGAGCTGCTGGGGGTCTCGGACGACACGCTGCGGCGCTGGGTCGAGGCCGGCCGGCTGCCGGTGACGAGCGACGCCGCGGGGCGGCAGGCCGTCGAGGGGACGGTGCTCGCCGCGTTCGCGCAGGAGCTGGCCGCGGGGACCGAGCACCCGTCGCCGGGCCCCGTGCATGCCGAGTCGGCCCGCAACCGGTTCGTCGGACTCGTCACCCGGGTCGTGCGCGACACCGTCATGGCCCAGGTCGAGATCCAGTCCGGCGGTCACCGGATCGTCTCGCTGATGAGCCGCGAGGCCGCCGACGAGCTGCGGCTCGAGCCCGGCGTCCTCGCCATCGCCGCGGTCAAGTCGACCAACGTCGTCGTCGAGGTCCCCTCGCGGCGCTGAGCCACCCCGTCCGAGTCCGTCCCGACCCTGGGAGCACCGTTGCGCCACCGTCTCGTCCTCGCCGTCCCCGCGGTCGCCGCCCTGCTGCTCGCCGGCTGCGGCGGCGGCAGCAGCCCCGCCGCCGGGGGCACCAGCGGCGCGGGCACCTCCTCGAGCGCGCTGTCGGGGACGGTCACGGTCTTCGCGGCGGCCTCGCTCAAGGAGTCGTTCACCGCGCTCGGCACGGCCTTCGAGCAGGCGCACCCGGGCGTGCAGGTCACGTTCAACTTCGGCCCGAGCTCCGGTCTCGCCACGTCGATCACCCAGGGCAACCCCGCCGACGTCTTCGCCTCCGCCAGCCCGACGAACATGGACGCCGTCGTCAAGGCCGGGGACGCGTCGAACCCGACGACCTTCGCCAAGAACGTCATGGAGATCGCCGTCCCTCCGTCGAACCCGGGGAAGGTCGCCGCCGTCGCCGACCTGGGGCGCAGCGGGGTCAAGGTGGCCCTCTGCCAGGCCCAGGTGCCCTGCGGCAAGGTCGCCCGCCAGGTCCTCACCAACGCCAAGGTCTCGGTCACGCCGGTCAGCGACGAGACGGACGTCAAGGCCGTCCTCACGAAGGTCCAGCTCGGCGAGGTCGACGCCGGCGTCGTCTACGTCACCGACGTCAAGGCCGCGGGCACCAAGGTCACGGGCGTCGAGATCCCGAGCGACGTCAACGCCTCGACGAGCTACCCCATCGCGACGCTGAACAAGGCGCCCAATCCGACGGCGGCGGCGGCCTTCACGGCCTACGTGCTGTCGTCCGCAGGGACCCAGGCGCTGACCGCGGCCGGCTTCGAGGCGCCCTGAGCGGGGTGCCGGCGCCGTCCCCGGAGCGAGCGTCCGCGGGCCGGACGGCGGAGCGCTCGGGCCGCGACGTCGCCGCCCTGCGCCGACGGGGCGCCGTACCGTGGCCGCTCGGGGTCCCCGCCGCACTGGGCGTCGCGTTCCTGCTGGTCCCGCTGCTGGCGCTGCTCGTCCGGGCCCCGTGGTCGCGGATGGGGCAGGTGCTCGCCGACGCCGCCGTCCTCGACGCGCTGCGGCTGTCGCTGCTGTGCGCGTCCGGCGCGACGATCGTCTCCTTCGTCCTCGGCGTGCCCCTCGCGTGGTTCCTCGCGCGCGGCAGCGGACGGCTGACGAGCGTGCTGCGTGCGCTGGTGACGCTGCCGCTCGTCCTGCCCCCGGTCGTCGGCGGGGTGGCGCTGCTGCTCGCGCTCGGCCGGACCGGGCTGGTGGGGGAGTGGGTCTACCGGTGGACCGGGTTCTCGCTGCCCTTCACCGTCTGGGGGGTCGTCGTCGCCGAGGCGTTCGTCGCCATGCCGTTCCTCGTCGTCACCGTCGAGGGCGCCTTCCGCTCCGCCGACCCCGGCTACGAGGAGGCGGCCGCGACGCTGGGCGCCTCGCGGCTCACGACGTTCCGGAGGGTGACGTTGCCGCTCGTCGGGCCGTCGCTGCTCGCCGGAGGGGTGCTGGCGTTCGCGCGGGCGCTGGGGGAGTTCGGTGCCACGATCACCTTCGCCGGCAGCACGCCCGGGGTGACCCAGACGATGCCGATCAAGGTCTACCTCGCCCTCGAGGACGACCTCGACGCGGCGGTGGCGCTCTCCGTCGTGCTGCTGCTCGTCTCGGTCGTCGTCCTCGTCGCGCTGCGCGACCGCTGGCTGCGGGCGGGGCCGGCGGCGTGAGCGCGACGCTGGACGCCCGGGTCGTCGTACGGCGGAACGGCTTCGTCCTCGACGTCGAGCTCACCGCCCAGCCGGGCGAGGTCGTCGGCGTCCTCGGTCCCAACGGCGCCGGCAAGTCGACGCTGCTGCGCGCCCTCGCCGGGCTGCAGCCGCTGACCGGCGGCCGGCTCGCGCTCGGTGGGCGGGTCCTCGACGAGCCGTCGACCGCCGTGTTCGTGCCGCCCGCGGTCCGCCCGGTGGGGCTCGTCTTCCAGGACTACCGGCTCTTCCCGCACCTCGACGCGCTCGACAACGTCGCCTTCGGTCCCCGTGCCCGCGGCGTACGACGCCCCGCCGCCCGTGCCACCGCCGGTGACCTGCTGCGCCGGCTCGGGCTCGAGGGGCTCGAGCACCGCCGGCCCGCCGAGCTGTCCGGCGGTCAGGCGCAGCGGGTCGCGCTGGCGCGGGCGCTCGCCGTCGACCCCGGGCTGCTGCTGCTCGACGAGCCGCTGGCCGCGCTCGACGCCCGCACCCGGCTCGAGGTGCGCTCCCGGCTGCGCGAGCACCTGCGCGGCGTCGACGCCCCCGTCCTCGTCGTCACCCACGACCCGCTCGAGGCGATGGTCCTCGCCGACCGGCTCGTCGTCCTCGAGGGCGGCCGCGTCGTGCAGGAGGGGACGCCGCTGCAGGTCGCCCGCCGACCGGCGACGCAGTACGTCGCCCGCCTCGTCGGCCTCAACCTGTGGTCCGGCCGACTGGTGGGGACCGGTGTCGTCGAGCTCGAGGGTGGCGGTCGGGTGACCGGGACCCTCGACCCGGGGTCGGGTGCCCGGGAGGGCGACGCGGTCCTCGCCGCGGTGAGCCCGTCGGCGGTCGTCCTGTCGACCGCGGCGCCGGGACCGACGAGCGCGCGCAACGTCTGGCCCGGCACCGTCGAGGGCGTCGAGCTGCTCACCGACCGGGTCCGCGTCGAGGTGGGCGGCCCCCCGCACGCCTTCGTCGACGTCACCCCCGCCGCCGTCGCCGAGCTGGGCCTGCACCCCGGGCAGCCGGTCTGGCTGTCCGCGAAGGCCACCGAGACCGACGTCTACCCCGCCCAGAACCGGACTGCTGCGCAAGGGTGACGTCGACGTCCCGCCCCGATCCCGGGCTGCTGCGGGAAGGTGACGTCGACGTCCCATCCCGATCCCGGACTGCTGCGGAGGAGAGACGTCGACGTCCCGCCCGGAGTCCGGACTGCTGGGGGGAGTGCTGTCGGCGTCCCGCGGAGGGCACGACTCCAACCTCGACCGCTATCGTCCTGGGCCTCGAACTGATCGATGAGTGAGGGGACGTTCGGTGTTGACGATCGAGGAGATCTTCCCGCCGTTCGCCCTGCGCATCATCGGAGGTCCGGTCGAGATGCGTGTCCTGCGCGACGGGGACATCCCCGAGCTCGTCGAGCTGGTCCGATCGGGAGTCCAGACGCCCGGTCTGCCCATGCCGTTCCTGCGGGACTGGCACACCCAACCGTTCGACCCGGGGGCGCCCGGCGGATTCCCCACCGAGTCGCTCGCGTGGTGGTGGCGCCAGCGCAGCACGATCTCGCCGCAGGAGTGGCACCTCGCCCTCGTGGTCAGGAGCCAGGGCAGGGTGGTGGGCATGCAGGACCTGCGGGCCCGCGGCTTTGACCAGACCCGGCACGTCGAGAGCGGATCGTGGCTCGGACTGGAGCATCAGGGCCGTGGCACGGGAACCCTCATGCGCCGTCTCGCCGTCGGCTTCGCCTTCCAGGAACTCGGTGCCCGGTCATGTGGATCCGGCTACATCGCCGGCAACCACGCCTCCGCCGCCGTCAGTCGCAAGGTCGGCTACATCGCCAACGGGATCGAGCGGATCGTGCAGCAGACCTCCGACGGGCCTGTCGGGGTGGACGAGCAGCGGGTCCTGGTCACTCCCGCCACGTACGTCGCGCCGCAGGACCCGGTAGAGGTGCACGGGGCAGAGCAGCTGCGGCGGTTCTTGGGCATCACTCGAGGGTGACGTCGACCTCCCGCCTGGGCAGCAGTCCGGGTCCCCGGGGTGACGTCGACGTCCCGCCCCCGCAGCAGTCCGCGATCTCGGGGTGACGTCGACGTCCCGCCTCCGCAGCAGTCCGCGATCTGGGGTGACGTCAGCCGGCCGCGGGGATCCGCAGCGCCGTGAGCACCCGGTCGACCGAGGACGCGACGCCCCACGTGGACGCGACCTCGCTGAGCAGGCGCACGTCGGCGACGTCGGTGGGCAGCCGCAGGTCGACGTCGGGCACGGGCGCGTCACGAGCGACCTGCACGACGGCCGGGGCGGCGTCGAGGTACGCCGTCGCCGCCTCGAGCCGGGCGCGCTGCGCCCCCTTGATGGCCGGGTCGCCGCCGTCGACGGCGGCCCGCAGCGACGCGAGGTCGCCGTACGTCGCGATGAGCTTGGCCGCGGTCTTCTCGCCGATCCCGGCGACCCCGGGCAGGCCGTCGCTGGTGTCGCCGCGCAGGGTCGCCATGTCGGCGTACGCCGCCCCGGACGCCACGCCGTACTTCTCCCGCAGGAACGCCTCGTCGACCAGGTCGGAGTCCCGCACGCCGCCGCGCGCGGTGTAGACCACGCGCACCTCGTGGGCGTCGTCGACGAGCTGGAACAGGTCGCGGTCACCGGTGACGACGTCGACCGCCCGCACCCCGCGGTGCGCCTCGGCGAGCGTGCCGATGACGTCGTCGGCCTCGTACCCCGCCGACCCGATCCGCGGCAGACCCAGCGCGGCGAGCGCGTCGACGATGGCCGGCACCTGCACCCCGAGCTCGGGCGCGACGGCCTCCTCGTCGGGGCCGCCGCCCTCGGCGACGCGGTGCGCCTTGTACGTCGGGATGGCCTCGACCCGGAAGGCCGGTCGCCAGTCGTCGTCCCAGCACGCCGCCAGGTGCGTCGGCCGGTAGCGTTCGAGCAGCGAGGCGAGCATGTCGAGGAACCCGCGCAGCGCGTTGTTCGGCGGGGCGTCGGGGCGCGAGCGCTGGTCCGGGACGCCGAAGAACGCGCGGAAGTACAGGCTGGCCGAGTCGAGCAGCAGCAGTCGCTCGTCGGGGTGCTGGAGGCTCACGCGCCCACCCTAGGGTCCGTCGACCTCTAGGGTGACGCCGTGGAACGCCTCGACCGCCGCCTCGTCGACCTGCTCGCCGCCGACGGGCGGATGAGCTTCACCGACCTCGGCAAGGCCACGGGGCTGTCGACGTCGGCCGTCCACCAGCGGGTCCGGCGGCTGGAGGAGCGTGGCGTCATCCGCGGTTACCGCGCCGTCCTCGACCCCGAGTCGATCGGGCTGCCGCTCACCGCGCTCATCGCGGTCACCCCCTTCGACCCGGCCGCGCCGGACGACGTCCCGCAGCGGCTCGAGCACGTCCCCGAGATCGAGTCCTGCTTCTCCGTCGCCGGCGACGAGAGCTACGTCCTGCTCGTGCGGGTCGGCCAGCCCGGCGACCTCGAGGACCTGCTGGCCCGGATCCGCAGCGCCGCCAACGTCCGCACCCGCACCACCGTCGTCCTCTCGACGCCGTGGGAGGGTCGGCACGGTCAGCACGGCGACGACGACGCCTGACGCGACGAGGTGCCGGACGGCTCACGATCCGGGCGGAGCGGCCGATGGGCCAACCAGGTAACGGCCCCGACCCCAGGAGAGACATGCCCGTCGACGCCGTCGAGACCAGCACCTCCGTCACCTCCCGACCGGCTGCCGCGCCCGCCGACCGGGCGGGTCCGTCCGGCCGGCCGGCCCACGCCGGCACCGGGTCGGCGGCGACGATCGGCAGCGCCGCGGAGGCGGCCGCCATCGCCGCGCTGCGCAAGATGGTCGCGGCCGCCGAGGCCAAGCTGGCCCTGCTGCAGCGCCAGCGGGCCGGCGACCACGCCCTGCAGGGAGCGCGCATCGAGCTGGCCACCGCGTCCAGCGCGCTCGCGAACGCACTCGCCGACCAGGCCCGCCGGGCCCAGGAGGCCGCCGCGGCCGGCGGGCTCGACACCTACGCCTGACCGCTCGACGCGGCGCAGGTCGCCGTACGGCGTCCCTCAGCGCGCGATCGGCGCGGTGCTGGCGGCGGTGAGCCGAACGAGGTCCGCGGCGGTGAGCTCGACGTCGAACCCCCGGCGACCCCCGGAGACGTAGACCGTCGGGTGCGCCAGGGCCGAGACGTCGACGACGGTGCGCAGCGGCCGCTTCTGCCCCAGCGGGCTGATCCCGCCGACGACGTACCCGGTCGTCCGTTCCGCGACGTCGGGTGGCGCCATCGTCGCGCGCTTCGCGCCCACGGCCGCCGCGACCGCCTTGAGGTCCAGCTGCCGGTCGACCGGCACGACCCCGACCGCGAGGCCGCCGGGGGCGGCCCCGGCCGGCTCGAGCCGCACGAGGAGCGTCTTGAAGACCCGCGCCGGTTCGACGCCGAGCGCCTGCGCGGCCTCGAGCCCGTACGACGCCGCGCCCGGGTCGTGCTCGTAGGGGTGCGCCGTCCACGGCACGCCGCCGCGGTCGAGCGCCACCGTCGCCGGGGTCCCGCCGGCCACCGCCTTCCTCGCCACGCGGTGAGTATGCCGCCCGTCGGTAGGGTGGCGCCCGTGAGCCGCCGACCGACCCGCCGCCCGTCGAGCGAGGAGCCGCCGCGGCGGCGCCGCGGCCGGCGCGAGGGCGAGCTGACCGTCGACGAGCTCGCCGCGCAGACGGGGATGACGGTGCGCAACGTGCGGGCCTACTCCTCGCGCGGGCTGCTCCCACCCCCGCGGCTGGAGGGCCGGACCGGTTACTACGGACCCGACCACGTCGCCCGGCTCACGCTCGTGCGCGAGATGCTCGACCAGGGCTACACGCTGGCCGCCGCCGAGAAGCTCATCACCGCCGCCCCCGGCAGCGGCACCCAGGCGCTCGGGCTCTACCACGCCCTCATGAGCCCCTGGGACGGCGTCGAGGAGGAGGTCGTCGAGCCGCGGTCGCTGGCCCGCGAGGCCGGGATCGCCTACGACCCCGAGCTCGTACGACGCCTCGTCGACCTCGACCTCGCCACGGAGACCGAGGACCTGCGGCTGCGGATCGCCAACCCCACGCTCGTGCGGGCCGGGTTGCGGGTGATCGCCGCCGGCGTCCCGGCCGAGCGGGTGCTCGACATCGTGCCGACGCTGCGCGGGCACGCGGACGCGGTGTCGCGGCTCTTCGTGCAGCTCATCTGGGACTCGCTGTGGAAGGACTTCGTCGACGCCGGGATGCCGGCCCGGCAGTGGCCGCGGATGCAGCAGTCGTTCGAGGAGATCATCCCGCTCGCCGGGCAGGCGCTGCTCGCCGCGTTCCAGGACTCGCTCGGCACGGCCATCACCACGGCGATGCGCGACGCCCTGCCGGACGAGACCGCCGACGACGACACGGACCCCGACGACACGGACCCCGACGAGACCGACCCCGACGACACCGACCCCGACGGGGCCCTCGTGGGCGACCCCGACGAGGGGGACCGCTAGGCGGTCGCCGCCGCGCCGGTGAGTGTGCGCAGCCCGGTCCACACGGCCGAGACGACGAGGTCGGTCGCGTCCGCGGCGGTGACGCCGTCACGGTGGGTGCGCCAGACGGCGACCCGCTCGCAGGCGCCGACCACGACCTCGGCGTACCCCTCGACGAGCTGCTCGGGCACCTCGGCGAGGCCGGGGGAGCGGCGCAGGAACCCGACGATGACCGCGCCCTGCTGGGCCCGGATGCGCTCGACGTCGCGCTCGGTCGACACCGCGGCCGCGCTCTCCTGGTGCAGCAGACGGAACGCCAGGTCGTGCTCGTCGATGAACTCGAAGAACGCGGCGATGCCGCAGCGCAGGACCTCGTCGACGGGGGCGCCGGGCGGCAGCTGCTGAAGGGCCTCCTCGGTCGTGTCGGCCAGCAGGGTGCGGGCGCGGTCGACGCAGGCGATGAGCAGCCCGTCCTTCGACCCGAAGTAGTCGTAGATCAGCGGCTTGGTGACGCCGACCCGCTCGGCGATCTCGTCCATGGTCGTGGCCTGGTAGCCGAGGTCGGCGAAGACCTCCTCGGCGACGGACAGGATCTGCGCCTCGCGCTCCGCCCGCGGCATCCGGCGGCGCGGGACCGCCACCTCGTGGGTACGGCGTGCCGTCGTCCTCACCCTGGTCCCCGATCCGTCCTCGTGCGAGCACGCTCTCGTGCCCACAACTTACCCATGGTAACTTCAGCTGACGGCGCGCCGCCCCCGGTGCGCCCTCGGACTCTACCGCCGCGCTCGAAGGAGACCCCCGTGCCCGCTCTGCCGCTCACCGCCCGGCTCGGCATCACCACCCGGGGCCACTTCGACCCGCGGGTCAGCATCGTCACGGGGGGCGCCTCGGGGATCGGGCGCGCGATCGCCACGAAGCTCGCCGCCGGCGGCAGCCACGTCGTCGTCGCCGACCTCGACGAGGCGAAGGCGCAGCGGGTCGCGACCGGGCTGGGGTCGGCGACCGGCGTCCGGCTCGACGTCACCGACGCGGCCGCCGTGCGCGAGCTCGTCCGCGACACCGTCGCCCGGCACGGTGGCCTCGACCTCATGGTCAACAACGCGGGGGTGGCCGTCGGCGGGCTGCACGAGCAGCTCGAGCAGGCCCAGTGGGACCTCGCCCTGGCGGTCAACCTCGGCGGCGTCGTCAACGGCGTCAACGCGGCGTACCCCGTGATGCGCGAGGCGGGACGCGGGCACATCCTCAACACCGCGTCGCTGGCCGGCCTCATCACGGCGCCGGCGATGCTGCCCTACACGACGACCAAGCACGCCGTCGTCGGGCTGTCCACGGCGCTGCGGGTCGAGGCCGCCTCGGCCAACGTGCGGGTCAGCGTCCTGTGCCCCGGCTTCGTCGACACCCCGCTGCTCGACGAGATCCACACCGGCGGCCTGGCCGAGGGCGAGCGCACGAGCATGCGGCGCCAGATCAAGCTGCTCCAGCCGCGGCTCATCACCCCCGAGTACGTCGCCGACAAGGCCGTCGACGGTCTGCGCCGCAACCGCGCGATCATCCCCGTCGGCGGGATGGCCGAGGTCACCTGGCGGCTCGAGCGCTACCTGCCGGCCGTCGGCCGGGCGCTGACCCAGCTGCAGGCCACCGGCGCGCGCCGCGTGGTGCCGCGGCACACGGCCGGCTGAGAGCCCGGGCTCACCCCAGCTGGGCCTGCGCCAGCTCGCGGCTCGCCCGGGCCGCGTCCTGCGCCGCCGCGGCGTCCTGCGCGGCCGAGGCCGCCGACTGCTGGAGCCACCACTGCTGCCCGGCCTCGGGCAGGGTGTCGATCGGGTCGTAGTACACGTAGTCGCGCGACAGCGCCTCTGTGTCGTCGCCCTCGATCGAGGTGCGGTAGTTCTTGCGCCAGTAGGAGATCCCGCGCTCGGTGTCGTAGTCCTCGACCTGGTGCACCCACCGCTTGCCGACGAACGGCACGTCGCACACGATGCGCGGCGTGGCGAAGCCGGGCAGGTAGCCCATCATCGCGTGCTGCAGGTGCTGCGCGTGCTTCAGCGAGACCCGCCAGTGCTCGCTGAAGGGGATCATGTCGCACATGTAGAAGTAGTACGGCGTCACCATCGCGTCGTCCTGCAGGGCGAAGCACAGGTCGAGCAGCTGCTCGGGGGTGTCGTTGACGCCGCGCATGAGCACGCCCTGGTTGCGCACGTCGCGCACCCCCGCGTCGAGCATGGCCCGCGCCGCCGCGGCGACGGCCGGCGTCACCGACTGCGCGCTGTTGACGTGGGTGTGGATGGCGAGGTTCACCCCGCGGGCCCGCGCGACCTGGGCGACCCGGCCGACGCCCTCGACGACGTCGGGCGCGAGCCAGTGCTGCGGCAGGCCCATGAGGGCCTTGGTCGCGAGGCGCACGTCACGGACGTTGTCGATCTCGAGCAGGCGCAGCAGGAACGCCTCCAGGTTCTTCCACGGCATGTTGGCCACGTCGCCGCCGGAGACGACGACGTCGCGGACCTCGGGGTGGGTGCCGAGGTAGCCGAGCATCGCGGAGTAGCGGTCGACCGGTTTGCCGGCCAGCTTGAGCTTGGTGACCTGCGGGGTGGAGTTGCCGACGAGGTCCATCCGGGTGCAGTGGCCGCAGTACTGCGGGCAGGTCGGCAGCAGCTCGGCGAGCACCTTGGTCGGGTACCGGTGGGTCAGGCCCTCGGTCACCCACATGTCGTGCTCGTGCAGCGAGTCGCGCGTCGCGTGCGGGTGCGACGGCCAGTCGGACCGGCGGTCGGAGAACACCGGCAGCATGTAGCGGCGGACGGGGTCCGCGAGGAACGCGGCGGTGTACTCGGCGCCGGCCGCGGGCACCGGCCCGTCGGTGGCCGGGACCATCGTGTTGAGCATCTGCGGCGGCACGAGCATCGACATCGTCGCGCGCTCGGCCTGGTCGCGCTCGAGGTCGGCGTAGAAGGAGTCCTCGAGCAGGTCGCCCATGAGCTCGCGCAGCTGGCGCACGTTCTTCACGCAGTGCGCGCGCTGCCACTGCACGTCGGCCCACTCGGCGGCGGTGACGCCGGCCCATCCGGGCAGGCGCGTCCAGTCGGGCTCCACGAGCTCTCGGCGCCGGTAGGCATAGGGCTGCTCGACGATCGTCATGACCGGTACTGTAGCGGCGCCTGCTCGACAATTTCCCGTCAAGAGCCGTCAGAAGTGCAGGACTTCCTCTTGACGCGGGTTCTGAACGGAGTATCTGTGCCCACCACCCCGTCGTCCCCCGTCGGTCTGCACCGCGTCCTCGCCCCGCTGGGCGACACCGGTGAGCCGCTGACGCTGCCCCAGGCCGCCCAGCGGCTCGACGCGCGCGCGGAGCTGTGGAACGACGAGGTGCGGATCGAGGTCGAGACGCTCAACCTCGACGCGGCGTCGTACCGGCAGCTGGCCGAGAAGCACCGCACGCCGGACGGCAGGACCGACGGGGCGGCCGTGCGGGCCGAGGTCCTCGACATCGTCGCCACCCGGGGGAAGATGCAGAACCCGGTGACCGGGTCCGGCGGCATGCTCATCGGGACGGTCGCCGAGGTCGGGCCGCGCAGCCCGCTGGGCCTGGCGGTCGGCGAGCGGGTCGCCACCCTCGTCTCGCTGTCGCTCACCCCGCTCGCCGTCACCGACGGCCTCGAGCGCTGGGACGGCCTGTCCGAGCAGGTCCCGGCCACGGGGTACGCCGTCCTGTTCGGCCGCAGCATCGCCGCCGTCCTCCCGGGCGACCTGGACCCGCGGCTCGCGCTGATGGTCATGGACGTCTGCGGCGCCCCGGCCCTGGTCGCGCGGGTGGTGGGGGAGTACGTCGCCGCCCGGCCCGACCACGCGCCGACGGTGTGCGTCCTCGGCGGCGCCGGGAAGTCCGGCTCGCTGTCGCTGGCCGCGGCCCGCGAGGCCGGGGCGGGACGGACCATCGCCGTGGTCCCCGTCGAGCGCGAGGCGGCGCTGCTCGAGGGCACGGAGCTCGCGGACGCGGTCGTCGTCGCCGACGCCCGCTCGCCGCTCGGGCTGTCCGAGGCGGTGGCCGGGGCGGGGGGCCCCGCCGACGTCACCGTCGTCTGCGTCGACGTGCCCGGCTGCGAGCAGCCGGCCGTCCTCGCGACGGCCCAGGGCGGCACCGTCGTCTTCTTCTCGATGGCGACGAGCTTCGCGGCCGCCGCGCTCGGCGCCGAGGGGCTGGCCGCCGACGTGCGGATGCTCGTCGGCAACGGCTACGTCCCGGGGCACGCCGAGCACGCCCTGCGGCTGCTGCGCGGCACGCCGGCGGTCCGGGCCCTGTTCGAGTCGCGGCTCGACTGACCGCTCACCCCAGGGTGCGCAGCAGCACCTGCCCGGCGGTGTCGTCGGAGAACGCGACCCGCGTCGCGTCGAGCACCCGGGTGACCGAGGACAGGACGTCGGCGCCGGACGCCGCCACGCTCACCTGCGACGTGGTGCCCGCCGCGAGGTCGCGGCGCAGGATCGACTGGGGGACCGACGGTGCGGCGGGCAGCAGGTTGCTCCCGCGCGTCGACCACGTCACCACCGAGCCGTCCTGGCCGAGCTCCACGTCGTGACTCACCCCGACGTTCTTGCCCGTCGAGGTGCCCTTCGGCGGGCGCGAGACCCAGGTCAGCGCCCCGGTGGTGAGGCTCTTGACGTAGAGCTGCGGCGTCGACTTCACCACGCCCGCGACCCCGAGGTCGGTCGCGAACGACGTGACGGCGACCGCGGTCCCGTCGGCCGAGGCGCCGGAGAAGGTGGTCAGCTGGTCCGCGGCCGGCCCACTCGCTTTGGCCGACACGAGCGCCGTCCCGGTGCCGGTCGCGCCGGTGACGAAGACGTTGCCCTTGCCCTTCGGGGTGCCCGCGACGCACACGCCGGGGGAGTCGAAGACCACCCGGCCGGTGGCGAGGACCGTGTCGAGCGTCCCCCGGCAGGCGACCCCGGCGGCGTCGCGCGAGATCACGGACGTCGTCCGGCCGGCCAGGTCGCGCCGGTAGACCTGCCCGGGGGCCACCCCCGGCAGGACCTTCGCGGTGTCGGAGTCGAAGTAGACGGCCGCGCCGTCGGCGCTGATGCCGACGGTGGGCGGCGTCTGCCCGGCGGGGCCGACGGGCTGACCCGTGCTGCCGACCGAGGCCAGGGTCAGGGTCCCGGCGGCGAGGTCGGCGACGAGCACCTGCCACCCCGCGCCGTACGACGTGTCGCGGGCGGCGAAGGCGACCTTCGTCCCCGCGGCGGAGAACCCGGCCGGGGTGAGCGAGAGGCCGTGGTTGGCCAGGGCGGTGCCCCCCGTGCCCGAGACGAGCGTCGTCGCCCCGGTCGACAGGGTGCGGACGTAGGCCTGCGGCCCGGTCGCGGTCCCGGCGAGGCCGCCGCGGGCGACGAAGGCCACCCGCGAGCCGTCGGGGGAGAAGCCGACGCCGACCGCGCCCCGCGCCGACGGCGTGGCGCCCGAGGCGGAGACGAGGGTGAGGGCGCCCGACGTCGCCTTGACGTAGCTCTGCTGCGCGCCCGACGTGGCGCCCGGGGCGAGGTTGGTCGACGTGCTGTCGAGGGCGACGAGCCCCGGCCGGGCGTCGACGAGCGTGGAGCGCCCGTTGCCGACGACGCCGGCGGCGGTCGCGGAGAGGGTGGTCGTCGTCGCGGTGCTCGCGGCGGGGGACGTCCCGGCGGGCGCCCGCAGGGCGACGCCGGTCACCCCGGCGGCCACGACGGCGAGGGCGCCGGCGGCGGCGAGCAGGGGCGTCGCTCGGCGGCGGGTCGGGTCGGTGGTCGTCGTGCTCGTCGTGCTCGTCGTGCTCGTCGTGCTCGTCGTCATCGTCGTCATCCCCGTCAGCCCAGCCGGTAGGTCGCGTAGTCGAGGTCGCCGCCCAGCTCGTCGTCCGGGCTGACCGAGCCGTTGATCGTCTTCCCGCCGATCGAGACCCCGTCGGTCGTGTTGGTGTTGGCCCCGACGACGACGTCCTGGTGGTCCTCCAGCGCACCGTCGACCCAGAGGTCCGCCGCGGAGGCCGTCTTCGTGCACGTGATCGTGTGCCACCGGCCGTCGTTGATGACGGCGTGGCTCTGCAGCCGCGCCGAACCCTGCGCTCCGAGGAAGCGGCACCGGGTGATGTAGTACGTCGTCTCGATCTTCCAGAAGCCCGACGTGTCGGTCGAGGTGCCCTTCTGGATGATGTTGTTGCCCTTGGCGCCGTTGGTGACCCGCACGCGTACGTCGACGCGGATGTCGCGGTCGCCCGGCACGAGCGTGGCCGAGTTCGGCGTCTGGAGGATCCCGTCGGCGAAGTGCGCGTAGCCGCTGTCGCTCGTCGGCTCCCAGCGCCCCCACGAGACCCCCGGGTGGCGGGGGTCGGGGGTGGCGGTGTTGCCGGTGCCGGAGGAGTCCGGCTCGCTCGTCGACCCGGCGGGGCCGTCGAACTGCCAGGACCCGACGAGCGTGCCGGTCGGTGCGGGAGGGCCCGCGGCGACGACGGCCCGCGGGGCGACGGCCTGCGGGGCGCTCGCCGCCGCGGCGGCGGCGCCGCCGGCCGCGGCCGCCGGGTGGGACGCCAGGGCCACCCCCACGACGGTGAGGGTGGCGGCGGCCGCGGCCAGCGCGGTGCCGATCGGATGTGTGCGCACGGTGCGGCTCCCCGACGTCGTCTCCCCGGGGCTCCCCGTCCCGGCGTCGCCCCCGTCCGGGGCGGCGGCGGTCACGCTACCCCCCGGCACGGACAGCGCACAGGGATCGGCCAGGTCCGTCTCGGGGACGGTGCGCGGCCGACCGCTCAGAGCACCCCGAGGAGGGCGTTCTCGACGACCTCGCTGAGCGCCGGGTGGATCCAGTACTGCCCGCGCGCGACGTCGTCGGCTCGCTGCCCGAACGACATCGCCTGGATGAAGGTCTGCACGAGGACGGAGGACATCGGGCCCATGAGGTGCGCGCCGAGGATCTGCAGCGACTCCGGGTCGACGAGGACCTTGCACAACCCCGTCGTGTCCTCCAGGGCCCACCCATAGGCCACGTCGCCGAACTTCTGCGTCTTGGCGCGGTAGGCGCGGCCGGCGTCCTCGAGCTCCTGCTCGGTGGCACCGACGCTCGCGATCTGCGGATGGGTGAAGACGGCGCTGGGGACGAACCGGTGGTCGCTCTCGCGCGCCTCGCCCTCGCGGCCCATCGCGTGCAGCAGGTTGTGCTGGACGACGCGTGCCTCGTGGTTGGCCACGTGCTTGAGCGGGAAGTCCGTGCTGATGTCGCCGAGCGCCCAGACGTCGGGGACGGAGGTGCGCTGCTGGCTGTCGACGACGAGCCGACCGTCGTCCGTCGTCGCGAGCCCCGCCGCCGCGACGTCGAGCAGGTCGGTGTTCGGCACGCGCCCGACGGCGAGCAGGACCGCGTCCGCCTCGACGGTCCGCTCGCCCTCGGGGCCCTTCACCGCGAGGCGGTGCACCGAGCCGTCGTACGACGCCGCGGTGACGGTCGAGCCCAGCCGCAGGTCGAACCGCTCGCGCGCGAGGTCGGTGAAGGCCCGCGCGATCTCGCGGTCGAGGTGGCCGAGCAGGGTCTCGCCGCGGTGCACCCAGGTCACGTCGGAGCCGAGCGACTGCAGGACGTGCGAGAGCTCGGCGGCGACGTACCCGCCGCCGACCACCGCGGTCCGCAGCGGCAGCTCGTCGACCCTCATGATCGTATCGCTGGTGTGCACCCCGCGGGCGGGGTCGACGGCGTCGAGGCCGGGCACGTCGAGCAGCCGCGGGCGACCGCCGGCGGCGACGACCCAGCGGTCGGCCGTGATCTCGACCCCGGTGCCGGTGTCGAGCCGCATCGGGCCGACGAACCGGGCCTCCCGGTCGTAGACGGTGACGTTGGCGAGTCCGCGTCGGTACTCCTCACCGCCCGCGGCGATCGGGTCGATCCGCCCGAAGACGCGGTCGCGGATGGCGCGCCAGTCGGCCTGCCCCGGAGGGAAGGACACCCCCAGGCGGGCGCTGTCGGCGGCCTCGACGACCCGGTCGGCGGGCAGCACGAGCATCTTCGTGGGGATGCACCCGACGTTGAGGCAGGTGCCGCCGAAGACGCCCTTCTCGACGATGGCGACGTCGAGGTCGGCGAAGCGGTCGTCGACGATGCTGTTGCCGGATCCGGTCCCGATGACGACGAGGTCGTGGTGGCGCGTGGTCACGGCCGCCAGCCTAGGTGGGCGGTGCGACACGCGTCCGACCGGACACCACGGCGGTGACGATCCGACGCCGTACGGCGTGCTGCGCCGGAGAACTTGCGGCATGCGCCGCAGTGCACCGGAAGATCGTCGTCCTTCGCTACGCTGCTCCCCGTGACGACGACGCCCGCCCGCCTCGAGCTCGACCCCGCGGCCGTCCGCCGTGCCCGCACCCTGGCCCGCCGGGCCGGGGCGCCCGTCGTCAAACTGGCCCAGCGGCACACGACCATGTCCGTCGAGCGGGCGACGCTGCGCCTCGCCGGGCTGCGCGGCGCCGACCACGAGCGCGTCCCGTGGGTCAACCACCTCGTCGACGCGGTCCGCGGCCAGGTCGGCCTCGAGCACGGCGTCACGACCCCGGTGTACGACGCTCTGCGGCGCGGGGAGGCGGAGGACCTCACGACCCTGGCCCAGAAGGCGGCCAGCGGGTCGGTGTCCTTCCGGCTGCCCGAGGGGCGCGACCTCACGGGCGCCCGCACGGCCGCGCGCAAGGAGGTGGCCGCGGGGCTCCGTACGGTCGACCGGCAGCGGGCCGCCCGTGAGCGGATGATCAGGCGGCTGGGGGACCCGCCGAGCAAGCCGTGGATCTACCTCATCGTCGCCACCGGCGACATCGACGAGGACATCCCGCAGGCGCAGGCGGCCGCGCGCGAGGGCGCGGACGTCATCGCCGTCATCCGCTCGACGGGGCAGTCCCTGCTCGACTACGTGCCGGAGGGCGCGACCCACGAGGGGTACGCCGGGACGTACGCGACGCAGGAGAACTTCCGGCTCATGCGCGCCGCGCTCGACGAGACGAGCAAGGAGGTCGGGCGCTACGTCCGGCTCACCAACTACGCCTCCGGGCTGTGCATGCCGGAGATCGCGGCGCTGGCCGGGCTCGAGCGGCTCGACATGATGCTCAACGACTCGATGTACGGGATCCTCTTCCGCGACATCAACCCGATCCGCACCTTCGTCGACCAGCGCTTCTCGCGGCAGGTCCACGCGCGGGCCGGGATCATCATCAACACCGGCGAGGACAACTACCTCACGACCGCCGACGCGGTCGAGGCCGCGCACACCGTGACCGTCAGCCAGCTGCTCAACGAGTACTTCGCCAAGGAGGCGGGGCTGGAGGACTGGCAGCTCGGCCTCGGCCACGCGTTCGAGATCAACCCCGAGGTGCCCGAGTCGTTCCGGATGGAGCTGGCGCACGCGATGCTCGCGCGGCAGCTGTTCCCCGACGCGCCGCTGAAGTGGATGCCGCCGACCAAGCACATGACCGGCGACGTGTTCCGCGGCTACCTGCTCGACGGCTTCTTCAACCTCGTCGGGGCGATGACCGGGCAGGGCATCCTGCTCGTCGGGATGATGACCGAAGCCGTCGTCACGCCGTTCCTGTCCGACCGCGACCTCGCCCTGCAGAACGTGCGCTACGTGATGAACGCCGCCGGCGGACTCGTCGAGGACTTCCACCCGCCGCGCGACGGCTTCATCCAGACCCGGGCCCGCGAGGTGCTGGGGGAGGCGGTGACCCTGCTCGAGGGGATCGTCGCCGACCAGGGCGATCGGGGTGACCACCCGCCCCTGCTGCGGGCCATCGCCGACGGCACCTTCGGGCTGATGAAGCGCCCGCCGGAGGCGGGCAAGGGGCTCGACGGGGTGGTGGAGAAGGCGCGCCGCCGTACCCCCGAGGGGCCGGGCTACGACAACCCGGCGACGACGATGCTCGAGGAGGGCAGCACGCGATGAGCACCGAGCCGGGGCCCCTGGTCCGCCCGTACGGCGACACGACGGGTGACGGGATGGTGCAGGTCTCCTTCACCCTCCCTCTGCCGCACGACAAGCGCGCCGAGGGCGCCGCCCTCCAGCTGGCCCGCAAGATGGGCATGGAGCCGGCTCTGCTCGTCCACGCCAAGGCGATGGGGCCGGACTTCACGTTCTTCGTCGTCTACGGGTCGGTGACGCACCTGGTCGACCTGCGCGACGTCACCGTCGTCGAGCGCGAGTACCCGCTGCTCTCGTCCAAGGACGTCAACGCCGCGATCAAGCGCGGGCTGCGTCGCAAGCTCGTCGTCGTCGGCGCGTGCATCGGGACCGACGCGCACACGGTGGGCATCGACGCCATCCTCAACATCAAGGGCTTCGCCGGCGAGAAGGGGCTCGAGTACTACCGCGAGATCAAGGTGGTCAACCTCGGCGCTCAGGTGCTCGTCCCGGAGCTGGTCGCGCGGGCGCGCGCCGAGAAGGCCGACGCGGTGCTCGTCTCGCAGGTCGTCACGCAGAAGGACGCGCACGTGCACAACACGACCCAGATGTCGGCGGCCTTCCGCGAGGCATATCCCGCGGGGCAGGTGCCGCTCCTCGTCGCGGGGGGTCCGCGCTTCGAGGAGGGGTCGGAGGCCGGGTTGGGGGTCGACCGGATCTTCGGCCGGGGGACGACCCCGGGCGAGGTGGCCAGCTACCTCGTCCACGCGCTCGTGCCACCGGCGGGCAGCGCCCGGGGCAGCACCCGCAACCCCGACCAGGAGAGGAAGGCGTCGTGACCGACCACGCGCAGCAGCAGGCCGAGCCCGCGCCCGGGGCGGCGGCGTCGGGGGCCGAGGTGGGGGCGGTCGTGGTCCACCGCCGGTACGTGCCGTACAGCCACGCGCACTACGCGGGGAACCTCGTCGACGGGGCGTACTCGCTGGCGGCCTTCGGCGACGTCGCCACCGAGATGTGCATCCGCACCGACGGGGACGAGGGGCTGTTCGCGTCGTACTCCGACGTCCAGTTCGTCGCGCCCGTGCGGGCCGGCGACGTCATCGAGATCGAGGCGCGGCTGGTGCGGGTCGGCCGGCGCTCGCGCGAGATGGCGTTCGAGGTCCGCGTCGTCGGGCGCGGCGCGCCGCAGCGCGGTGAGTCCGCCGCCGACGTCCTCGACCCCCCGCTCGTCGCCACCACCGCGCGGGGGACCGTGGTCGTCCCCTGAGGGGCTTGCCCAGCCGCCGCTCTCGTCGTAGAATCGAACACACGTTCGAACGAGGAGACGGCGATGACCGGGTGGCGGGGGACCATGGAGCAGGTCGGTGACGGCCTGCGCTCGCCGCTGGGTGTCGTCCCGGACCTCGAGTCGCTGACCGACACCGCCCTGGTGGACCTCGAGGTCGACGAGGCGCTGGCCGTCGTGGAGCTGGTCCGCCGGGCGACCTCGGCACTGGACGCGATCCAGGTGCTGGCCCTGGAGGCCTTCGCCCGCCGCACGGTCGAGGAGGTCGAGCAGGACAAGGCCGACCTCCGCGCGAGAGGACGCTGCGCCCTCGGTCCCGAGGGGGACGACGTCGCCGCCGTCGAGCTGGCCACCGCGCTGCGGCTGGGCCGTCGGGCGGTGAGCGCGCTGCTCGACGACGCCCGCATGCTCGCCCGGGACCTGCCGCAGACCCTCGGGCTCGTGCGCGCCGGTCGGCTCGACCTGGCCCGCGCGCGGGTCGTCGCCCACCAGGCCTTCGAGGTCGCCCGTGAGCACCGTCCGGCGTACGACGACGCCGTCGTCCACCCCGAGCTCGTGTCGACGCGGTACCGCCTCGGCCCCACCGACCTCGACGTCCCGGCCCTGCGCAAGCGCGTCGCCGCCGCCGCGGCCCACGTCGACCCCGAGTCCCAGCAGCGGCGGGCCGAGAGCGCCCGCCGGGACGCGTTCGTGCGCGTCGGACCCGGCCTGGACCCCGGGATGAGCACCTGGTCGGCGTCGCTGCCGTCCGAGGACTCGCTGTCCGTGTGGGCGGCCATCGACGAGCTGGCGGGGGAGTACCTGCGGGCCGACCCGTCGCTGACGGTCGGTCCGGCCCGGGCCCAGGCGCTGGTCTCGCTCGTCCTCGGTCGAGCCACCATCACGACGACGGTCGACCTGACCGTGCCGCTCGACGCCTGGCCGGCCGCCGGTGACGGGATGGCCGACGGTGACGGGGTGGCCGCCGAGAGCTCCGAGGACGACGCCTCGACCGCCTGCACGAGCGACGTGCACGGCGATCGCCGCCCGGCGCTCCGCCTGGTCCCCGACCTCACGTGGTCGGTGGCCGAGCGTGGGCTGGCCGGTCTCGTCGAGGTGGCCGAAGGCGATTGCGATCTTCAGGTCGTGCCTACGGTCCCCGGGGCCGACCGCGACGCGTCACCACCCGACGAGCGATGGTCGGCAGCCTCGAGGGCTCAGGAATCACCGGGGAGCTGGTCGATCGGGGTGCAGCACCCCATGGTCGGGTTCGTCCTCGCCGAGGCGGTCGCCAGACTGCTGGCCGACCCCGACACCCGGGTACGCCTCCACGGGTGCCACCCGAGGACCGGCGCCCTCCTGACCCACGACCCGACGACCTACCGACCCGCCGCCGCGGTCGCCAGAGCGGTACGCGCCCGCGACGGCCACTGCCGCTTCCCCGGCTGCTCCGTCCCCGCCGCCCGCACCCAGCTCGACCACGTCGTCCCGTTCCCCACCGGCCCCACGACCGTCGACAACCTCGCCTGCCTCTGCGTCACCCACCACCGCTTCAAGACCCACACACCGTGGACCTACGTCCTCACCACCGACGGGATCTGCACGTGGACCTCGCCCCTAGGACGCACGTACGCCACCGAACCGGCAGCGCTCCGGGAACGTGCGGCGTGAGCGACCGGGTGTCGGTGCCGCCACCTCCCCTGGCCGCCCATGACACCGCCGCCCGGGCACGGCGCCGTCCCGGACACGACCACGCCCGCCACATCCCCAGCCACGAAGCCCGCCACCACCACCAGCGACACGACCCTCGCGGCCGCGACGACCGACCCGGGAAGGTGCTCGAGCAGTCTCCGGCCCCGGGTGGTCGTCACGACGACGGCGTCGATCGACGGCCGGGTGTCGACCTCCCGGCACGACCGCCTGCTCCAGCCCGAGGTCGGGCAGCGGTGGCGCTCGGGGTGGGCGAGGGACACCGAGGAGGTGCTGGCGCGTCGCCATCGCTGGATCGCCCGGACGTGGGGCCCCACGGTGGTGCTCGAGGGCAGCGCCAGCTTCGTCGGGCCGGACCGGGGTTCCCGCTGGGGACACCGTTCCGGCGTCACCGAGAGCAGCGATCGACCGGAACCCGACTCGCGCCTCTCGGGCGAGCCGAAAGCCGGACGACCACCTCCCGCGCCGGGCTCCGCGGTGGTTCGCCGTGATCGACGGGCGCGGCCGGGTCGACTGGACCTTCACCGGCGACGACGAGACCTCCCTGCTCGTCCTCGTCCGTGCCCACACCCCGGCCGGCTACCTGGCGCACCTGCGGGATCTCTAGGTGCCGTACCTCGTCCGCGGTGAGGAGCACGTCGACCTCGCCGCGGCCGTGGCGGCCTTCGGTGGCGTCCTCGGCGCGACCGCGGTCGTCGCGGACGGGGGTGGTGGGCTGACGACGGCGCTGCTCGCGGCCGGCTGGTCGACGAGCTCCACGTCGTCACCGTCCCGATGCTCGTCGGCGGCGTCGGCACCCGAGTCTCCTCGACGGTGCGGGCCTGCGCGGTGCGGGCTTCGGCGGAGAGGGCCTCGGTGGCGACGGTCGTCCGCACCGTCTCCGGGTCGCCACGTCCGTCGCCGGGCCGGCCGGCACCCGCTGGACACGGTACGTCGCCGAGTGAGCCCGGCCGGCCCTTCGCGCGACCATCCGCGGTGACAGAGTGACGGCGTGGACATCTCCTTCTGGCCGACCGCCAAGCACCCGTGGACCGTCTTGCGCGACCTGTCGCTGCACGCCGAGGAGGTGGGCGTGCACGGCGTGTGGGTCATGGACCACTTCATGGACAACACCGAGCAGGGCGGCGGCGACGTCCACGAGGGCTTCACCCTGCTCGCCGCCCTCGCCGCGGTCGTCCCGCGGGTGCGGCTCGGGACGCTGGTGGCCGGCAACACCTATCGGCACCCCGCCGTCGTCGCCAACCAGGCCCGCACCATCGACCACGTCAGCGACGGCCGGTTCGTCCTGGGCCTCGGCGCCGGGTGGCAGGTCAACGAGCACGAGCAGTACGGCATCGAGCTGCCCGCCGTCGGCCCCCGCCTGCGGCGCTTCGAGGAGGCCTGCCGGGTCGTGCGCGCACTCCGCGACGAGCCGGTCGCCGACCTCGACGGCCGGTACTACCGCCTCACCGCCGCCCGGATGGACCCGAAGCCCGTGGGACCCCTACCGCTGATGATCGGCGGAGCGGGGGAGAAGGTCATGGCCGGCATCGTCGCCCGGCAGGCCGACGAGTGGAACGTGTGGGGCGACCCCGACCTGTTCGCCCACAAGAGCGGGGTGATGACCGCCGCCTGCGAGCGGGAGGGCCGCGACCCGGCCAGCCTCCGCCGCACCGTCCAGGCGCGCATCGTCCTCGACGGCGTCACCGAGGCGATCGACCTCGACGACCGCACCGTCGGCGGCAGCCTCGAGCAGCTGCGCGACACCCTGGGGCGCTACCGCGACGCCGGCGCCGACGAGTTCATCGTCCTCGACGGCCACCTCGGCGGCGACGCCGAGCGGTCTCGCGCGCTGCTCGACGCCGTAGTCCACGACGTCGCCCCCGCCCTGGGCTGACGCACGACGGGGGAGGAGAGGGTCGTCCGTCCGTGCCGTCGGCGTGTCGTCCGGGACACGCCGACCGGACCGGGAGAAAGCCTTCGGTCGACCTCGTCCGGTGCACGTCCCTGACCTGCGGGAAGGCGCATCGTCGCAGGTGAACGGCGGGTTGACACCAGGTGCTCGACGAGTACGTTGATCCGCGGTTGGTCACCCGGACGACCTCGGTCGCGTCGGGAACAGTCCCCCTGGAGGGAGCCGTCGGCGGCATGCGCGCGCAGCCGTCGCACACCAGGCTCACCCGAGGCGGGGACGACGCCCACGGACGTCCCGTGGTTGGTGGCCGGCACGAGAGGCTCGCCCTGCCCAGTAGACAACTGGACGCGACCGGCACCCCGTCGGCCACGGCCAGGTCCCAACAGCAGGTGCGGGCCCTCGTGCTGCCCCGGCCCCGCGCTGCCCGGCCCTCCCCGGCCCGCGGGCTCCGCCCGACCCTTCCCGGTCGGCGGGCGCCGACGGACGTCCCAGGTCCGCCGGTTACGGTGACGCCGTGCCGCTCCGCGTCCTCCTCGCCCTGCTCGCGGGCGCGGCCCTCAGCCAGGCGTTCCCCGGCCGCGACTGGTGGTGGCTGGCCCCCGTCGGGGTGGCCCTGCTCGCCCTCGCGACCCGCGGGGTCCGCGCCCGCGTCGGCGCGCTCCTCGGCCTGCTCGCCGGGCTGGTGTACTTCCTCGTCACCCTGCACTGGTCGGGCATCTACGTCGGCGACCTGCCGTGGATCGCCCTGTCGGTCTCCCAGGCCGCCTTCATCGCTCTCCTCGGGGCCGCTCAGGCTGCGCTCCAGCGAGGCCGCCCCACCCCCGACCCGCTCACCCCGGACGGCGCCCGGCGCGGCCCCGACCGGGTCCGCCCGCTCGTCGTGGCCCTGGCGTGGACGACCCAGGAGCTGCTGCGCGACCGGCTCCCGTACGGCGGCTTCCCCTGGGTCCGGCTCGCCTTCAGCCAGTCGGGCTCGCCGTTCGGCCACCTGGCCCCGCTCGCCGGAGCCCCCGGCATCACCTTCGCCGTGGCCCTGTGCGGCGGCCTGCTCGCCGCGGCGGTCGTCCGGCTGGCGCGCCGGCCCGAGCAGGGTGCACCGACCGGGCGCCCCCTGCTCGGTGCCGTGGCCCTCGCCGGGGCCGTCGTCGTCGCGCTCGCCGGGTTCGTCGTCCCGCTGCCGACCGACGGCCCCACCGCGCGGGTGATGGCCGTCCAGGGCAACGTGCCCACGGCCGGCCTCGACTTCAACGCCCAGCGCCGGGCCGTCCTCGACGACCACGTCGCCGCGACGATCGCCGGCGCCCAGCAGGCCGGGCAGGCGGGCGACCCGACGCCCGACCTCGTCGTGTGGCCGGAGAACTCCTCGGACATCGACCCGACTCGCAACCCCGACGCGGGGGCGCAGATCCAGCGCGCCATCGACGCCGTCGGTGCCCCGCTCGTCGTCGGCGCCCTCCTCGAGCAGCCGTTCCCCAACATCTCCAACGCCTCGCTGCTCTACGAGCCGGGGAAGGGCATCGTGGCGACGTACGTCAAGCAGCACCCGGTGCCGTTCGCCGAGTACATCCCCCAGCGCTCGTTCTTCCGCCTCTTCAGCGACAAGGTCGACCTGGTCCGCAGCGACTTCGCCGCCGGCAAGGAGCCCGTGGTCTTCCGGGTCCCCAGCGCGGGCGGCACACCGATCGTCGCCGGCCCCACCATCTGCTTCGAGGTCGCGTACGACGACCTCGTCCGCGAGAACGTCGCCCTCGGCGCCAACCTGCTGCTGGTCCAGACCAACAACGCCACCTTCGGCTACACCGACGAGTCGGTCCAGCAGCTCGCCATCTCGCGGATCCGGGCCATGGAGCTCGGCCGCTCCGTCGTCCACATCTCGACGGTCGGCGTCAGCGCGCTCATCACCCCCGACGGAACCGTGCACCAACCGACCTCGTTGTACACGCGTGCCGTCCTCCACGGTGACCTCCCCCTCCGCAGCGCCCGGACCGTCGCCTCGGTCGTCGGGGCGTGGCCCGAGTACGCCGCCGGCGCCACCCTCCTCGTCCTCCTCCTCGTCCGCGTCAACCGCGCCCGCGTGGGCCGCCGTCCCGCCCGCCGAACCGCCCGATCCGGCCGCACCGGCGACGCCCGGCCCGCCCAGTAGGGTCGGCGCGCCGGCCGAGCCGGACGACGTGACCCCGCGAGACCCTTCGAGGACCCCCACCGTGACCGAGCCCCAGCGCGCCCCCCTCACCCGCGTCTGCGTCCTGGTGCCCACGTACGACGAGCGCGAGAACCTGCCGCGCATCGTCGCCCGCCTGCGGGCCGCCGTCCCCGACGCGGACGTGCTCGTCCTCGACGACGCGTCCCCCGACGGCACCGGCGACGTCGCCGACCGGCTGGCCGCCGCCGACGACGCCGTCCACGTCCTGCACCGCACCGGCAAGCAGGGGCTCGGCGCGGCGTACCTCGCCGGCTTCGCCTGGGCCCTCGAGCGCGGGTACGACGCCGCCGTCGAGATCGACGCGGACGGCTCGCACCAGCCGGAGACGCTGCCCGGCCTCCTGCGCGCGGCTCGCGACGCCGACGTCGTCATCGGCTCGCGCTGGGTGCCCGGCGGGAGCGTCGTCAACTGGCCGTCCCACCGCAAGGCGCTCAGCGTCGGGGCCAACCTCTACACGCGGGTGCTGCTGGGGATGCCCGTGTCGGACGCCACCGCCGGGTTCCGCGTCTACCGGGCGGACGCGCTGCGTCGGCTCGGGCTGGCCACCATCGACTCCCAGGGCTACTGCTTCCAGGTCGAGATGACCTGGCGCGCCGTCAAGGCCGGCCTGCACGTCGTCGAGGTCCCCATCGAGTTCGTCGAGCGCGAGATCGGCCGGTCGAAGATGAACGGCGACATCGTCGCCGAGTCCCTGCGCCGCATCACCGGGTGGGGCGTCAAGCACCGCTGGTCCGAGGTGCGGCGCGGCGTGGCCGACGGCGTCGGCGCGGGGGAGGGCACATGGCACCGCCTGTAGGTGAGCCCCGCCGGCCCGGGGGCCGCCGCGGTGGCGCGTTCCGGCTGCTGCGGCTGCTCCTCGTCCTCGTCCCCGTCGTCGAGGTGGCGCTGGTCATCGCCGTCGCCCACCTCATCGGTGGCTGGCCGACCTTCCTGCTCCTGCTCGCCGGCTCCGCGCTCGGTGCCTGGCTCGTCCGACGCGAAGGGGCCCGGACGCTGCGCTCGATGAGCGCGGCCGTGCGCACGGGCGGCCTGCCCGTGCAGGAGCTGTCCGACGCGGCCCTCGTGCTGGCCGGAGGCGTCCTCATCCTCGTCCCCGGCTTCCTCACCGACCTCGTCGGACTCCTGCTCGTCCTGCCGCCGACCCGGCCGCTGGCCCGACGCGTCGTCGCGGCGCTCACCGCCCGACGGCTGCTCGGGGCGGTGACGGTGAACGGGCAGGTGGTCGACGGGCAGGTGGTCGACGGGCAGGTGGTCGGGAGGCCCGACGGAGCGACCACGCCCCGTGACCGCGGCCCCGGCGACCCGCCCGACGTCATCGAGGGACGCGTGCTCTGAGGAGCCCTCGAGCACAGCCCTCGGCGCACAGCGCCGCGGCCCGCCCCCTCGAGGGGGGCGGGCCGCTGCGTCGTACGGGTGGTGCGAGGTGGTGCGTCCGCGCCGTCAGGCGCTGCGCTTGCGCGCGGGCTTCTCCCCGCGGGACTCCCGCAGCAGGGTGAGGCGCTCCTCGAGCAGCTCCTCGAGCTCGGGGATCGAGCGGCGCTCGAGCAGCATGTCCCAGTGGGTGCGGACGTGCTTGGCCTCCTTGCGCTCGACCTCGGGGCCGTCGAGGAGCTTGGCCTCCTGACCGCAACGGCACTCCCACACGGGCGGCACGTCGGCCTCCACGCTGAAGGGCAGCTCGATGCGGTGCCCCTGGGGGCAGACGTAGGTGGTGAGTCGGCGTTCGCTGGGGACGACGTTGTCGTCGGACTCCAGGCTCAGCGAGCCGAGGTTGGTGCCTCGAAGTGTGCGTTCGGCCATCATGTCCTCCCGGGGTCTGGGGGCCTGGACACGGCCTGACCCTTCGCGTCCGGCCCGTGTCCTTCGAGACGTTCCAACGAGCCGACCGGTTGCCTTGTTCCGCCCCGCGCCCGGGCTCGGGCAGGGGTGAGGGACGTCTCACCCACTGTTCGACGCCGAGGCGTGCGCGGATGGGTCGGGGGCAGTGGCCGGTACCGGCCGGGAACCCGTCACACGACGCGGGGCACCGGGTTCCCCGCCGCGACGATGCCCTCGCGCATCCGGACCCGGCTGAGCAGCACCCCGCCGACGACGAAGAAGACGACGAGGGCGACGAGGGCGTCGCGGTAGGACCCCGTCCACTGGTGCACGAGGCCGAAGAGCAACGTGCCGAACCAGCTCGTGCCGCGCTCCATCGCCTGGTAGAGGCTGAAGAACTCGGCCTCCCGGCCGCGGGGGATGAGCTGGCTGTAGAGCGAGCGGGACAGGGCCTGGCTGCCGCCGAGGACGATGCCGATGGCCAGGGCGAGGACGAGGAACACGGCCAGCTGCCGCTGCGGCACGAGGTAGGCGCCGAGCACGACGAAGGTCCAGGCGCCGAGGCTGCCGAGGACCGTGCGCCACGCGCCGACGCGCGCGGCCACCCGCCCGAGCAGCAGCGCCCCGCCCCAGGCGACGAACTGGACGAAGAGGAAGACCCCGAGGACGGTGGACTGCGGGAACCCGAGCTCGTCGCTGCCGTACAGGCTCGAGGAGCCGATGACGGTCTGGATGCCGTCGTTGAAGAACAGGTAGGCGAGCAGGAAGAGCAGCGTCTGCGGGTAGCGGCGCAGCTCGCGGAAGGTGTCGGCCAGCTGCACCACGCTGCCCCGTACGACGCCCCGGCGCCGCTCGACGGGGGTGGCGAGGGTGCCGGTCACCCCGCGCAGCCCGAGCACGGGGACGAGGGTGAACCCGCCCCACCACAGGCCGGCCGACAGCAGGCTGATCCGCGTCGACGTGGCCCGGTCGAGGCCGAGCCGGGTGTGGAACAGGTCGAGGAGGAAGTTGAGGGCGAGCAGCAGCCCGCCGCCGAGATATCCGAAGCCCCACCCGCGCGAGGAGACGCGGTCGCGGTCGTCCGGCCCGGCGATCCGCACGAGGAGCGAGTCGTACACCACGAGCGAGGCCCCGAGGCAGAGGTTCGCCACGACGAGCAGGCCCACCCCGAGCCCCCAGCTCGTCCCCGCCACGGCCACCATCGCCGACGCCGCCAGCGCCCCGACCCAGGCGAACCCGCCGAGCAGCCGCGTCGGGTGGGCGCTGCGGTCCGCCACCGCCCCGACGAGGACGAGCACCAGCGCCGACAGCAGCGTGGAGACCGTCGCCGTGTAGGCGTAGAGCGACCCCGGGTCGATCGGGAGCCCCAGCACGTCCAGCGTCGTGCGGCACCGCGTCTGGTCGGCGAGACCGGGGCACGCCGCGTTGCGGGCGACCGAGGTGAGGTACGGCGCCATGAGCACCGTCGCCGTCGTCGTCACGTAGGCCGAGTTGGCCCAGTCGTAGAAGAACCACGCCCGCTGCTCGCGCGTGGTCGCCGGGGCGGTCATGCGGGCAGCGTGGCACACCCGCGACCCCGCCCGTGGCGGCTCCGCACGACGCCGTACGGCGTGTCGGGAAGACCTCCTGGGCGGCGCGCGCGACCCTCGTAGCGGCCCGGGGACGGCCCCGGAAAGAGCCGGTCACAACATGGTCACAATAGTGCGGCGCTCTTACTTTTTACCGGGGCCGGTGGTCGGATGAGGCCACTCGGGAGGGCGGACCGCCAGGCCGCGCAGCACTCCCTGCCATCGTGAAAGGACATGGGTGAGCATGACCGACAGCTCGTCGACCCCGTCGACCACCGACCTCATGACGACGGCCGCGGCCGTCCGGCCGGGGAGGCGCGGGTTCCTCAAGCTCGCCCTCGCCGGCGCAGCGGCCGTGCCGGCCGCCTCGGCCCTCTCGGCCTGCGCGACGGGCGGTGGCAGCGGCTCGAGCGGGCAGGCCACCGTGGCCGGCCAGCAGAAGTCCGACTCCAACCCCTTCGGCATCGACCCGAAGGCCACCGTCGACGTCGTCATCTTCAAGGGCGGCTTCGGCGACCAGTACGGCATCGACGCCGGCAAGGCGTACGACACCCTCTGGAAGGGCAGCGGCGTCGCCAAGGTCACCTCGACGACGAAGATCAACACGCAGCTGCAGCCGCGCTTCGTCGGCGGCAACCCGCCCGACGTCATCGACAACTCGGGTGCCGACTCGATCTCCTTCGCCGGCATCCAGGACAAGGTCGAGACCCTCGACGACCTCCTCGAGGCGCCCGCCATCGGCTTCGAGGGCAAGAAGGTCAAGGACGTCCTCATCCCGGGCGCCACCGACCCGGGCACGTTCGACGGCAAGCTCCTGCAGATGAACTACTTCTACACCGTCTACTCCCTGTGGTACGGCGCGAAGCTGTTCAAGGACAACGGGTTCACCGCCCCCACCACGTGGGACGAGACGATGGCGCTCGGCGAGAAGGCCAAGTCCAAGGGCCTGTCGCTGTTCGTCTTCGGCGGTCAGAACGCCGCGAGCTACTACCACGAGTTCGCCATCTCGATGGCGGTCCGCCAGGGCGGCAAGGACGTCCTCACGCCGCTGGAGAAGCTCGACAAGGACAGCTACCAGCAGGACTCGGTCCAGGCCGCCTTCAAGGCGATCAAGGCCGCGGTCGACGCCGGCTACTTCCTGCCGGGCGGCTCGGGCATGATCCACACCCAGGCGCAGACCCAGTTCGTCCAGGGCAAGGCGCTGCTCTACCCCTCCGGCTCGTGGCTGGAGAACGAGATGATCGACATCACCCCGCAGGGCTTCGAGATGACCTCCCTGCAGGTGCCGGCCCTCGGGGCCAGCCCCAAGCTGGAGAAGGGCTTCCACGGCGCCGCCGGCGAGCCGTTCATCGTCCCCAAGGGCAAGAACCCCGCGGGCGGCAAGGAGTTCCTGCGCGTCATGCTGTCCAAGGACGCGGCGTCGAACACCTCGAAGCTCGTCAAGTCGGCCACGGTCGTCCAGGGCACCGTCCCGGACGACGGCTTCGGCTCGACCGCCCTCGCCTCGGCGACGAAGATCCAGAACGCCGGCCTCTCCGAGGTGTACGACTGGAGGTACAACACCTTCTACGGCATGGGCAAGGACATCGTGACCATCTGGAACACCTTCCTGTCCGGCGGCTCGAGCGTGCAGCAGCTCACCTCCTCGCTCCAGGGCCTGTCCGACAAGGTGCGAGAGGACCCGAGCATCAAGAAGTTCTCGGTGTCGTGACGGCTCCCGCTCAGGCGCCGGCGGCGGGGGGCAAGGCCCCCCGCCGCCGGCGGCCGCTCAGCTTCGACCGCATCTCGTTCTTCGCGGTCTTCCTGCTCGTGCCGCTGGCGCTGTACCTCTACCTCGTCGTCTCGCCGATCATCCAGGCGTTCTACTTCTCGCTCACGGACTGGTCGGGCTACGACAACAACCCCAACTTCGTCGGGCTGACCAACTACGTCAACCTCGTCCACGACGACCTGTTCTGGACGGCGCTGCGCAACAACATCGTGCTGGCGATCGTCCTGCCGCTGGTCACCGTCGTGCTCTCGCTGACGCTGGCCACCCTCGTCACCGTCGGCGGCAGCTCCCGCGGCCAGACCCGGGGCATCGGGGGATCGGGCTTCTACCGGGTCGTCTCGTTCTTCCCCTACTGCATCCCGGCCATCGTCACCGGCATCCTGTGGCAGCAGATCTACTCGCCGCAGGGCGGGCTGCTCAACGGGTTCCTCGACGTCATCGGCTTCCACAACCTGGCCAACACCCCGTGGTTGGGCGACCCGAACCTCGCGCTCGGCGCCATCGTGGTCGCCATCGTGTGGAGCTTCGTCGGCTTCTACATGGTGCTCTTCGTCGCCGCGATCAAGTCGATCCCGGCCGAGATCTACGAGGCGGCGCGCCTCGACGGCGCCGGACGTCTGCGTACGGCGGTCCGGATCACCGTCCCGCTCATCCGGGACAACGTCAACACGGCCGTCGTCTACCTCGCCATCCTCGGCCTCGACGCCTTCACCTACATGGCGGTGCTCGCCCCGAGCGGCGGGCCGGACAACCGGGCCCTCGTCGTGACGCAGTACCTCTACACGAACTTCACCAACGCCAAGTACGGCTACGCCATCGCCATGGGCGTCGCCCTGGCCCTCGTCACGCTCGTCGTGTCGATCGGGGTCCTGGTGTCCAGCCGCAAGCAGGAGGTCGAGCTGTGACCGCCGTCAGCGAGCGGCCCCGGGTCGCCGAGAGCCCGCGCGCCGCGAGCGGCGACGGCGGACAGGGGGAGCGCGGCGACCGCCGGTTCGCGGCCGTCTCGCACGTCGTCCTCACCCTGTGGGCGCTGGCCGTCGTCCTGCCGCTGCTGTGGACGCTGTTCAGCTCGTTCAAGGACAGCCGCTCGATCAACGTCTCGCCGTTCGCGCTGCCGGACACCTGGCACTGGGACAACTACGTGCGGGCGTGGAACACGATCGGGGTGGCGAAGTACCTCGCCAACACGGTCATCGTCGTCGGCAGCGCGCTCGTCCTCGTGATGGTCCTCGGCGCGATGTCGGCGTACGTCCTCGCGCGCTTCCGGTTCACCGGGAACGCGTTGGTCTACTACGTCATCCTGCTCGGCAACACGTTCCCGATCTTCCTCGCCGTGGTGCCGCTGTTCTTCGTGCTGAAGAACGCCGGCCTGCTCGGGACGTACCAGGGCCTGATCCTCGTCTACGTCGCCTACGCCTACCCCTTCACCGTCTTCTTCCTGCACTCGTTCTTCAAGACGCTGCCGAAGGAGATCTACGAGGCGGCGCAGGTCGACGGCGCGGGGGAGTGGCGCACCTTCTTCCAGGTCATGCTGCCGATGGCCAAGCCGGGGATGGCCTCCGTGGCCATCTTCAACTTCCTCGGTCTGTGGAACCAGTACCTGCTGCCGACGGTGCTCAACCCGGACCAGGACCACTACGTCCTGTCGCAAGGGCTCTACTCGATGGCCTCGCAGCAGGGGTACAACGTCGACTACGGCGGGCTGTTCGCCGCCGTCATCATCACCATCGCGCCGGTCCTGCTGATGTACATCGTCTTCCAGCGCCAGCTGCACGGCGGCGTGACCGCCGGGACGATGAAGTAGGCGCGACTACGACGGCGGGGCCTGCAGGGCGGCGTACCGCTCCCGCAGCCGGGCCTTGACCAGCTTGCCCGTCGGGGTCCGCGGGAGGTCGTCGGTGACGACGACCTCCCGCGGCACCTTGAAGTGGGCGATGCGTTCCCGGGCGTAGGCCACGAGCTCCTCCGGGAGCCGCTCGCGCGCCTCGAGGTCGAGATCCTCCGGCGGCTGCACGAAGGCGACGACCTTCTCGCCCAAGTCCTCGTCGGGCGCCCCGACGACGGCGACGTCGAGCACGTGCGGGTGCAGGCTGTAGAGGTCCTCGACCTCCTGCGGGTAGATGTTCACCCCACCGCTGATGATCATGAAGGCCTGCCGGTCGGTGAGGAACAGCCAGCCCTCGTCGTCGAGGTAGCCCAGGTCGCCCACCGTCGACCACGCGGGGTGGTCGGGGTGCTGCGCCGCGGCCGTCCTCGCCGGGTCGCCGTGGTAGGCGAAGGGCATCGCGTCGCGCTCGAAGAAGATCGTCCCGACCTCGCCCGGGGCCAGCTCCGCGCCGTCCGGGCCGCACACGTGCGGCACCCCGAGCAGCGGCCGACCGACGGTGCCCGGGTGGGCCAGCCAGTCCTGCGGGCCGACCTGCGTCGCGCCGTTGGCCTCGGTGCTCGCGTAGTACTCGTGGACGATCGGCCCGAGCCAGGCGAGGACCTGCTGCTTGACCTCGACGGGGCACGGAGCCGCCGCGTGGACGACGGTGCGCAGGCTGGAGGTGTCCGCGGCGCGCCGTACCTCCTCGGGCAGCTTGAGCAGCCGCACGAACATCGTCGGCACCACCTGGCTGTCGGTCACCCGGAACCGCTCGACGGCCTCGAGGAAGCGCTCCGGGTCGAAGCGCTGCATGAGCACGACGGTGCCACCCACGGCGTGCACGACGCCCATGAAGCGCAGCGGCGCCGCGTGGTAGACCGGGGCCGGCGAGAGGTAGACGGTCTCCTCCCCGTAGCCGTAGAGGCCACCGAAGATCGTCACGTAGCGGTAGCCGGGCTCGTCGACGGCGATCGGCGGCAGCGGCGCCTTGATCCCCTTGGGGCGCCCCGTCGTGCCGGAGGAGTAGAGGAAGTCGTCGCCGTGCGGCTGCCGCTCGAGCGGCTCGGCGGACGTCGCGTCGAGCGCCGCGCGGTAGTCGTCGTACCCGGGGACGGAGCCCCCGAAGGCGAGCCGGGTGCTCACCCGGTCGTCGAGCCGCAGGCGGGCGACGAGGTCGGCCTTGGCCGCCGAGACGACCAGCGCCTTTGCGCCGCAGTCGTCGACGACGTACGACGCCTCGCCGGGCGCGAGGTGGTGGTTGACCGCGGTGACGTACAGCCCCGAGCGCAGCGCGGCCCAGTAGACCTCGAACGCCTCGAGCCGGTTGTCGGACAGCAGCGCGACGACGTCGCCCTCGCGCAGCCCGCGCTCGTGCAGCAGCCGGGCCAGCCGGGCGCTGCGCTCGTCGAGCTCGCGGTAGGTCAGCCTCTCCCCGGTCTCGAGCAGGATCGCGGCCGGCTTGTCGGGGGTCGTCGTCGACCAGGTCCCGGGGTACATGCCGCGATCCTGTCAGCCAGCGGCGGGCACGGCCAGGGTCAGGCGATCGGCCTGGCCAGGACGACGAAGTGCAGGTCGTCGCGCAAGGCCCCGCCGCCGACCATGTCCGCGAAGGGGAAGGGACGGGTCTCGCCGGTGCGGGCGTAGCCGCGCCGCTCGTACCAGGCGATGAGCTCCTCGCGCTGGGCGATGACCGTCATCTCCATGGTCGTCGCGCCCCACGCCTCGGCGGCGTGCCTCTCCGCGGCGGCCAGCACGGCCCGGCCGACGCCCGCAGCCTGGAGCGCCGGCTCGACGGCGAACATGCCGAAGTAGGCGACGCCGTCGCCACGGTCCTCCACCTCGCAGCACGCGAGCAGGCCGCTCACCGTGCCCTCCTGCTCGGCGACGAGGACGACGGCGCGCGGCCGGGCCAGCTTGGCCCGCACCCCGGCCTCGTCGATGCGCTGGTCGTCGAGCAGCGCCGACTCCGTCGTCCACCCCTCGCGGCCCCGGTAGGCGCGGCGGACGAGGTCGGCGAGGGCGGGCGCGTCGGCGTCGGTCGCCGTCCGCAGGGTCGGGGTGGCCATGCGCCGTACTGTAGGCGGGTGGCCAGCAGCCCCGACGAGGAGCGTCGCCGGGCCCTCGTGCGCATGCGCCGGGTGCGGGACCGCATCGACCGCGAGTACGCGCAGCCCCTCGACGTCGAGGCGCTCGCCCGGGGCGAGCACGTCTCGGCCGGTCACCTCAGCCGCGAGTTCCGGGCGACGTACGGCGAGTCGCCGTACGCCTACCTCATGACCCGCCGGATCGAGCGGGCCATGGCGCTGCTGCGCCGGGGCGACCTCAGCGTGACCGAGGTCTGCTTCGCCGTGGGGGGCTCGTCGCTCGGCACGTTCAGCACGCGCTTCGCCGAGCTCGTGGGGATGCCGCCGTCGACGTACCGCGACCGGGCGCGGGACGGCGCGGTCGACCTGCCGTCGTGCGTGGTCAAGCAGGTGAGCAGACCGGTCAGGAATCGAGAAGCCCCGCTGGACACCGTCCCCCTAGCGTGACCGTCATGACGACACCGAACCTCAGCATCCACACCACCTTCCTGCCGCACGAGGACCCCGAGGCCTCGCTCGCCTTCTACCGCGACGTGCTCGGGTTCGAGGTCCGTCAGGACGTCGGGCAGGGCGCCATGCGCTGGATCACCGTCGCGCCGCCCGGCGACGCGGACGGCCCGGTGCTCGTCCTCGCCCCGCCGGTCTCCGACCCCGGGGTCAGCGAGCAGGAGCGGCGCACCGTCTCCGACCTCATGGCCAAGGGCAGCTGGGCGATGCTCATCCTCAAGACCCCCGACCTCGACGCGACCTTCGAGAAGCTCGCCGCGTCGGGAGCCGAGGTCGTCCAGGAGCCGATGGACCAGCCGTGGGGCGTGCGCGACGCCGCCGTCCGCGACCCGGCCGGCACGATGGTGCGCATCAACCAGGCGTGATGCGACAGGCTGCTCCCGTGAGCACCCCGCTGCCGGTCACCGACCGCACCCGCTTCACCCGCTACCGGGAGCGGCAGGTGACCGACCGACCGGCGCTGTACGACGTCCTCGACCACGCGCTCGTCGCGCACGTCGCCGTCGTGCGCGGGGAGGGGGAGCAGGCGGTGGCGGCGGTCCTGCCCGTCGCGTCCGCCCGGGACGGCGACTCGCTGCTGCTGCACGGGTCGACCGGGGCCGGGCTGCTGCGGGCCGCGGCCGAGGGCCGCACCGTCACCGCGACGGTCACGGTGCTCGACGGGCTCGTCGTCGCGCGGACCGTCTTCGACAGCTCGATGAACTACCGCTGCGCCGTCGTCTTCGGCGTCCCCGTCGTCGTCGCCGACGACGAGAAGGAGGCGGCGCTGCGGGTGCTGTCCGAGCACCTCGTGCCGGGACGGTGGGACGAGGTGCGCCGCCCGACCCGGCGCGAGCTGGCCGCGACCCTCGTCCTGCGGCTGCCGCTCGACGAGGCCAGCGTCAAGGTCCGCGCCGACGGCCCGGACGAGGACGAGCCCGAGGACCGGGGCGTGTGGGCCGGCGTCCTGCCGCTGCACACCGCGGTCGGGGCTCCGCGTACCGGCGACGACGTCCCCGCCGGGGTGCCCGTCCCGGCCTCCGTCCCGGCAGCCGCCGATCGGCTGGCGTCGTGGACGCCGCCGTACCGCTGACCGGACCGACGACCGAAGGAGAAGCACCGTGACCGACCAGCCGGCCGTGGCCGACACCCACGACGTCATCCGCGTCCGCGGCGCGCGCGAGCACAACCTGCGCGACGTCTCCCTCGACCTGCCCAAGCGCCGGCTCACCGTCTTCACCGGGGTCTCCGGCTCGGGCAAGAGCTCGCTCGTCTTCGCGACGATCGCCGCCGAGTCGCAGCGGATGATCAACGAGACCTACAGCAGCTTCGTCCAGGGCTTCATGCCGTCGCTCGCGCGTCCGGACGTCGACGTCCTCGAGGGGCTGACGACGGCGATCGTCGTCGACCAGTCGCGGATGGGCGCCGACCCACGCTCGACGGTCGGCACGGCGACCGACGCGTACGCGATGCTGCGGATCCTCTTCAGCCGAATCGGGACGCCGTACGTCGGCTCGCCGCAGGCGTTCTCGTTCAACGTCGCCTCGGTGAGCGGCGCGGGGGCGGTGACCTACAGCAAGGGTGGGCAGACGACGAAGGAGCGGCGCTCCTTCTCGGTCGTCGGTGGGATGTGCCCGCGGTGTGAGGGCCGCGGCTCCGTCCAGGACTTCGACCTCACCGCGCTGTACGACGCCTCGAAGAGCCTCGACGACGGCCCGTTCCTCGTGCCGGGCTACACGATGGACGGCTGGTTCGGCCGCATCTTCAAGGGCTCCGGGTTCTTCGACACGAGCAAGCCGATCGCGAGGTACACGAAGAAGGAGCTGCACGACCTGCTCTGGCGGGAGCCGACGAAGATCAAGGTCGAGGGGATCAACCTCACCTACGAGGGGCTCATCCTCAAGATCAAGCGCTCCATCCTGTCCAAGGACCTCGACGCGATGCAGCCGCACGTGCGGGCCTTCGTCGAGCGGGCGGTCACCTTCTCGACGTGCCCCGAGTGCGACGGCACGCGGCTGACCGCGCTCGCGCGGTCCGCCAAGGTCGGCGGTCTCGACATCGCGGCCGCGTCGGCCATGCAGATCACCGACCTCGCCGAGTGGGTCCGCGGGCTCGACGAGCCGTCGGTGGCGCCGCTGCTCGCGTCGCTGCGCGGGACCCTCGAGTCGTTCGTCGCAGTGGGGCTGGGCTACCTGTCGCTCGACCGGCCGGCGGGCACGCTGTCGGGTGGGGAGGCGCAGCGCACGAAGATGATCCGGCACCTCGGCTCGGCGCTCACCGACGTCACCTACGTGTTCGACGAGCCGACCGTGGGGCTGCACCCGCACGACGTGCAGCGGATGAACGAGCTGCTCATCGCCCTGCGCGACAAGGGGAACACCGTCCTCGTCGTCGAGCACAAGCCCGAGACCATCGCCGTCGCCGACCACGTCGTCGACCTCGGGCCGGGGGCCGGGTCGGCCGGCGGCGAGGTCTGCTTCGAGGGGACCGTCGACGAGCTGCGCCGCAGCGACACCGTGACCGGGCGGCACCTCGGTGACCGCGCCCGGGTCAAGGAGACGGTCCGCGAGCGGACGGGGGTGCTCGAGATCCGGGGAGCGTCGACCCACAACCTGCACGACGTCGACGTCGACCTGCCGCTCGGGGTGCTCTGCGTCCTCACCGGCGTGGCCGGGTCGGGGAAGAGCTCGCTCGTGCACGGCTCGGTGGCCGGGCGCGACGGGGTCGTGCTCGTCGACCAGGCGCCGATCAAGGGGTCGCGGCGCAGCAACCCGGCGACCTACACGGGCCTCCTCGAGCCGGTGCGCAAGGCGTTCGCCAAGGCCAACGGGGTGAAACCGGCTCTCTTCAGCGCGAACTCGGAGGGCGCCTGCCCCGCCTGCAACGGCGCGGGGGTGGTCTACACCGACCTGGCGATCATGGCGTCGGTCGCGACGACCTGCGAGGTGTGCGGCGGGAAGCGGTACGACGCCTCGGTGCTCGAGTACCGCCTGGGCGGCCGCGACATCAGCGAGGTGCTCGCCATGTCGGTCGCGCAGGCGCGGGCGTTCTTCGCCGAGGGGGAGGCGCGCACGCCGGCGGCCGAGACGGTCCTGACCCGGCTCGAGGACGTCGGGCTGGGCTACCTCACGATCGGCCAGCCCCTGACGACGCTGTCCGGGGGCGAGCGGCAGCGGCTCAAGCTGGCCACCCACCTCGGCGACAAGGGCGGCGTCATCGTCCTCGACGAGCCCACCAGCGGGCTGCACCTCGCCGACGTCGAGAACCTGCTCGCGCTGCTCGACCGACTGGTCGACGCGGGCCGGTCGCTGCTCGTCATCGAGCACCACCAGGCCGTCATGGCCCACGCGGACTGGCTCGTCGACCTCGGTCCCGGGGCCGGTCACGACGGTGGGCGCGTCGTCTTCGAGGGGACGCCGGCGCAGCTCGTGGCCGTCCGGTCGACCGTCACCGGCGAGCACCTCGCGGCGTACGTGGGGGCCTGACGGGTGATCCTGCCGCCGGTGCGCGACCCGCGGCTCGTCACCGTGCGCCGGGGCGGGACGCTGGGCGACGAGGACCACCGGCTGCTCGCGCTGTGGGCGGCGGACTGCGCCGAGCACGTGCTGGCGCTCTTCGAGGTGGCGTGTCCCGGTGACGAGCGGGTGCGCGAGGCCGTCGCGGCCGCGCGCTCCTGGGCGGCGGGGGAGACGGCGATGATGGCCGCGAGGGCGGTCGGCGGTCACGCCATGGGGGCGGCCCGGCCGCTGCGCGGGGCGCCGCGGTTCGCGGCCTACGCCGCGGGCCAGGCGGCCTGTGTCGGGCACGTCGCCGAGCACGACCTCGGGGCGGCGGCGTACGCGATCAGGGCGGTGACGGCCGCCGCCGATGCGGCGGGGGAGGACGGGGCGGCAGCCGGGGTGCGGGAGTGCGCCTGGCAGCGCGACCGGCTGCCGGGCGCCGTACGGGAGCTCGTGCTCGAGGACCAGGAGCGACGGAACGCGTTGTGCTGGAACGTGTTCACGAGGGGAGCAGGGTGAGACCTCCGGACGCGCACTTCGCCGACCCGCGCCAGGCGGTGCTGTACGACGACCTCGACGGGTCGCGGGAGGACCTCGACGCCTACCTCGCCCTCGTCGACGAGCTGGGCGCCCGCACGGTGGCCGACGTCGGGTGCGGGACGGGGTCGCTGCCGGTGCTGCTGGTCGCGAGGGGGATCGAGGTCGTCGGCGTCGACCCGGCCAGGGCCTCGCTCGACGTCGCCCGGAGCAAACCGGGGGCGGAGCGGGTCCGCTGGGTCGAGGGCGACGCGACGGCGCTCGTGGGGCTCGGCGTGACCGCGGACCTCGCCGTCATGACCGGCAACGTCGCGCAGGTCTTCGTCGACGACGCCGACTGGGACGCGACGCTGACCGCGGTCGCGGCGGTGGTGCGCGACGGCGGGTGGCTCGTCCTGGAGACGCGCCGGACGGCGGCCCGGGCCTGGGAGGGCTGGGACGTCGAGCCGACGCCCGTCGACCTGCCCGACGGTCGGACGGCGCTGGTGTCCCGGCAGGTGACCGAGGTGGCGCTGCCGCTCGTGACGTTCACCGGACGGGTCGAGCTGGAGGGTGAGGTGCTGTCCTCGACGTCCACGCTGCGCTTCCGTGAGCGGGACGAGCTCGGACGTGACCTGGCCCGCCACGGGTTCGCCGTCGCGGAGGTCCGGCAGGCCCCGGACCGGCCGGGGCTCGAGCACGTCGTCCTGGCCCGCCGGGTGGGCTAGCCGAAGTCGCCGCTCGCCACCTCGGTGTCGGTGCCGAGGATCGCCGCGACGCAGCGGGCGGCGACGGCGTCCGGTTCGAGGCCGGTCGGCATGGACGGCGGGTCGCCGGCGATGGCGCGGGTGGCCAGGCCGGTCTCGGTGTGCGGTGGGCGCAGGTCGAGGACGCGCACCTTGGAGCGGCGCGACTCGACGCGGACGGCGGTGAGGTACGACGAGAGGGCGGCCTTCGTGGCGCCGTACGCCGCCATGTTCGGGAACGGTCGCTCCGCCGGGACACCGGTGAGGGCCGCGACGACGCCGCCCGGGCCGAGCACCCCGAGCGCCGCCCGGACGAGCCGCACGGGAGCGAGGAAGTCGAGCAGGGTGAGGTCGTCGAGGGTGTCGTCGTCGAGCCGCGCCGCGGGGCCGAAGGCGACGACGCCCGCCGCGTAGACGACGCCGTCGAGCCGTCCGTGGCGCTGCGTGGCGGCGTCGACGAGCTGCTGCGGCAGGGCGGGCTGGCGCAGGTCGCCGGTGAGGCGGTGCGCCCCGTCGAGGTCGAGCCGCGCGAGGGACTCGTCGGAGCGCCCGTGGGCGCTGACGGTTGCACCGGCGTCCGCGAGGCCGCGGGCGATCCGGGAGCCGAGGGCGCCGCTGGCGCCGACGACGAGGAAGGACTGGCCGGAGGCGTCGGTCATGACGCCATCGTCACCCGACGGGGGCGCCCTTGTCCCGCCACTCTCCTCAGGGTCCGCTCGCCCCGGCCGATGACCCGTGCGCAACCCGTGCACCCCCCAGGAGGCTCCATGGCGACGGACGACGGGCCCCTCCCGGCCCAGGCGGTGGTCGGTCGCCAGGCGATCGCGGACCGGAGCGGTGCGACGGTCGGCTACGAGCTGCTCTTCCGGGCGAGCGGGGCCGCGGACGCGGCGGGCGACGAGTACGAGGCGGCCTCGATGACCGCGGACGTCGCGCTCAACGCCATGACCATCGGCCTCGACGTCGTGACCGACGGTTCGCTGGCCTTCTGCAACATCGACCAGTCGGTGCTGACGGGGGAGCTGCCGATGCTGTTCCCGGACCCGCGCCGGGTCGTCCTCGAGGTCCCCTCCGGCCTGGGGGCCGACGTCGAGGCGGTGGACGGCTGCCGGCGTCTCGTCGAGCAGGGGTGGACGCTCGCGCTGGACGGCGTCGACGGGGGAGAGGACGACCGGTCGCTGCTCGAGCTGGTCGACGTCGTCAAGGTCGACGTCGGCCGCCACACCGCCGGGGAGCTGGCGGACCTCGCCGCGCTCGCCCGGGACCACGACACCCGCGTCCTCGCGCAGCGGGTGGAGACCGCCGAGCAGCACGCGACGGCGTACGACCTCGGCTTCGACCTGTTCCAGGGCTACCTCGTCGACCGGCCCGTCGTCGTCACGGGTCGGGCGCTCGAGCCCGAGGGCCTGTCGCGGCTGGCGATGGCCTCGCTGATGCTCAAGTCCGACCTCGACGTCGGCGAGGTCGTCGACCTGCTGCGCACCGACCCCAGCCTCGCCGTGGGCGTCCTGCGGCTGGCGTCGATCGGTCGGGCGGGGGAGACCAGGCGCAGGGTCGCCTCGCTGCGCGACGCCGTCGTCCTCGCCGGCACCCGGCAGATCCAGAACTGGATGAGCGTGATCCTGCTGCGTCCGTGGCGCTCGGAGGGCCGCAGCCGCTACCTCGACGTGCTCGTCCGCGCCCGCTCCGTGGAGAACCTCGCGGCGGGCCTCGGCCTGGGCTCGCGGGACGTCGCCTTCGCCGCCGGGATGCTGTCCGCCCTGGACCTGCACCTCTCGATGTCCGTCGACCAGCTCCGGCAGTTCCTCGACGTCGACGAGACCCTCGCGCTGGCCGCCTTCGGTGAGCCGGTCACGGGCGCCCGGACGACGCCGCTGTCCCACGTCGTCCGCGCGGCCCGGGACTACCAGCTCGGGCTGGCGCCGTCCCCGGACGCCCCGGTCCCGGTCCCGGACCTCGAGGCCGCCTTCGCCGACGCGTTCTCGTGGGCGGGGACGACGCTGCAGCAGCTGGACACGGCGCAGCGACGGAGCGCGTAGCGCGGGCTAGCCTGCAGCCGGTGGAGGAGCGGACGGTCCGGACGGCGGGGGTCGACGACGTGACCCATCTCGTGCGGCTGCGGGCGGAGATGTTCGCGTCGATGGGGGTCCCCGCCGACGGCGCGGCGTGGCAGGAGTCGGCCGCGTGCTGGTTCCGCGAGCGGCTCACCGACCCCGGCCACCGGTTCGTCCTCGTCGAGGTGGAGGGCGCGGTCGTCGCCTGCGCGGTCGGCAGCATCCGGGACGCGATGCCGTCGCCGTCCGTGCCGGCCGGGCGCGACGTGCTCGTCGGCAACGTCTGCACCGACCCGGCCCACCGGGGCCGCGGTCACGGCCGCGCGGCCTTCGAGGCGGTGATGGCCTGGGCGGCGGCCACAGGGGTACGGCGCGTCGAGCTGCTCGCCACCGCGCAGGGCCGGGGGATGTACGAGGCGGCCGGGTTCGCCGAGACGGCGTGGCCGGCGATGCGGGCGACCCTGGGCTGACGGGCGGGGCCCGGGTCGGGACGGGATCAGGGCGCGGCGTCGGCGGGTCGCGCCGCGTCGAACGCGTGCCGCCGGGCGTGCAGGACGCCCTGGACGAGCGCGCCCTGCAGCGGGGCGTCGACGTCGAGGCGCGACAGGCGGATCTCGGGGACCGGCAACGGCAGCCGGGCCGCGAGGTGCGCGCGCAACGGCTCGAGCAGCAGGTCGCCGTTGCGGCCGATCCCGCCGCCGAGCAGCACCAGCGGCGGGTCGAGGACGGCGACGACGGCCGCGACGGCCAGGGCCAGTCGCTCGGCCTCGCGCTCCACGACCTGGGCGGCGACGGGGGAGCCGTGCCGGGCCGCGTCGAAGACGGCCTGCGCCGAGGGCAGGTCGAGGCCGAGGTCCTGGGCGGCGCGCACGATGGCCGCGGACCCGGTCAGCTCCTCGATCCGGGTGGGCCCCGCCGTGGGGGAGGGGTCCGCCGGCAGGTAGGAGATCTCGCCGGCGGCGCCTCGGGCCCCGCGCAGGACCCGTCCGTCCTCGACGATGCCCATGCCGAGGCCGGTCCCGACCGAGACGAGGACGAAGGACGGACCCGGCGCGTCCCTCTCGGGCGAGGGGTCGGCCGGGGACTCTAGCGCGTCCAGCTCGGCGAGGGCGGCGAGGTTGATGTCGTTGTCGACCAGCAGCGTGCCGGGCAGCCCGGCCCGCAGCCGTCGCAGCACGGCGGGACGGTCCCACCCGGGCAGGTTGGGGGCGAGCCGGATGACGTCGGCGGCGGCGTCGTACACCCCGGGGCTGCCGAGGACCGTGTGGCTGACCCTTCCCCGGTCCGCTTCCGGGCACAGCCGCGCCGCGAGACGCAGCACCTGGTCGACGAGGGCGCGGGCCGACCGCCCGTCCGCGTCGGACTCGGCCCGGCCGACCACAGCGCCGGCGAGGTCGACCCTCGCCGCACGCACCCGGTGCCGGCCGACGTCGACGGCCAGCGCGCCGCCGGCGGACGCCTCGAGCGCGAAGATGCGCGGCGACCGCCCGGTGGCGCCGGAACGCCGGCCGCTCTGGCGGACCAGGCCCACCTCCTCGAGCCGGGCCAGGGCCAGGCCCACCGTCGGCTTGGACAGACCCGTCGCCTCGACGAGGTCCGGCGCCGACAGCGGACGACCCAGCCCGAGGACGTCGTACACGACGCGCTCGTTGGCCAGCCGCACGGACCTCGTCGAGCTGACCGGCGAGCTCAGCCTGGACACCGACACCGGGTGATCATCGCACCGACCGGACGTCGTCGGGTCAGGACCCTTGTCATTCGGAAGACTCTCTTACTAATGTGCCTCCCAGCGACGACGGCCGAGGAGGGCTCGCCACGATGACTGCCAGCACGGGAACGGTGGAGCAGGGTCAGGAGGGGCACTTCCGACGTCGGGTGGGCCCCTGGTCCGCGACCGCCATCAACATGACGCAGATGTGCGGCATCGGGCCGTTCGTCACGATCCCGCTCATGGTGGCGACGATGGGCGGCCCGCAGGCCGTCTTCGGCTGGGTGATCGGGGCGGTCCTCGCCCTGGCCGACGGGCTGGTGTGGGCCGAGCTCGGGGCGGCGATGCCCGGTGCGGGCGGGACCTACCTCTACCTGCGCGAGGCCTTCCAGTACCGCACCGGCAAGCTCATGCCGTTCCTCTTCGCGTGGACCGCGGTCATCAGCATCCCGCTCATCATGTCCACCGGCGTCATCGGACTGGTCCAGTACCTGGGATTCTTCTTCCCGGACATGAGCTGGCTCGAGGTGCACGCGATCGGCCTGCTCGTCGTCGCCGTCGTCATGGTGGCGCTGCTGCGTCGCATCGAGTCGATCCGGCTGCTCACGACGGCTCTGTGGGTCGTCATGATCGTCACCGTCGTGCTCGTCATCGCCGCCTGCTACACCCACTTCGACGCGAGCCTGGCCTTCACCTTCCCGCAGGGGGCGTTCCGGGCGGGCGGTCCGTTCTTCACCGGGCTCGGCGCCGGGCTGCTCATCGCGGTCTACGACTACCTCGGCTACAACACGACGGCCTACATGGGTGACGAGCTGCGCGACCCCGGCCGGTCGATGCCGCGCTCGATCATCGTCTCGATCCTCGCGATGATGCTCGTCTACCTCACCCTCAACGTCGGCGTCATGGGCGCGGTGCCGTGGCAGGAGGTCGCCTCGTCGAGCTCGGTGGCCAGCCTCGCGGTGACCCGCAGCTGGGGCCACGGCGCCGCTGCGCTGGTCACGGTCCTCATCATCGTCACCGCCTTCGGGTCGGTGTTCGCCGGGCTGCTCGGCGGGTCGCGGGTGCCCTACAACGCCGCCCGCGACCGGGTCTTCCTGCCCGCCTTCGCCCGGCTCTCGCCGAAGGGCGGCTACCCGTCGGTGGCCCTGGTCTTCATGGGCGTCGTCACCGCGGCCGGCTCGCTGCTCGACCTCACCACCGTCATCAACATGCTCACCGCCGTGGCGGTCATCGTGCAGTCCATCGCCCAGGTGGCGGCCCTGGTGGTCCTGCGCCGCCGGCAGCCGACGCTGCGCCGGCCCTACCGGATGGCGCTCTACCCGCTACCGGCCGTCGTCGCCCTCGTCGGCTGGGCGTACGTCTACGTCTCGGCCACCCCGCTGTCGATCGGCCTGTCGCTGCTCTGGATCGTCGCGGGCGTCGTCGCCTTCCTCGTCTGGGCCCGGGTGCGACGCTCCTGGCCCTTCGGCCCCATCGAGGTGCGCGAGGCGTACGTCGAGCTGCAGGAGCACGGCGTCGACGCGCGCGACGAGGACGAGCACGCCGAGCCGCCCGCGGTGACCGCGTGACCCTCGCCGCCGCGCCGCTGCTGCTCGGCGTCGACGTCGGCGGCACCAAGGTCCAGGTCGCCCTCGCCCGTCCCGACGGCACCGTCGTCGACCGGCGGACCGGCCCGACCCGGGCCGCGGACGGCGCCGAGCAGGTGGTCGCGCGGGCCGCCGACCTCGCCCGGCAGCTGCTCACCGCGCGCGCCGGCCGGCTCGTCGCGGTGGGCGCGGTCTGCCCCGGCGTCCCGGGACCGGACGGCGTCCTGCTCGCGCCGACCATCGACGGCTGGGAGGACCTGCGCTTCGCCGACGCCCTGCGGCAGCGGCTGGGGCGGCTCGTCGGGCCGGGCGTCCCCGTCGCCGTCGGGAACGACGTCAAGGCGGGGGCGGCCTCCGAGGCCGCGTCCGGCGCGCTCGTGGGCAGCCGGTGCGGGGTCTACCTCAACCTCGGCACCGGGCTCGCCCTCGCGGTCGTCGTCGACGGCGTCGTCCTCTGCGGCGCGCACGGCGTCGCCGGCGAGATCGCCTACCAGCTGGTCGCGCCGGGCACCCCCGGGGCGCGCGACGGCCGGGCGCCGCTGGAGGAGGCGGTGAGCGGCCGGGTCCTCGACGACCGGGCGGCCGCCGCCGCGGGGCGCCGTACCACCGGGGTGGAGGTGCTGCTCGGGGACGACGTCGCGCTGCGCGAGTCGCTCGAGCCGGCGCTGGCGCTGCTCGACCTCGCCCTCGTCAACGCCTGCTGCCTGCTCGACCCGGACGTGGTCGTCGTCGCCGGGGGACTGGTCCGCGCCGGCGACGTGCTGCTCCCGCGGCTGCGGCGCGCGCTCGAGCGGGGCGTGCCGGTCCCGCCCGTCGTCGTCCCCGCCCACCGCCCGTACGACGCCCCGCTGCACGGGGCGCTGCTGCTCGCCGAGCGCGCGCTCGGGGAGCACGCCCCCGCCGTCCTCGAGGAGCCCGCATGAGACCCACGACCCGCGCCCGGTGGTCGATCGTCGTCGTCGCCGTCCTCGCGGCGCTCCTGCCGGCCGTGTCGTCCTCACCCGTCGCGGGTGCCGCCGTGGCGACCGGTCCGACGTCCGTCACGAGCACGCCCGACCCCGCCCTGGTGGCGCTGGCCGCCGCCGTGCGTGCCCACGCCCCGGCCGACGTCGGGACGACGACGGTCGGGCTGGGCGGGTGGCAGGTGGCGAGCACGGCCGACGACCACGGCGCCGGTGGGGCCGTCTCGCGGGTGGGCTACCCGACCCGGGGCTGGCTGCCGGTGCGGCCCGACGACGCCGGCGCCCCCGGCACCGAGATCACCGCGCTGCTGCAGAACGGGGTGTGCCCGCACGTCTTCTTCTCCGACACGATGCGGCGCTGCTTCGGCACCCAGACCACGGGACGCGAGACGGTCGCCCGGTTCGCCGTGCCCTGGTGGTACCGCACGACCTTCGCCACCCCCGCCCGCTCCGGCCACGTCGAGCTCGTCGTCAACGGTGTCGTCGGCGAGGCGGACGTGTGGGTCAACGGGCACGAGGTGGCCACCCACGACGAGGTGACCGGCGCCTACACGCAGCACCGGATCGACGTGACCGCGCTCGTGCGCCCGCACGGACAGAACGTCCTGGCGATGAAGGTGCACCCGAACGACCCCCTGCGGATGTTCACCGTCTCCGACATCGACTGGAGCCAGATCCCACCCGACCAGAACACCGGCATCCAGTTCCCGGTGCAGGTGCGCGGCAGCGACGACGTCGCGCTCGACGACGCGCACGTCGTGCAGGACACCGCGGCTGATCTGTCGAGCACCCGTCTGAGCGTGCTGGGGACGGTGTCCAACAGCGCCGACCGGCCCCGACGGGCGACCGTGGCCGCCGTGGTGGTCCCGCCGGACGACCGGACCGAGCCCGTCTACGCCACGACGGAGGTCCTCGTCCCGGCGCACACGAGCCGCGCGGTGGCGATCACCCCCGCCGACGCACCGTCCCTGGTCCTGCACCACCCCGCCGTGTGGTGGCCCTACCGGATGGGTGGCCAGCCGCTCTACACGACGGTGACGGCGCTCCTCTCCGACGGGCACGTCGTGGCCAGCACGACGAGCCGGCTGGGGATCCGGACCGTCTCGAGCCGGCTGGTGGGTCCCTCGACCCTTGCGCCCGACGGCGTGCGCCAGTACACCGTCGACGGGCGGCCGATCGTGCTGCGCGGCGGCGGGTTCCAGCCCGACCTCTTCCTGCGCTACTCCGCCGCCGACACCGACCAGCAGATCCGGCTGCTGCGCAGCGCCGGGCTCGACACCATCCGGGTCGAGGGGCACTTCATGCCCCAGGACTTCTACGACCGGATGGACGCCGCCGGCATCCTCGTCGCCTCGGGCTTCTCCTGCTGCGACGCGTGGGAGCTGCCGACCGACCAGCCGGTGAGCGCGCCGGACCTGCGGGTGCTGGGCGACTCGGCGGCCAATCTCGCTCGCGTCCTGCGCGACCACCCGTCGGTGTTCACCTTCCAGTGGAGCGACAACAATCCGGTGCCGGCGCAGGAACGGGTCACGCTCGCCGCGTTCCACGCCGAGGACCTCGACGTGCCGGTCATCGCCTCGGCGGAGAACAAGTCGACGCCCCGGCTCGGGCCGGCGGGGGAGAAGGAGGGTCCCTACGACTGGGTGCCGCCGAGCTACTGGTACGACCGGACGCACACCAGCTACGCCGACGACCCGAGCCTGACCAACGACGGTGGAGCCTGGTCGCTGGACAGCGAGCAGAGCGCCGGGCACACGGTGCCGACCCATGACTCGATGAACCGCTTCCTCTCCGCCGACGACCAGCGGCGTCTGTGGCAGGACCCGACCGCGAACCAGTACCACGCCAACGCCGAGACCGGCACGACCGGCTACGCGTTCGGGACCCTGGCGAACTTCGACGCGGCGCTCCGGGCCCGGTACGGCACCTGGTCCGACCTCGACGGCTACGTCCGCGAGGCGCAGCTGGCCAATTACGAGAACGTGCGAGCCCAGTTCGAGGCCTTCATCCTGCATTCCCACGACGCCGCTTCCCCGTCGACGGGGACGATCTACTGGATGGCCAACAAGGGCTGGCCGACCCTGCTGTGGGACCTCTACAACGCGGACTACGACCAGGCCGGGAGCTTCTTCGGTGCCCAAGAGGCGAACCGGGCGCTGCACGCCATCTTCGACCCGGCCACCGGCACGGTCGCCGTCGACAACCTCACCGGGTCCGGGGTGAGCGGGCTGTCGGTGACCGCCGACGTCGTCCGCCCCGACGGGACCGTCCTCGACCGCGGCCGGGGGGCCGTCGGGACGGTGCCGTCCGAAGGGCTGCGCACGGGCGTCGTCCACCTCACGGTGCCCGCGGCGACGGCGCCGCCGCAGCGCGCGACGACGTACCTCGTGCGGCTGGTCCTGCACCGCGACGGGCGGGTCGTGGACCGCAGCACCTACTGGTACTCGACCCAGGCCGACGTCGTCGACTGGCCCGCAACGCTGGGCAACCCGCAGGCGACGATGGTGCGGTACGGCGACCTCACCGGGCTTCGGGACCTGCCGACGGCGACCGTGCGGATGTCGTCGACGACGACATCCGCCGGCGGGTGGTCGCGGACCACGGTCACGCTGGAGAACACCTCACCCCGGGCGACCGCGCTGTTCCTGCGGGCCGACGTGCGCCGGGGCCGGGCCGACGGGGCGCCGTACGGCGGCGACGACCAGGTGCGGACGGCGACCTGGGACGTCGACGACGTCAGCCTGGCGCCGGGGGAGCGGCAGGTGCTGACCGCCACGTACCCGACCGAGGACCTGCAGGGCGCCGCGCCCGTGGTCACCCTCACCGGCTGGAACGTCCGCTCGGCACATGGACGGGGGTGACGCGGGTAGACAGCACCGGTCCCCGGCCCACCCCCAGGCCCACCCCGGCCGGAACCCGTTCGACCCTCACCGAAGGACGGCACGACATGCGCACCCGACTCACGGCCCTCGTGGCCTCCACCGCCGTCGCCGGCGGCCTCCTGCTCGGCACCGCCGGGCCCCCGGCTCTCGCCTCGACGGTGGCCGGCCCGTCCTCGACCAGCGCGACGGCGCAGCCGTCACCGGCCCAGCGCGTCCTGCCGACGCCCACCTCGCTCGTCACGCGGACCGGCACCCTGACGTTCTCCCGCGCCAGCGTCATCGACGTCGGCGCGCACGCGCGCCCGGACACCCTCCAGGTCGCCCAGGACCTGGCCGCGTTCCTGCGCACCCCCACCGGGTACCCGTGGCGGGTCGTGCGCGGTGGCTCGACCGGTGACGCCGGACGGGTCGTCCTCGCCGTCGGCGGCCCGAGCGGTCTCGGCACGGAGGGCTACCGGCTCGATGTCGACGGGACGAGCGCCCGGCTGACCGCGCCGACCGCGGACGGCCTCTTCCACGGCGTGCAGACCCTGCGGCAGCTGATGCCGCCGTCCGTCGAGGCGGCCACCGTGCAGGCCGGCGCGACCTGGAGCGTGCCGCAGGTGCTCGTCACCGACACCCCGCGCTACCCCCTCCGCGGGGCGATGCTCGACGTCGCGCGCCACTTCATGACCGTCGGCGAGGTCGAGCGCTACCTCGACGCGATGGTGCCGCTCAAGCTCAACACCTTCGTCCTGCACCTCGCCGACGACCAGGGGTGGCGCCTCGCCATCCGCAGCTGGCCCCGACTGGCGACGTACGGCGGGGCGATCGAGACGGGCGGGACGCCCGGCGGCTACTACACGCAGGCGCAGTTCCGGCAGCTCGTCGCGTACGCCGCCGCGCGGCACATCACCCTCGTGCCGCAGATCGACCTGCCCGGGCACACCAACGCGGCGCTGGCCAGCTACGCCCAGCTCAACTGCGACGGCGTCGCACCCCCGCGCTACACCGGCACCGACGTCGGGTTCTCGTCACTGTGCGCGAGCAAGCCGGTGACCTACCGCTTCCTCGACGACGTGCTGAGCGAGATCTCGGCCCTCACGCCCGGTCGTTACGTGAGCATCGGCGGCGACGAGGCGCACAGCACGACGGCGGCCGACTACACGAAGATGGTCGACGCGGCGCAGCGCATCCTGCACCGCAACGGCAAGCAGATGTGGGGCTGGCACCAGACCGCGGCGGCCGACCCGGCGAGGGGCAGCGTCGCCGCGTACTGGGGGACGGCCGGGTCGGACGCCGACATCGCGCTGGCCCAGGAGGCGGCGGCCAAGGGGGAGCGGCTGGTCATGGCACCGGCCGACCACGCCTACCTCGACATGAAGTACGACGCGAGCACGCCGTACGGGCAGGACTGGGCCGGGCTGGTCTCCGTCACCGACTCGTACACGTGGGACCCGGCGACGCTGGTGCCCGGGGTCCCCGACTCGTCGATCGCCGGCGTGCTCGCCCCGGTGTGGACCGAGACGCTGCCCTCGATCGGCCCGGTCGAGTACATGGCGTTCCCGCGGCTGGCCGGCATCGCCCAGCTCGGCTGGTCGACCCAGCGCAGCCACGACCTCGAGGCCTACCTCGTCCAGCTCGCCGCGCAGGCGCCGCGGTGGGAGGCGGCGGGGGTGCGGTTCTACCGGGCCCCCGAGGTCGCCTGGCGGCGCTTCGGGGGCTGAGCGACCGGGCTCAGGCGAGCCGGGGCAGGGCCGGGTTGGCGTCGGACGCGGCGACGTCACCCGGCTCGAGCCCGGGCAGCCAGGTGCGCAGGTCGTTGACCTGAGCGGGGTTCGCCGGCGGCCGCACGACCAGGCCGTCGGCGAACCAGATGACGGTCATCACCTCACGCATCCGGGTGGCGGTGTTGCCCAGGGCCTGGTGCACCGTCCACCCGGAGTGGAAGGAGGCGTCGCCGGCGCGCATCGCGACGGGCTCGTCGACGGCGAGCCCGCGCTCGTGCACGAGCCGCTCGAAGTGGTCCTGCGACGCGTCGGAGATGCCGATGTCGGACAGCGGCCCGTCGTGGTGGCTGCCGGCGGCGAACGCGAGCCCGCCGTGGGCCGGGGTGATGTCGACCAGCGGCATCCACATCGTCAGGCACCGGTTGCCGTCGAGCGGCCAGTACTGCGCGTCCTGGTGCCACGGGGTGTAGCCGCCGCCGGGCTCCTTGAACAGCGCCTGGTCGTGGTAGAGCCGCACGCGCTCGACGCCGAGCAGCGCCGCGGCGACACCGGCGAACCGGGAGGCGTGCACGAAGCGGGCGATGTCCGCGTCCTCGGTCCACAGGTTCATCGCCTGGACGAAGGCCATGCCGTAGCGGTCGCGCTCCTCCAGCGGAGGCAGATCGACCAGACGGCGCTCGACGGCACGGGCGATGGCCGGGCGGAACGCGTCGGCCTCCTGCGAGGTCGCCACCTGGCGCAGGCGGACGAAGCCGTGGTGGCGGAAGTGGTCGACCGCGTCGTCGGGGACGGGGTACGGCGTGGTGAGCTCGGGGAGACTGGTCGTGGTCGTCATGACGCACAGTCCACTCCGGCCTCGGACGCTGGTCCCGGTACGTCGTGGTCGCGGGGGACGTCCTGGTTGACTGCCGGTGTGAGCCGGACGAGCAGGACGCCGTACGGGGCGTCGTACGGGGGCCTCGTGCACGTGCTCGCCGCCGGCCGGCTGGTGGGTGGTGGGGGACTGCCCGTGGGGTCCGTACGACGGCACCCGCACTGGGGCTTCACGTTCGTCACCGCCGGGACCGGGCGCTACCGGGACGCCGACCACGACGAGGTCGTCGCGGCCGGGACGCTGGTGGTCGTGCGGCCCGGGCGGCCGCACTGGTACGGGCCGGACGGCGGCGGGTGGGACGAGGTGTTCGCGGTGTTCGACGGGCCGGTGGTCGAGGCGGCGGACCGTGCGGGGCGGCTCGGGTCCACGCCGCTGCTGCGGCTGCCGGTGCAGCCGTGGGCTCAGCGGCTGGGGGTCTTCGCGGGTCGGGCGCGACCGGTCGACGACGGGTCGCGGGCGGCGGAGGGGTTGCGGCTGCTGGCGATGCTCGTCGAGGCCGCGGGCGCCGCGGCGCCGGCGTCCGCCCCCGGGAACGACGCGGGGGAGGGGGAGGGGTGGCTGCGCCGGTCGTGCGCCCTGCTCGAGGCCGACCTCGCCGGAACCGTCGACCTGCGAGGCGTCGCGGCACGGGCCGAGATGCCGTACGAGACCTGGCGGCGACGGTTCCGCAGCGCGACCGGGTCGAGCCCGTACGCCTACCGCGCCGACGCGCGACTGCGGGCCGCGACCGAGCTGCTCACGCACACGCCGCTCGCGGTGAGGGAGATCGCGGCGAGCACCGGGTTCACTGACGAGCGGCACCTCATCCGGCGGTTCCGCGAGCACACCGGCGTGACGCCGCGAGCGTTCCGCGACGGGCTGATGGACCGGGGCGGACGCACCGACAGGCAGTGCGGGGTCGCGTGGCCCTGAGCATGCGCCGCGGTCCGCGGACGCTGGCCACTGCCTGTTGGTGCGGACGGGCCCCCGGGGCCAGGATGCTCGAGTGTTCGCCGACCTGTGGCCCCCGTACGGGATCGTCCTCACTACGCCGCGGCTGGTGCTGCGGCTCCCGGACGAGGCCGAGCTCGTCGCCCTCGCCGAGCTCGCGGCGACCGGCCTCCACGCGCCGGGGGAGCGGCCCTTCCTCACGCCGTGGACGGAAGGGACACCTCATTAGCGGGCCCGTTCCGTGCTGCAGGCGCACTGGCGCCGGTTGGCGTCCTGGGAAGCAGACTCCTGGGCGCTCGGGCTGGCCGTGTCCTGGGGGGAGAGGCACGGTGATCGGCCAGGTCACCCTGCGCGCCCGCGACTTCGCGGTGACCAGAGAGGTCTCGACCGGGTCCTGGCTCGGGCTGGGACACCACCGCCAGGGTTACGGCACCGAGGCTCGGACAGCGCTCCTCGCCCTCGCCTTCGACCACCTGGGGCGACGCGACGACGGAGGTGTTCGCGGTCAACGTGGCGTCGCAGGGTGTGTCGCGCCGATTGGGCTACCGGCCCGACGGGATCTCACGCGATCGGCGCGGCGACCAGGTCGTCGTGTCCCACCGGTTGCAACTCACCGAGGACCGCTGGGAGTCGCTCGAGGGGAAGGCGACTGTCGAGGTCGCCGGACTGGATGCTGCGAGATCGATGTTCGGGTGAGCGAATCGGCCGAGCGTCGGGCTCAACCCGTTTTCGACGCCGTCAGAGCAGGGACCCTGACCTCATCTCGCGAATTGTGGCACCGGTGTCCTGCTGGGGAGAGCCCGAGGTCGTTCAGGGGTTGTCTTTGTACCTCATTGAGAGGAGAGTCGGCTAAGAAAATCAATGGCTGCACGCTCGACATACTTCTTGAACACTGACTCTTCGAGCGGCTCGTGGATAGAGTCGAACACTAACCGGAGGGTGTACTGGCTCTTCCTGCCTTGCCACGTCCAGGCCAGGCACGCAGTTTGGTCTCTGACACCACATACGATGGATGTGTCCACGAAGCCGGAAACAGGAGACTGGGATGTTCGCCCAGAATCTGCACCCCACTTGGCGCGATATAACATTTCTGGATCCGTCTCCTTCATGAACACAGACGCGCCCAGATCCCCAGAAGCCCTGTTGACTTCCGCCGTGAACGCGATTCCATTTCTCGCATTGACGGTGGTTCCATACCACTCGGGATAGTCATCGGACGGGGTCATACGGAACCGGTCACCCGCCGGAGATGTTCCTAGCTCAGTGGTGAGCGTCGACAGTTCCTGCGCGCTCATCAACAGCTGGCGCGGGTCAAAGGTTTTGCTCGACGCCCGGTCAGTCGAGCAGCCAGCCGAGATGAGCCCTGCCATGATCGCACAGGCGACAACGACGTGACGTCCGCGCTCAGCCCTCCAGCCCGATCTCCTATGAGTCATTCGGTCTTCACCGATTTCACGTTGACGAGTGTATCGGCGTTTCCCTGAGATAATTCGTCAACAACGTCGACCTCATGCTGAGCGGCCTTGCCGTCGCCTTGAGTCGGGCCGGCCGGATGGGTCGGCGCGTGGCTCGACGAAATTATCGAGGACGGATGGTGGTAGCCCTTCATGAACATCCACCACCCTCGTCACGCTGTCGGGTTCGCTCGGCCTGGTCGAATGCCCCGCTGGTCATCATGCCCACATCTCGACGCTGGCGCTCGTGGTTGCAGAGATCCATCCGCCGCCCGGGCCAAGGATGGACAGGGTCACACAAGGATCTCAACGCCGATAATCGACATTATGTCAGTACGATCGGACCAAGGCTCCCCTCGCCGCGATCGTCAGACGACGCGGAACACCGGCCAACCGATCTCCGTACGCCATGCCGTCGGGTCCGGGGACTCGCGCGGGCCGACGAGGTAGACCTCGCGCACCGGCCCCGCGACCGACATGGCGTTCTGCACCACCCAGGTGCCGAGCTGGCCGTAGGTCACCTCGACGCCGTCGTGCTCACCCGGGTGGACGGTCGTGGCCAGCTCGACGGCCGGGAGGGTCAGCGGGTGCACGCGCCCGGTCGCACGTGGTGTCGTGCTCGGCAGGTAGACGACCGCACGACCTCGGCCCTGCTCGAACAGGGCGTTGTCGTAGGTGCCGCCCGGTGGACCCGTCGCCGCCTCCCCCGCGACCGCCAGCAGCTCGGCCATCGCGCCGGCGAACCAGCTCGCGACGTCGCCGCTGTCGACCACCCCCTCCACCGCCGCGACGGTGCGGGCCGGCTCGGCGCGCACCGTGACCTCGATGGGAGCCGGATCGGGCCGCAGCAGCCGCCGCAACGACACGATCGCCGCGCGGGTGCGGCCCAGCTCGTCCTCGAGCCGCTCGAGGTGCTCCGCCACGAGGGCCGCCCGGACCTGCGGCTCGGGACTGCGCAGGATGCGCTGCACGTCACCCAGCGGCACCTCGAGCTCGCGCAGCCGGTGGATGACCTGCGCGGTCGGGATCTGCTCCACGTCGTAGTAGCGGTAACCGGTGGCGGCGTCGACCACGGCCGGCTCGAGCAGCTGCGCCTCGTGGTACCGACGCAGGGTCCGGGCGCTGAGCTGGGTCAGCCGGGAGAACTCGCCGATCGTCAGCACCCCAGCAGTGTGGACTCTCCCCCGGGGGGAAGGTCCACGGCTTGACCTTCTCGCGCCGAGAGCGGTGACGGTGGGGGCATGACACAGCGCCCTGACACCTCCCCCGACACCTCGACCGACACCCTGCCGACCACGGTCCGCGAGTTCATGACCGCCCACACCGCCCACGACGCCGCCACCGCAGTCGCGTGCACGAGCGACGACGTCGTCGTCGTCGACCAGGGCGAGACGTTCCGCGGACGTGACCGCGTCCTGTCCTTCCTGCGCAGCGCGGGGTCCGAGTTCGAGTACACGACCGAGCAGATCGGCGCCCACCGCTTCGACACCGACCACTGGGTCGTCACCGTGCGCCTCGAGGGCACCTTCCCGGGCGGTGTCGCCGACCTCGACTACCACTTCACCCTGCAGGAGGGCCTCGTCGCCGAGCTCGTCATCGCCAACCACTGAACGGGCTACGGTCTGCGGATGAGCAGCCAGCAGACGGGCCCGGACCGGGCGAAGACGGACCCCCACCCGCCCCCGCCGCCGCGGGTGGGCGACCTGAACGACGACGTCAGGGTGGAGACGTTCACCCTCGACCCGTCCGCCTCGCGCGACGAGCGGATCGCCCAGGTCCTGGCCCGCTCCAGCCTCACGCTCGCCGAGGCCGTCGACCTCGTCGACGGCTCCCCGACGCCGCCGCCGACCTGAGTCGGTCGACGTCGCGCCCTCGACGGACCACCGTCACCCGCCGCATCGTCGGCGTGGGGTTGAGCCTCCCGTGAGGGCCGTCCGGTAGGAACGAGGGGTGAGCTGTCCCCCGCCGTCCCCCTGCCGTGACGCGGTGGTCCCGTGATCCTCGTCGTCGTCGGCGCGCTCGTCGCGCTGCTCGTCTCCCTGCTGGGGACCCGGTGGTACATCGGGTTCGCGACCCGGCACGGCTGGGGTCAGTTCGTCCGCGACGACGGCCCGACCAGCCACCACACCAAGCGCGGCACCCCGCAGATGGGCGGGCTGGTCATCATCGGTGCCAGCGTGCTCGGGTACGCCGTCGCCCACCTCGCCTTCCTCACTCCCCCGACGGCCTCCGGCGTCCTCGTCCTGTTCCTCATGGTCGGCATCGGCGTCGTCGGCTTCCTCGACGACTGGACGAAGATCAAGCGGGAGCGCTCGCTCGGGCTGACCTCGCGGCAGAAGGTCCTCGGCCAGACCCTGGTCGCCGTCGTGTTCGCGCTGCTCGCCATCGGGTTCTCGCGCGACGGGCTCACCCCGGCCAGCCACTACATCTCGTTCGTGCGCGACACCCCGATCGACCTCGCCGTCCTCGGGCCCGTCGTCGGCCTCATCCTCTTCGTGATCTGGGCCGACCTGATGATCGCCGGCGCCAGCAACGGCGTGAACCTCAGCGACGGCCTCGACGGGCTCGCCGCCGGCTCCAGCGCGATGGTCTTCGGCGGCTACACCCTCATCAGCGTCTGGCAGAACAGCCAGCGCTGCAGCCTCGTCGCCTCGCGCGCCTGCTACGAGGTCCGCGACCCCGTGGACCTCGCCGTCGTCTCGACCTGCATCGCCGCGGCCTGCTTCGGTTTCCTGTGGTGGAACGCCGCCCCGGCCCAGGTCTTCATGGGCGACACCGGCTCGCTCGGCCTCGGCGGCGCCCTCGCCGGCCTGGCCATCCTCACCCGCACCGAGCTGCTGCTCGTCCTCATGGGCGGGCTCTTCGTCCTCGAGACCGTCTCGGTCAGCCTCCAGGTCGGCTGGTTCAAGTACACCAAGCGCCGGTACGGCGCCGGCCGGCGCCTCTTCCGCATCACTCCCCTGCACCACCACTTCGAGATGGTGTGGGCCGAGATCACCGTGACGCTGCGGTTCTGGATCCTCTGCGGGCTGTTCGTCTCCGCCGGTCTCGTCGCGTTCTACGGCGAGTGGGTCGTCGCCAGCCGCCCTTGACCGCTCGGGTCGTCGAGGACCATGGCCAGCACCGGCGGCTCGTCGTCGGGCAGCCATGGCGGACGCGCCGACCCGACCTCGCGCCACCCGCGGTGGCGGTAGATCGCGAGCGCGTCACCGTGCTGCTGCACGACGTCGAGCACCGGGACCCGTCCTTGCTCGCGCACCCACGCGACCGCCGTGTCGAGGAGCCGGCCGCCGAGCCCCAGCCCGCGTCGGTCCAGGTCGACGAAGAACGCCGAGACGCAGCCCAGCCCGGCGTTCGCGCGACCCGTCCCGGCGCGCCACAGCCGGCCGAAGTCGTCGTCCCCGACGGTGGTCACGGTGACCTGCCCGGCCACGACGTCGTCGACGGTGACGACCCACGCTCGTTCCTCGCTCTCGCGCGCGAGGAACTCCTCGGCGGGGAACGGCAGCGGCCACCGGAAGGGGTAGCGCGAGGTCGGCTGCTGCCGACCGAGCAGCTCGACGAGCACGGGCAGGTCCTCGGGACGCCGGTCGCGGACCACGACCGCCGGCCCCCGACGCACCATCCGCCGCTCGAGACCGACGGGCTCCCGCACCGTCGCCCCGTCGAACACGAACCCCTGCCGCCGGTAGAACCGCATCGCCCGCTCGTTGCCGTCGAGCACCCACAGCACCGCGGGTGCGACGCCCACCGCCCGGCGTAGGAGCGCGTGCCCGAGGCCGGTGCCGTAGCACTCCGCCCGCACGTAGAGCGCCCACACCTCCGTCTCGGGAAGGATCTTCTCGGGATCGTTCCTCGCCGGTCCGACGCTGACGAACCCCAGGAGCCGCTCCCCCGCCGGCGACGGGACGACGTACGTCGTCGCGGGTCCGGCGGTCAGCGACTCCCGCCACCGTCGCACCCGGTCGGCACGCCGTCGGCGCCGGTCGGCCAGGACCTCGGGGTCGACGAGGGCGCCGTACGCCTCCTCCCACACGTCCGTGTGCAGGTCGGTCAGCGCCTCGGCGTCGTCGGGCAGCGCCACGCGGATGTCCACGGCGACGAGGCTAGGTCACGTACCCGGTCAGGCCGGCGCGGCCTCACGCAGCTCGGGCAGCGGCTGCTCGGACTGCGCCACGTGCCCGAACCGCCCGGCCAGCGTGGAGAACGGCGGTGACGTGGCCACCTTCGCGGCGGTGTTGCGGACGGCCAGCCCCAGCCCGGTCTGCGGGAAGGCGACGCGGCGCATCGCCCGGGGGAACGAGGGCACGGCGTCGACGAGCTCGCGCATCCAGGCCTCGTACGACGTCAGCGCGGCCTCCCGGTCGTCCGGCGAGGTCGAGAGGAACGCCGCGAGGACGTACCCCCCGGTGAGGGCGAGCGAGGCCCCCCCGCCGCCGAGCGGCGTGACGCACCAGGCGGCGTCGCCGGCGAGGACGACCCGCCCGCGGTGATACGTCGTCACGGTCATCCGCTCGAGGTCGTCGGCGTAGACGTCGTCGGAGGCCGCGAACCCGTCGAGGACCCGCTGCGCCTGCCACCCCGCGTCGGTGAACCGCCCGCGCAGCCGCGCGAGCATCGTGTCGCGGTCGACCCCGGCCAGCCCCTCGTCCTCGTCGTCGCCGTGGGCGTAGGCGAGCATCGCGCGGGTCGTGCCGTGCGGATCGGGCCGCAGGTGCACCTGACGGCCCCCGGGCGCGGTGTACCAGCGCCAGTAGCGGTCGTCGTCGTCGGTGCGCGGGATGGTCCCGAAGACCATGGTGATCCCGAGCGGCGTGGGCTCGGTGGCGTCGGCGAGGAGCTGGTCGCGGGTGCTCGAGCGGACGCCCTCGGCGACGACGACGAGATCGGCGCGGAAGGTGCGCCCGGCGTGGGTGCGGACGACCGCCGCGTCGCCCTCCTCGGTCAGCGTCTCGAGGCTGTCGCCGAAGACGAGCTCGACCGTCTCGGGCAGCCGGTCGCGCAGCAGGCCCGCCAGGTCGCCCCGCAGCACCTCGAGCTCGGCGGTCGCCCCGTCCGGGTCGTCCGACGGCAGCTCGGCGACGACGCCGCCGTCGTCGTCGACGAAGCGGGTGCCGACCTCGGTCGTGTTGCGGGCGAGGACGGCGTCGTACAGGCCCATCCGGTGCAGCACCTCGCGACCGACGCCGCGGACGTCGACGTTCTGCCCGCCCTCGCGGAACCCGTCGGCGCGCTCGAGGACGGTCACCCGCCAACCCACCCGGCTCAGCCACCAGGCGGTGGACAGGCCGGCGATGCTCGCGCCGGTGACGAGGGCGTGCGGCGCAGTGGTCACGGCACCGAGCCTAAGCGGCGCGCCCGCGCCCCGCTCGGGTGCCGTCGGCCGCAGCGGCGCTACCGTCGCCCGCGTGGCACTGACGACGCAGCAGGTCCTCGCCGCCTCCGACGCGTGGCTGTGGGTTCCGGAGCAGGCCCGCTCCGAGGTGGTCGCCGGCGTCCCCGTCGTCGACTACCCGGACTGGGCGCACACGCCGTTCTGGGCCGCGCCGCTCGACACCGGCCGGCCCGCCGAGGACGCGCCCGCCGTCGTCGCCGCGGTCGCCGCCGTGGCCCGCGAGCGCGGGAAGCCGTGGATGACGTGGTGGCTGAGCCCGTCCGCGCGCCCGGTCGAGCTCGCCGATGCCCTGCTCGCCGTCGGCGCGGTCGCCGAGGAGAGCTGCGACATCGTGGCCTGCGACCTCGCCGGCGGGATCCCTGACGTCGGCGACGTCGCGCCCGTGTGCACCGAGGTCGTCCAGGACGCCGCTGGGATCGACGACTTCGGCGCCGTGAGCGACGCGGTGTGGGGTCCCGTGCGCGACCCCGAGGCGCGTCGCGCGACGCAGCTGGCCGACCTCGGCCGACCGCTCGCCGAGCAGGACTCGCGCCGCGTCGTCGGCCACCTCGAGGACCGCCCGGTCGCGGTCGGCGGCCTCCAGGTCGCGGACGGCGTCGCGCGCCTGTACGGCGCCGCGACCCGCCCCGAGGCGCGCGGCCGCGGCGCCTACCGCGCCGTCCTGCACCGGCGTCTCGTCGAGGCCCGCGCGCTGGGGGCCACGACGGCGTTGGTCCACGCCCGGGTCGGCACCTCCGGCCCGATCCTGCGCCGCTGCGGCTTCGAGGCGTACGGCGTCGCGCGATCCTTCCGCCTGGACCTCTGACCCGGCCGGACCTCAGCCCGCGTGCTGCACGCAGCGCGTCGCCGTCGGCCGGGCCTCGAGCCGCTCGTCGGGGATCGGGCGCCCGCACACCTCGCAGACGCCGTACGTCCCGTCGGCGACCCGCTGCAGCGCCGCGTCGACCTCCGCGAGGCGCCGGCGCGCCGACGAGCCGAGCGCCTCGAGCTGCTGGCGCTCGTAGGCGATGGTCTGCCCCTCGGGATCGTGCTCGTCGTCGGCGTTGCTGTCCCGGCTCGCCTCCACCATCGCCGCGACGTCGGCCCGCGACGACGCCGCGAGCGCGAGCACCCGCTCGCGCTCGGCCTCCAGGCGGGCCACGACCTCGGTGCTGTCCACCCCCCGTTCCTACCCCGTCGCCGGCGGGGACACCGGCGTCGGGTCCGTAGGCTGCCTGCTCGTGCAGTGCGACTACTTCGACGCCGGGGTGTGCCGCTCGTGCACCCGGATGGGGACGCCGTACGAGCGTCAGCTCGACGACAAGCAGGCCGGCGTGGCCGCGACCCTCGCGGGGGTCGTCCCCGCCGGCGCGTGGGCGCCGGCGCAGGCGTCCCCCGAGTCGGGGTTCCGCAACAAGGCCAAGCTCGCCGTCGGCGGCCGCCCCGGCGAGGTCACCCTCGGCATCCTCGACGGCGACCGGCGCGGGGTCGACCTGCGCCACTGCGGGCTGCACGAGCCCGCGCTGCACGCCGCCCTGCCGCTGCTCGCCGACGCCGTCGACGACCTGCGGCTCGAGCCGTACGACGTCCCCACCCGCCGCGGCGAGCTGAAGTACCTCCTCGTCACCCGCTCCCCCGACGGCGAGCTGATGCTGCGGGTCGTGCTGCGCACCGACCGCGACCTGGAGCGGGTGCGGGCCGCGGTGCCGGTGCTGCGCGAGCGCCTCCCGCACCTGCGGGTCGTCACCGTCAACCTGCACCCCGAGCACAAGGCGGTCCTCGAGGGCGACACGGAGGTCGTCCTCACCGAGGGGCCGCAGGGGGCGGACCTGCCCATGCGGCTGGCCGGGCTCACCCTGCACCTGCCGCCGCGCAGCTTCTTCCAGACCAACACCGCCGTCGGGGCCGCGCTCTACGAGCAGGCCCGCGCCTGGGTCGACGAGGCGTCCCCGCGCGAGGTCCTCGACCTCTACTGCGGCGTCGGCGGCTTCGCCCTGGCGGCGGCCACCGCCACCCGGGCGCCCGAGGTGGTCCGTGGCGTCGAGGTGTCGGCCGAGGCCGTCGACGGGGCCCGGCGCAGCGCCGCCGAGCTGGGTCTGCCCCGCATCCGGTTCGAGGCCGGCGACGTCGACGTCGCCGACCCCGACCTGCTGGGCGACGCCGACCTCGTCGTCGTCAACCCGCCCCGGCGCGGGATCGGCGCCCTCGCGCCGGCGATCGAGCGCTCGGGGGTCCGGCACGTCGTCTACTCCAGCTGCCAGGCGGCCTCGCTGGCGCGCGACCTCGCGGCGATGCCGTCGTACGGCGTCCGCGCGGCGCGGCTGTTCGACATGTTCCCCCAGACCGGCCACCACGAGGTCGCCGTACGGCTCGAGCGCGAGCGCGCCTGAACGCCGCCTGGGAGGTTCCTGCGCACCGACCCGGCCGGCCGTGCCGGCCCTCGCGGTCCCCGTACCCTCGACCGGTGACCGAGGTGCTGGGGCGGCGCGAGCTGCGCAAGGCGCAGACCCGCCGCCGGCTCTCCGAGGAGGCGTTCGCGCTGTTCCTCGCCCACGGGTTCGACCAGGTCACCGTCGCCGACGTCGCGGCGTCGGCCGGGGTGTCCGTCACGACCCTCTTCTCCTACTTCCCCACCAAGGAGTCCCTGGTCTTCGACCCCGAGGGGCACCAGCTCGACGCGCTCGTGCTCGCCGTGCGCACCCGCCCGGTCGGGGTCTCGCTGGTCGACGCCGTCGAGCGGCACACGTACGACGCCCTCGACACCATGGCCGACGAGCCCGTCCGCCGGGCCTACGCGGCGCTCGTCGCCGCGACGCCGTCGCTGCAGCGTCACATCCAGACCGTCATGCTCACCGACTGGCGGCCCGTCCTGCGGGCGGCCCTGCACGAGACGGTGTGGGACCTGGACCCGACGGCGGCCGACGTCGCCGCCGTGCACCTGCTCGGCTCGCTCGCCGGGGTGGCCATCGAGGCCGACGCCGAGGCGGCCGCCCGGTTCCTCGGGCCCCTGCGGCACGGCTACGGCGCCGTCGGCGCCTGAGCCCCGAGGCTCACCCCCGCCGGCACACCCCCCGCCGGCACACCCCCGGCTCACCCGAGCCAGGCGGACGCGTCGCTCGTGCGGGCCGTCCCGCTGTCGCGGACCAGCTGGGTGAGCACGAGCTGCGCGGCCAGCTGGGCCGTGTGCTCCTCGCGACCGATGTAGACGTACTCCTGCGGGCTCGGTGTGAGGCTGTACGTCCGTCCGTCGGTGAACCGGTCGGTGAGGGCCTGATGACCCGCGAGGTGCTGCTGCAGCACCGCCGCGGTGTCCTCGCCGAGGAAGGCCTGCGCCTGCGCGTCGACCAGGGCGTAGGGCAGCAGCTGACCGGTGCCCCAGTCGTTGCCCTGGGGGTAGTAGATGCCCCCGCCGTCGGCGTAGACCGGGCCGCCCGGGGCCGCGAAGACCGTGGGCGAGAACCGCCGCGTCGTGTACGAGTCGTAGACGGGTCGCAGCAGCAGCGTCAGCGCCCGCGGCGCCGGCCGGCCCGCCACCGCGTCCAGCAGCACGCCGTCGACGTCCTGGTAGATCGTCGTCGAGTAGTCCGGGGCGATCCGGGCGTGGTTGACGACCGTGCCGTCCTGCTCGACGTTGGAGCCGGTGACCCAGGCCCCGAGCGGGGCCCCCGCGACCTGCTGGGTCGAGCCGACGTCCGAGGGACGGGCCCAGGACGCGAGCGCGAGCCGGACCTGGGTGTTCGCCCACACGGGGACGTCCGGGTGCCCGGGCAGCATGACGAGGGCCACCTGGAGCGGCAGCATCCGCCAGGACAGCTCCTCCGCGAAGGTGTTGCCCGGCGAGAGCAGGGTCCCGTCGGCGCCGCGGTAGTAGGTGACGGGCAACGTCGTCGCGTAGCGCGCCTCGTGCTCGACCATCCGTGCCGTCGCGGACTGCACGTCGACCGGGAGCGACCCCCAGGAGAGCCAGGCGGCGCGTCCGGCGATGCCGGACCACAGCGTGCTCTGCCACGAGTCGCCCCACCCGTCGGGCGTGGTCGCGGCGTGCGTGGTCGTCACCCGCCGCAGGATGGTCACGAGCCGCTGCCGGGCGACGGCGGCCGGCACCCCGACGGACGACTCGTCGTACGCGCCGGTGGCGAGCGAGGTCGACAGGGCCAGCGCCGTCATCGACAGCCGGCGCACGGGGTCGACGGTCGGGGACGTGCCGGTGGTGACCATGGTCCGACCGGCGGGGGCGGCGAGCAGGCCGGGGGCGACGGTCTGCCACCACGTGCCCATCGCGTAGCGGTCCGCGTCGAGCAGGCTGCGGCGGGCCATGGCCGTGTCGGCCGGGGCGGACGGGCCGTAGGTCGGCACCCGCGAGGGCGGCGTCACGACGAGGGCGGGGCGCGGGAGCGCGGCCTGGATGTCGACGACGACGTCGCTCGACGCGGCGGTCGAGGCGAGCGCCAGCGACCCGTCGGGGGCGAGCGGGAGCAGCACGGTGTTCGTGACCGTCGCGCCGGCCGGGAAGTTGACGCTCGAGGTGGCGGGCCGGTCGGCGCCCCAGGCCCACCCGGTGAGGTACCCGCTCGTGGTGGGCGCCGTGACGGTGAGGTGGGCGAGGACGGCGCCGGTGCCGGTCGGGACGCCCGCCACGCCGGCGACCGGGACGCGGCGGACCTCGCCGCGGGTCAGCGGGAGGGGTCCGGTGGAGGCGCGGCGGCTGTCGTAGACCCGGGTGGCCGTGTCCCCGGAGGTGAGGTAGCCCTCGACGTCGACGACGACGTCCGAGGGGCCGCCCGCGTCGAGCACGGAGACCCGTCCGGCGGCGTCGACGGGGAGGACCGCGAGCGTGGCCACCGGTCGCCCACCGGTGGTGTTGACGTGGGAGACGCTCGGCCGCGGGGTGCCCGCCCGGTAGGCGGTGAGGTAGCCCGGACCCGCCCCCGGCACCGGGACCGCGGTGAGGTTGGCCACCACGCCGGTCGTGCCGGGCGGCACGGGCAGGGTGTACGTCGTCGTGCTGCCGGCGACCGGGCGCACGGTCCCCCGCCGGGTGTCGAGCACCCGGGTCGGCGCGACGGCGGTGAGGGCGGCCCCCGCCCCCACCCAGCCCTGGACGTCGAGGACGACGTGCACGGCGCTGCGGCCGCCGCCGTTCGTCACCCGCACGGCCCCGTCGCGGACGGGGACGAGCGCCTGGTTCGAGACCGCCTGGCCGGGCTCGACGTTGACCGTGCTCGTCGTCGCGGCGGTGCCGTCGTCGAGGCGCACCCAGCCGGTCGTGGAGCCGCCGACGACGGTGAGGTTGACCAGCACGGCCGTGACCCCCGCGGCGGGCACCCCGGCGCCCAGCACCGGGACGCTCAGGGAGGCGCCGGCGGCGAGGGGTTTCCCGGAGGTGGGTCCGGTCGTGGTCCGGGTGTCGAGGACGCGCCGCGACGCGACCGCCTCCACCGACGGGACGGCCGGCTGCGCGGCGGCCGTCCCTCCGGTGAGCGCGTCCGTCGGGCGCACGGCGCCGGCGCCACGGACCGAGGCCTGCGCGGCGGCGGCCGCGGCGGCGGAGCCCGCCAGCTCGCGGCGGGCGGCGACGGCCGCGTCGCCCGCCTGGGGCGCCGTACCGGCCGGCGCGGTGAGCACGGTGCCCGGTGGCACGGGCGACCCGGCGACCGAGGCGCTGGCCGTGGGGACGGCGAGCGCCAGGAACGCGAGAACGGCGGTGGGGAGGGCGGCGCGACGCGCAGCGCGGCGCAGGGGCATGCGGCTGAGGACCCTTCGTCGGGGGGACGCGGAGCCGGGACGAGGGGCGGCGCCGACGCGCAGGGTAACGGCCGCGAGCGGCCCGACCTGAGGGAATCGAGGGATCCGCGACCGGACGGCTACCCTCGCGCCCCGGACGTCACACAGTCGTCACACAGAACAATGACAAATGTCCGGATGCGCGAAAGTGCAGTGACTACACTTTCGCTCGGCGGGCGCGTCGGGATGCCCAGCTCGGGAAGGCATCCCGATGCGCCCACCGCCGTCCTGGCTAGCGTGGCCTCAGTGTCAGGGTGACTGTCGCCGCTCACGCGGTGGTTGGATCCTGAGCACCTGGTGTCTGGCTCGTAGCGTGCCTGTCGCCTTCGGTCCCCGAGGGCTGATGTCCATGCGTTGTGCCGGCACCGGGTGTGAAGGAGCCGGCCGGCGTGACTTGATAGGAGCGTGGCGTCGCCCCCACTGAGATGTGTCCGCCGACCGGCCCAACCGTCCAGTCACTGAGCAGATGCACCTATCGGATCAGGTGCATCGGGTGAGAGGAGGCAACCTCCATGGTTGTTGTTGGCGCGGATGTGCACAAGCGCACGCACACGTTCGTCGCAGTCGACGAGGTCGGCCGCCAGGCCGGGCAGCGCACGGTCGAGGCCACCACCGCCGGGCACGCGCAGGCGTTGCGGTGGGCGCGGGAACGGTTCCCCGGTCAGGACCTGACCTGGGCGGTCGAGGACTGCCGGCACCTGTCGGCTCGGTTGGAGCGGGACCTGCTCAGCGCTGGTCAGAAGGTGGTGCGGGTGCCACCGAAGATGATGGCCGAGCAGCGTCGGGTGGCGCGGACCCGGGGCAAGTCCGACCCGATCGACGCGTTGGCCGTGGCGCGGGCGTTCCTGCGTGAGCCGTCGCTGCCGGTGGCCTCGCACGACGAGATCTCCCGCGAGGCCAAGCTGCTGGTCGACCGACGAGAGGCGTTGGTGGGTACCCGGACCCGCACGATCAACAGCCTGCTGTGGCGGGTGCACGAGCTGGACCCGGCCCACGCCCCGAAGGAGCGGTCGTTGGACAAGGCCAAGCACCAGCAGACGCTGCGGGCGTGGCTGCTCACGGTGCGCGGGATCGTGGCCGAGCTGGCGTTGGACGAGCTGGACGACGTCATCGCGCTGACCGTGCGGATCAAGGAGCTGCAGCGCCGGATCGGGGCCCTGGCCCGCCGGCACGCCCCGAGCCTGCTGGCGATGCCCGGGTGCGGGGAGCTGTCCGCGGCCAAGCTGCTGGGCGAGTCCGCCGGGGTCACCCGGTTCAAGAGCGAGGCCGCGTTCGCCCGCCACGCCGGTATCGCGCCCATCCCGGTGTGGTCCGGCAGCACCGCCGGCCGAGTGCGGATGACCCGCTCGGGCAACCGCCAGCTCAACGCCGCCATCCACCGCATCGCGATCACCCAGGCCCGCATGCCCGGCACACTCGGCCGGGCTTACTACGAGAAGAAGCTCGCCGAGGGCAAGTCGAAGACCGAGGCCCTGCGCTGCCTCAAACGCCGCCTGGCCCGCGTCGCCTTCCACCACCTGACCACCGACCACCACAACCGTCACCACGCTGCCCTCCCGGCAGCGGCTTGACATAGGAGCAACCCATGACCCACGCCGCGGGAGACCCGCACACCCTGCGCGACGGCACCACGGTGCCCGCCATCGGCTTCGGCACCTACCCCCTGTCCGGCGAGGAGGGCACGGCCGCGCTGGTCTCGGCCCTCGAGGCCGGGTACCGCTACCTCGACTCGGCGGTCAACTACGGCAACGAGGCCGAGGTCGGTGAGGCGCTGCGCCGCTCCGGCCTGCCGCGCGACGAGGTCCAGGTGGCGACGAAGATCCCCGGCCGCTGGCACGCGGAGGACCTCGCCCGGCGCAGCCTCGAGCAGTCGCTGGTCGCGATGGGCGTCGAGCAGCTCGACGTCGCGCTCATCCACTGGCCCAACCCCAGCCAGGACCTCTACCCGCAGGCGTGGCGCGCGCTCGTCCGCGCACAGCAGGACGGGCTCGTGCGAACCATCGGGGTCAGCAACTTCACCCCGGCGCACCTGCACCGCGTGATCGACGACACCGGCGTCGTCCCCGCGCTCAACCAGGTCGAGCTGCACCCGCGCTTCCCCCAGGAGGAGCTGCGCCGCACCCACGCGGAGCTCGGCATCCTCACGCAGGCGTGGAGCCCGCTGGGCAAGACCCTCGCCCCCTTCGACGAGGAGGCGGTGACCGGCCCCGCGGAGCGGTACGACGTCTCCCCCGGCCAGGTCGTGCTGCGCTGGCACCTGCAGCTCGGGTCCATGCCGATCCCCAAGTCCGCCTCGCCGCAGCGCCAGCGCGACAACCTCGACGTCCTCGGGTTCGCGCTCACCGACGACGAGGTCACGGCCATCAGCGCGCTGGCGCGCGAGGACGGCCGCCGCTTCGGCGGCGACCCGGACACCCACGAGGAGATGTAGGCGCCCGTGCACCTGCCCGTCCTGCCGCCGGTGCGGCCGATGCTCGCCCGCCCGGCGCCGCAGGTGCCGGAGGGCCGGTGCTACGAGCCGAAGTGGGACGGCTTCCGCACCGTCGTCTTCCGCGACGGCGACGAGATCGAACTGGGCAGCCGCAACGAGCGACCCATGACGCGCTACTTCCCCGAGGTCGTCGAGGCGGTCCGGGCGAGCCTGCCGCCGCGGTGCGTCGTCGACGGCGAGGTCGTCCTCGTCGACGCCGACACGGGGGTGCTCGACTTCGACCGGCTCCAGCTGCGGCTGCACCCGGCGGCCAGCCGCGTGGCCCGGCTGGCCGCGGAGACCCCGTGCGCGCTCGTCGTCTTCGACGTCCTCGCGCTCGGCGACGAGGACCTCACCGGGCTGCCCTTCGCCCAGCGCCGCGCCCGGCTCGAGGAGCTGCTGCCGGTGGCGCCGCTGCCTCTCGACGGTCCGGTGACCGGCGTACGCCTGACCCCGCTCACCCGCGACCGGGACGTCGCGCTCGACTGGTTCGACCGGCTCGAGGGCGCCGGGCTCGACGGCGTGGTCGCCAAGGCCGAGGACCTGACCTACCAGCCCGACAAGCGGGTGATGACCAAGGTCAAGCACGTGCGCACCCTCGACTGCGTCGTCGCCGGCTACCGCCCGCACACCTCCGGCCCGGACGCGGTCGGGTCGCTCATGCTGGGCCTGTGGGACGAGCACGGCGGGCTCGACTCGCTCGGGGTGATCGGCGCGCTGCCGATGGCGCGCCGGCGCGCGCTCGTCGACGAGCTGGCGCCGTACGTCACCGATCTCGCCGGGCACCCCTGGGACTGGGGCGGGGCGGCCGAGGGGCTGACCGACGCGCAGCGACGCTCCTTCGGCAGCCGGTGGAACGCCGGGAAGTCGCTGGCCTTCGTGCCCCTGCGGCCCGAGCTGGTGGTCGAGGCGCGCTACGACTTCCTCGACGGCGGCCGGTTCCGGCACACGGCGCAGCTGTCCCGGTGGCGCCCCGACCGCGACGCACGCTCGTGCACGTGGGACCAGGTCGAGCGACCGGAGCCGGTCGACGTCCGCCCGTTCCTGGCGGGTGGCGGGTGACCACCGGCACACCGGGGCCGCGCTGCGGGCCCCGCGGTCGGCGACCGCCCATCCGCTAGGTTGGCGGCCATGTCGCAGACCCTTCCTGCTCCCCGCGTCCTCGGCGACGCGATCCCCGGCGGCGCGGTGCGCGACGCCGCCCTCGTCCTCGGCGGCGCGGCCGTCGTCGGTGTCGCGGCGCAGGTCGCGGTGCCGCTCGGCTTCACCCCCGTGCCGCTGACCCTGCAGACGCTCGCCGTCCTCCTCGTCGGCGCGAGCCTCGGCACCGCCCGCGGCGTCGCCTCGCTGCTCGTCTACACCCTCGTCGGCGTCGCCGGCGTGCCGTGGTTCTCGCACCACACCTCCGGCTGGGGCGGCGCGTCGTTCGGCTACGTCCTCGGGTTCGTCCTCGCCGCGGCCGTCGTCGGCCGGCTCGCCGAGCAGGGCGCGACCCGTGGGCCGTGGCGCACCGTCGGTCTCATGGTCGTCGGCAACCTCGCCGTCTACGCCGTCGGCGTGCCGTGGCTCATGGGCACCGCGCACGTGGGCGTCGGCGAGGCGCTGGCGCTCGGGCTCACCCCGTTCCTCGTCGGTGACGCGATCAAGCTCGCGCTCGCGGCCGGGTTCTTCCCCGCCGCCTGGCGGCTGGTCGGCCGCCGCTGAGCCGGCCCCTGCTCGTCCCCGCGGGGCGTCGTACCGGCTCCGGTACGGCGCCCCGCGGCGTTCGTCCGGGTGGTGCGCGCCGAGACGCGCGCGAAACATCGCGGGCCTAGGCTGCCCGCCGTACCGCCCTTCCGGGCGCCGACCCACGAGCAGGAGCCGTATGCACCTCACCCCCGCGGACACCGAGAAGCTGCTGCTCAGCGTGGCCGGGATGGTCGCCCGCGACCGCCTCGCGCGCGGGGTGCGGCTCAACCACCCCGAGACGGTCGCGCTGCTGAGCACCTGGGTGATCGAGCGGGCCCGGGAGGGCGCGGGCGTCGCCGAGCTGATGGAGGCCGGGCGCACCGTGCTGAGCGCCGACCAGGTCATGGACGGCGTGCCGGAGATGCTGCACGACGTGCAGGTCGAGGCGACCTTCCCCGACGGGCGCAAGCTCGTCACCCTGCACCACCCGGTCGGCCCGGCCGGCGGCACCGTCGCCCCCGGCGCGGTGCGCACCGACGAGGGGACCGTCGTCCTCAACGAGCGACCCGAGGACGAGCGGATCGGGCTCGTGATCGAGAACACCGGCGACCGGCCGGTGCAGGTCGGCTCGCACGTGCACCTGCCCGACGCCAACGCGGCGCTGGCGTTCGACCGGGCGGCGGCGCACGGGTACCGGCTCGCCGTCCCGTCGGGCACGTCGCAGCGCTTCGAGCCGGGGGCGTCGCGTCGCGTCGCCGCGGTGACGCTGCGCGGGGCCCGGCGGGTGCCGGGCCTGCAGGTCAAGAGCGAGCAGGAGGCGCGGCTCGATGGCTGAGGTGACCCGGGCCGAGTACGCCGCCCTCTACGGCCCGACCGCGGGCGACCAGGTGCGGCTCGGCGACACCGACCTGTGGGTGCAGGTCGAGCGCGACCTCACCGTCGGCGGCGAGGAGGCCGTCTTCGGCGGCGGCAAGTCGATCCGCGAGTCGATGGCCCAGTCGGACCGGCCGCGCTCGGCCGGGGTGCTCGACACCGTCGTCACCAACGCGCTCGTGCTCGACCACTGGGGCGTCGTCAAGGCCGACGTCGGGATCCGTGACGGGCGGATCGTCGCGCTGGGCCGGGCCGGCAACCCCGACGTCGCCGACGGCGTGCACCCCGACCTCGTCATCGGGCCGTCGACCGACGTCGTCAGCGGCGAGGGCCGGATCCTCACCGCCGGGGGCATCGACGTCCACGTCCACCTGCTGTCCGGCTCGCAGCTGCACGAGGCCCTCGCGACGGGTATCACGACCGTCGGCGGGGGCGGCACCGGGCCGTCCGAGGGGTCCAAGGCGACCACGGTGACGCCGGGGGCGTGGCACCTCGCCGCCGTCCACCGCGGCCTCGACGCGTTCCCGGTCAACGTCCTGCTCCTGGGCAAGGGCAACACGACGAGCCTGGAGGCGCTGCGCGAGCAGGCCCTCGGTGGCGCGGCCGGCTACAAGGTCCACGAGGACTGGGGCTCGACGCCGGCCGCGATCGACGCGGCCCTGCGAGGAGCCGACGAGTGGGGCCTGCAGGTCGCTCTGCACTCGGACTCGCTCAACGAGGCGGGCTACCTCGAGTCGACGCTGCGGGCCATCGGCGGCCGGTCCATCCACGCCTTCCACGCCGAGGGCGCGGGCGGTGGGCACGCGCCCGACATCATGAAGGTCGCCGGCGAGCCGCACGTCATCCCCGGCTCGACGAACCCGACGCTGCCGCACACCGTCAACACCGTCGCCGAGCACCTCGACATGCTCATCGTCTGCCACCACCTCAACCCGGCCGTGCCCGAGGACCTCGCCTTCGCCGAGTCGCGCATCCGGGAGACGACGATCGCCGCCGAGGACGTGCTGCACGACCTCGGGGCCATGTCCATCACGTCGTCCGACGCGCAGGCGATGGGGCGGATCGGCGAGGTCGTCACCCGCACCTGGCAGGTCGCGCACGTGATGAAGGCCCGCCGCGGGTCGCTCGGGGGGTCGCTGCCCGCGGACAACGAGCGAGCGAGGCGCTACGTCGCGAAGTACACGATCAACCCGGCGATCGCCCACGGCATCGACCACGAGGTCGGGTCGGTCGAGCCGGGCAAGCTGGCCGACCTCGTCCTGTGGGACCCGCGCTTCTTCGGCATCCGCCCCGACGTCGTCCTCAAGGCCGGGGCGCTCGTGTGGGGCGCGCTCGGCGACCCCAACGCCTCCATCCCCACGCCGCAGCCGGTGCTGCTGCGCCCCACGCTGTTCGAGGGCAGCGCCGCCGACCACGCGGTCACCTTCGTCGCCCCGGCCGCCCTCGACGACGGTCTGGCCGGGCGGCTCGGCCTGCGACGGCGGCTGGCGGCGGTGCGGCCGACGCGCGACGTCGGCAAGGCGCAGATGGTCAACAACGACTACTGCCCCCGTATCGACATCGACCCGGCGACCTTCGCCATCACCGTCGACGGCGAGCTCGTCGTGCCGGCGCCCGCCTCGCGGCTGCCGCTCGCGCAGCTCTACACGATGTTCTGAGGGGGTCCTGCGGTGGTCGAGACGACGAGGACCGCGGCGGTCTCCCCCGACCTGCTGCTCATGCTGCTCGCCGACGCCCGCCTGCCGACCTCCGGGCACACCCAGTCCGGTGGGCTCGAGCCGGCCCTGCTCGGCGGGCTGCCCGAGGACGGCGTCGTCGACTACGCGCGCACCCGGCTCGCGACGGTGGTGCGGGTCGACGCGGGGACGGCTGTGGTGGCGCGCGGTCTCGCGCTGGCGGGGCGCCGTACGGACGCGGTGGAGGTGGCGTGGGCGGCCCGGACCCCGAGCCCGGCGCTGCGCGACGCCTCCCGCGACCTGGGGCGGGCGCTGCGCCGGCTCGCCCTGCGGGTCTGGCCGGACGCCCCCGCCCTGGCCGAGCTGCGCCTCGTCCGCACGCCGTGCCGACCGCGGGTGGTCGGGCTGCTCGGGGCCTCGCTCGGCCTCTCGCCGGAGCAGATGGCGCGCCTGGTGGCGTACGACGACGCGCAGTCCGTCCTGGCCGCGTCGCTCAAGCTCGTGCCGGGCGACCCGGCCGAGGCGACCGCCGCGCTCGTGGCGCTCGCTCGCGACGTCGAGGCGGTCGTGACCGCCGTGGCCGACCTGACGGACCCGTCCGACGTGCCGGCGACGTCGGCGCCGCTGACCGAGGCGTGGGCGCAGGCCCACGCCACCGCACCCAGGAGGCTGTTCCGTGCCTGACGTCGTACGTGCCCAGGAAGTATCATCGCGGAGGGCGTTGCGGCTGGGGGTGTGCGGACCGGTCGGCACCGGCAAGACCTCGATCCTCGCGCTGCTGTGCCGCGAGCTGGCCGGCGAGCTGTCGGTCGCCGTCGTCACCAACGACATCTACACCGACGAGGACGCCCGGATCCTGCGCAGCGCCGGGGTGCTCGCCCCCGAGCGGATCCGTGCCGTCGAGACCGGGGCCTGCCCGCACACCGCGATCCGCGATGACGTGACCGCCAACCTGCTCGCCGTCGAGGACCTCGAGGCCGACTTCGACCCGGTCGACCTCGTGCTCGTCGAGTCCGGTGGCGACAACCTCACCGCGACCTTCTCCCCCGCCCTCGTCGACGCGCAGGTGTTCGTCCTCGACGTCGCCGGCGGCGGGGACGTCGCCCGCAAGGGCGGCCCCGGGATCGCCCGCGCCGACCTGCTCGTCGTCAACAAGACCGACCTGGCGCCGTACGTCGGGGTCGACGTCGAGCGGATGGTGGCCGACGGGTCGGCCGCCCGAGACGGGCGACCGGTCGTCGCCCTGTCGCGGACCGACCCCGGGTCGGTCGCCGCGCTGGTCGGGTGGGTGCGCGGGCAGGTGCGGGCGCACCGCGAGGGGGCGCTCGTGCCGCAGGACCCCGGGCCGATGGCGCCGCACCACCACGGCGACGGCGTCGTGCACGCGCACCCGTGAGCACGACCCGCGTCGTCGTCACGGCCTCGGCCGGGCGGGACGCGGCCGTGACGGTGGTGACGCCCGGCCCCACCGGTCGCGGGCACCTCGGGGTCCGGCGGCTGCCCACCCGCGCCGGGGTGGCCCGGCTCGCCCTCGTCGCCGAGGGCGCGCTGCTGCTGGCCGGCGACGACGTCGGCGTCGAGCTCGTCGTCGGCGCGGGCGCCCGGGTCGAGGTGGTCGAGCCGTCGGGGACGGTGGCCTACCCGATGCGCGGCGGGCGCGCGGACTGGCGGGTGGACCTCACCGTCGGGGACGGGGCTACCCTGCGCTGGCGGGGGCTGCCCTTCGTCGTCGCCGAGGGCGCGGACGTCGACCGCTCGACGTCGGTCCGGCTCGCGGAGGGGGCGGTGGCGGTCCTGCGCGAGGTCCTCGTCCTCGGGCGCAGCGGCGAGCCGGGCGGGGCGATCGGCGGCCGGCTGCGCGTGGACGGCGTCGCGGGCCCCGTGCTCGCCGAGGACCTGCTCCTCGGACCCCAACGGCCGTCGGTGGGGGTGGTCGGTGGGGCCCGCGTCGTCGACACCCTCACGGTGCTGGGCGCCCGGGCCGGGGCGGCCCCGGAAGGCGTCACCCGGCTCGAGCTCGAGGCCGAGGGCACGCAGCTGCGCTGGCTGGGCGCGGCGACCCACGAGAGCCCGCTCGAGGGCTGGGCGGCGCCGTTGGCTGCTCAGGCGGCCCCGGCCTGACCCCCGCGAATCGGATTCGGCTCGCTCGGCTCGGGTCGCACACCGAGCCGAGTGGGCCGAATCCGATTCGGGTCGATCGCCGTCAGCGCAGGTGGGCCGGGCAGGCGAGGCCGGAGCGGCGCCGTACGGACTCGGCGTCGACGGAGGACCGGATCGCGAGGATCGGGTCGTCGGAGGGCTCCACGCCCTCGACGAGGCGCATCGGGTCGTGGACGAGGACGTCGCCGTCCCGCTCGCGGGTGTCGTCGAGGGCGGTGAGGACGACCTCGCCGAGGTCGACCCACGCGCGGTCGGTCGGCCAGGCGCGGCTGGGGTCGTGGGTCTGGTCGCCGGGGGCGGCCAGCTGCGCGGCGGGGCCCCGACCGTCGCGACGACCTCGCCGGCGGCGGCGACGTCCGGGTTGGCCGCGAGGAACGCGGCGGTCTGCTCCTCCCCCGCGTGCTGCGCGAGGAGGAGGTCGCGGAACTTCTCCGGGGTCGCCGCCGGGAAGACGGGCCGGTCCTGGCACACCAGGTCGGTCGTGCGGCCGTCGGCGAGGTGGAACTTCACCGCCATGCCGCGGGTCGCCGTACGTCGTGTGTCGGTCTCCTCGGGGCTGGGGAACCCGTTGGAGAAGCGGACGCTGACCGGCACCGGGTCGCCCTGCAGGTGGGGCGCGATGCTCAGCTCACCCGCCCTCGGGATGGCGGTGAACGTGCCGGCGAGTGTGACCCCGGCGCCGGGGTGGCACGAGGTGACGCACACGGTGTTGTGCCAGCGGTGAGGTCGTGGACACGCCTCACGGGACACCGGACGGGAGGGCGCTGCCGCCGTGGGCGGCGCCGCTGGGGTTGCGCCGCCACCCCGAGGGCGGCTGGTACGCCGAGACGTGGCGCAGCGAGGTCGAGGTCCCGGGCGGGGTGACCGGCCTGCCGGGGCCGAGGGCGGCGGCGACGGCCATCCACTTCCTGCTGCTGCCCGGCGAGGAGTCGGCCTGGCACCGGGTGCGCTCGGCCGAGCTGTGGCTGCTGCACCGCGGAGCGCTCGAGCTGAGCCTCGGCGGGGTCGGTGCTCGACCGGCCCCGGAGCGCACCGACGTGCTCGGTCCCGACCTCGCCGCCGGGCAGCGGCTGCAGCTGCTCGTCCCGGCCGGGCACTGGCAGGCGGCCCGGCCGCTGCACGGCGAGCCGTGCCTGGTCAGCTGCGTCGTCGCGCCCGGGTTCGACTTCGCCGACTTCGAGCTGGCCTGACGCGGCGCCGTACGGGCGTCAGGCCTCGCCGCGCAGCAGCCGCTCGAAGGGGACGACGTCGGCGAACGGGTCGGCGGGGGCCCGGCGGGCGGAGCCGGCGAGCAGGTCGCCGAACTCGGCGCCCGCCGCCGTGATCCGCCCGCCCAGGCCGTTGCTCGCGGCCGACGCCCAGTCGTCCGTCGCCGCGAACACGGCGGTCGGGGCGACGCTCGCCCTGAGGTAGGCGAACAGCGGCCGCAGGGCGAAGTCGAGCGCGAGAGAGTGCCGCGCCGTCCCGCCGGTCGCGCCGAGCAGGACCGGCATCCCGGCCAGCGACCCCATCTCGAGGGTGTCGACGAACGACTTGAACAACCCGCTGTACGACGCGCTGAAGATCGGCGTCACCGCGACCAGCCCGTCGGCGCCGGTGACGGCCCGCTGGGCCGCCTCCAGCGCCTCGGAGGGGAAGCCGGTGAGCATCGCGTTGGTGACGTCGTGGGCGAGGTCGCGCAGGTCGACGGTCTCGAGGACGACGTCGTCCCCCTGCTCGCGCAGGCGGTCGGCGGTGGCGGCGGCCAGCCGGTCGGCGAGCAGCCGCGTCGACGAGGGCTGCGACAGACCGGCCGAGACGACGGCGAGGGTGCGGGTGGTCATCGGCTCCTCCTCAGGAGGCCAGGACGATGGGGGTGTTGTCGGGCAGGGTCTCCCCCGCCTCGACGGCCGCCTTCATCGACGCGTGGGTGGGCGGGTTGTCGGGCACGCCGGCCGGGCGCCGCGCGGCGAGCTCCGTACGGAGCACGGGGACGACCTCGGAGCCGAGCAGCTCGATCTGCTCGAGCACCGTCGACAGCGGCAGGCCCGCGTGGTCGACGAGGAACAGCTGGCGCTGGTAGTCGCCGACGTACTCACGGAAGCCGAGGGTCTTCTCGATCACCTGCTCGGGCGAGCCGACCGTGAGCGGTGTCTGCCGGGTGAACTCCTCGAGCGACGGCCCGTGCCCGTAGACCGGGGCGCTGTCGAAGTAGGGCCGGAACTCGCGGACCGCGTCCTGGCTGTTCCTGCGCATGAAGACCTGGCCGCCGAGCCCCACGATCGCCTGGTCGGCGCGGCCGTGGCCGTAGTGCTCGAAGCGGCGGCGGTAGAGGTCGACCATCTGCTGCGTGTGCGACGCGGGCCAGAAGATGTGGTTGGCGAAGAACCCGTCCCCGTAGTAGGCCGCCTGCTCGGCGATCTCCGGCGTGCGGATCGAGCCGTGCCACACGAAGGGCGGGATGCCGTCGAGCGGGCGCGGCGTCGAGGTGAAGCCCTGCAGCGGCGTGCGGAAGTGGCCCTCCCAGTCGACGACGTCCTCGCGCCACAGCCGGCGCAGCAGCGCGTAGTTCTCCACCGCGAGCGGGACGCCCTGGCGGATGTCCTGGCCGAACCACGGGTAGACCGGGCCGGTGTTGCCGCGGCCCAGGGTGAGGTCGATCCGGCCGCCCGACAGGTGCTGGAGCATCGCGTAGTCCTCGGCGATGCGGACCGGGTCGGTCGTCGTGATGAGCGTCGTCGAGGTTGACAGCTGCAGGCGCTGCGTCTTTGCGGCGATGGCGGCGAGCATGACCGGCGGGTTGCCCGGCGCGACGAAGGGCGGGTTGTGGTGCTGCCCCACCGCGACGACGTCGAGACCGACCTCCTCGGCCTTCTTGGCGATCGCGACCATCGACATGATCCGCTCGTGCTCGGTCGGCGTCCGACCCGTCGTGGGGTCGGTCGTCACGTCGCCGACGGTGAAGATCCCGAACTGCATCGCGTCCTCCTCAAGATGATTGCAGATTCAATCACCTGGTGGAACGGGTGTCCAACCGGAGGTATTCCGCAGGGCCGGGTGGCACGGGGCGCCCTAGTGTCGGGTGGTGCGTGAGGCCTTCGGTGAGCGGTTCGACGTCCCGCACGGGTACCTGGCGACGGCGAGCGTCGGGGTGCCGCCGCAGGGCGCCGTACGGGCGGTTCAGGCCGCCCTCGACGACTGGGCGACGGGGGGAGCACGACCGCCGGCGTACGACGAGCCCGTCGAGACCGCCCGGGCGGCCTTCGCCGCCCTCACGGGGTACGACGCCGCAGACGTCGCCATCGGCGGGTCCGCGTCGGCGCTGCTCGCGCTCGTGGCGGACGCCGTGCCCGACGGCGCGCGGGTCGTCACCGCCGTCGACGAGTTCACCAGCGCCACCTTCCCGTTCGCGGCGCACGGCGACCGCGGGGTGCGGGTGCTCGAGGTGCCGCTGGACGAGCTCGGAGCAGCGGCCGCCGGGGCCGAGGTGGTCGTCGTCAGCGTCGTGCAGTCGCTGGGCGGCGCCCAGGTCGACCTCGCGCCGCTGCGGGCGGCCGCGGCCGGTGGCACGCTCGTCGTGCTCGACGTGACCCAGGCCGCCGGCTGGCGACCGCTCGACCTCGGGTGGGTCGACGCCGTCGTGGCCGGCGGCTACAAGTGGCTGCTCTGCCCGCGCGGGGCGGCGTGGCTCGGGACGTCGGCGCGGCTGCGCGAGCGGATGCGCCCGCTCGCGGCGAACTGGTACGCCGGCGGCGACGAGCGGTGGTCGGCGATCTACGGGCTGCCGCTGCGCCTGTCCCCCGACGCGCGGCGGTACGACGCCTCCCCCGCCTGGTGGTGCCACGTCGGCGCCGCCGTCACGCTGCCCTGGCTCGCGTCCCTCGACCTCGCCGCCGTGCGCGAGCACTGCGTCGGCCTCGCCGACGCGACGCTCGCCGGTCTCGGGCTGCCACCCCAGGGATCGGCGATCATCAGCCTCGACCGGCCGGACGCGTTGGAGCGACTGACGGACGCCGGGGTCGTCGCCGCGGCTCGTGGTGGGCGGACCCGGCTCGCCTTCCACCTCTACAACGACGCGTCCGACGTCGACCGGGTGCTGTCGGCCCTGCGCTGACGTCCCTCCCCCGACCCGGACTGCTGCGGGACCGGGCCCTCGAGGTCCCTCCTCCGACCCGGACTGCGGCGGGAACGGGACCTCGAGGTCCCTCCCCTGTTCGAGCTGCTGCGCGAACGTGAGCCGAAGCGACATCCCGTTGGCGCAGCAGTCCGATCTTCGCCGGGACGTCGAGGTCCCTCCTCCGCAGCAGTCCGGTTCGTGGGGGGACGTCGAGGTTCCGCCTCCGCAGCAGTCCGATCTCCCGGGGACGGCCGCGTCAGTCCGGGAGGGCGGCGAGGGGGAGGTCGTGCGCCGCGGCCCAGGACTCCCACTCGGCGCGGGTCCGACCCGCGAACGCCGCGGCGAGAGCCGCGCGGGTGTCCTCGACGCCGAGCACCTCGAGCAGGCGCCGGTGGAAGTGCGGCTCGAGGGCCGCGACGGCGACCCGACCGTCGGCGCACGCGTAGACGCCGTACGCCGGGAACCCGCCGGCCAGCAGACCGCCCGGCTGGGTCAGGCCCCAGCGCCGCGGACGCGCCATGTCGTGCGCGGCCTGGCTGAGCGCGACCTCGCGGTAGGTCCCCGGCCCGTCGGCGCCGCGCTCGAGCAGGGCGGCGAGGGCCTCGATGGCCGCCCGGTCACCGCCGCCGAGGTCGGCCAGCAGGACCCGCGGCATCTCGGCGCCCAGCAGCCCGTTGACGGCCTGGTAGGTGAGGTCGTGCCCGGGAACGTCGGCCCCCTCCCCCGGGTGCCCGACGATCGCGATCTGCACCAACCGCGGGTGCGCCGCGTGCAGCTGCGACCACGACAGGCCGAGGCGGGCCAGCGCCGCGGGACGGTGCGAGGTGAGCAGCAGGTCCGCGCTCGACAGCAGCCCGTGCAGCGCCGCCCGGCCGTCGTCCGTCTTGAGGTCGAGGGTGACGACCTCCTGCCCGGCGCGCAGCTCGTCGTACCCCGGGCCGGCGAACGCGGCCAGCGGGTCGCCGCCCGGCGGCTCGACCTTGGTGACGTGGGCGCCGAGCGCGGCCAGCCGGGCCGCCGCCACCGGCCCGGGCACGTTGACGGCGATGGTGACGACGCGGACGCCGGCGAGCGGACCGCTCACGACCCCACCTGCGCCCGCAGCTGCGGCTTGACGACCTTGCCGCTGGCGTTGCGCGGCAGCCGCTCGACGCGCTCGACCACCCGCGGGTGCTTGTACGACGCTAGCCGGTCGCGCAGGAACGCCCGCAGCGCCTCGACCTCGAGGTCCGGCGCGCCCTCGCGCAGCGCGACGACGGCGACCGGGACCTCGCCCCAGCGCTCGTCCGCGCGTCCCACGACGGCGACCTCGAGCACGTCGGGGTGCGCCGCCACGGCGTTCTCGACCTCGGCGCAGTAGATGTTCTCCCCGCCGGAGATGAGCATGTCCTTCTTCCGGTCGACGACCCAGACGAACCCCTCGTCGTCCTGCCGCACGAGGTCGCCCGAGTGGAACCAGCCGCCCTCGAACGCCTCGGCCGTCGCCTCAGGGGCGTTCCAGTAACCCTTCATCAGCGTCGGCCCCCGGTAGACGATCTCGCCCACCTCACCGCGCGGCACGTCCTGCCCGAACGAGTCCACGACCCGCGCCTGCACGGTGGGGATCACACGGCCGACCGAGCCGAGCTTGCGCAGCGCGTCCTCGCCCCGCAGGACGCAGGTGATAGGCGACATCTCGGTCTGCCCGAAGACGGCGACGTTCTGCGCGTCGGGAAAGGTGTCGGCCATCTGCCGCAGCAGGGTGTCGCTCGCCGGGGCGGCCCCCCAGCTGATGCAGCGCAGCGCGAGGTCGCGCTGGCCCACGCCCGGGTCCGCACACACGGCCTGCCACTGGGTGGGCACGAGGAAGACCGAGGTCACCCGCTCGCGCTCCCAGGTGTCGAGGATGTCCGTCGCCGAGAACTCGCGCAGGGGGTGGATGACGGTGCGGATGCCGAGCAGCAGGTTCGGCGCCACCGCGCCGAGGGCGGCGACGTGGAAGCCCGGCGCCGCCATGAAACCGATGTCGTCCTCCGTACTGGCGAACGCCCGGAGGCACGTCAGCGCCTGCGTGGCGAGGTTGACGTGGCTGAGCATCGCGCCCTTGGGCCGGCCGGTGGTGCCGCTCGTGTAGAGGATGAGCGCGGTCGTGTCCTCCGCGACGTCGGGCAGGTCGGCCGGCTCGCCGTCGGACTCGCCCTCGGCCAGGACCTGCTCGTAACCGAGCAGGTCGCCGTCCGTCTCGGCGCCCATGACGAGCACGAGCGACAGCGCCGGTACGGCGCCCCGTACGGCCACGGCCAGGGGCAGCAGCGCTGGCTCGGTGACCACCGCCGTGGCCCCGCAGTCCTGCGCGAGGGCGCTCGCCTCGGGCGGGGTGAGCCGGAAGTTGACCGGGACGGCGATCGCGCCGAGAGCGTTGACGGCGAGGACGGTCTCGAAGAACTCGGTGCGGTTGAGGGTGATCAGCAGGACACGATCCCCCGCCGTCACCCGGCGCCGCGCGAGACCGGAGGCCAGTGCGGACACCCGCCGGTGGAGGTCGGACCACGTCGTGTCGTGGCCCAGGAAGCGGAACGCGACGTCGTCGGGACGCATGAGCGCGTGGGTGGCCACCCACGTCATCCAGTGGTGCCGCGTCGAGCGGGTCGGCTCGGCGCCGGGCGGCGTGCCCGTCACGACCGCACCGCCCGACGGGTGAGCAACGCCTCGGCGGCCCGCGCGAACTCGGGGGTGCGCAGGAGCTCCTGCTGGCCGGTGCCCTCGCGGCCCAGGGCGTCGGCCAGCCCGCCGAGGGTGGCCTCGCGCAGGGCGGCCTTGGTCAGCTCGACCGCGCGCCGGGGCGCGGCGACCAGGTGCGTGACGGCGCCGTCGACGAGGGCGTCGAGCTCGTCGAGGCTCGGGGCGGCCCCGGCGACCAGACCGGCCGCGGCGGCCTCCGTCGCGCCGATGCGACGGCCGAGCAGGACGGCCTCGTTGGCGCGGGCGCGGCCCATCGCCGCGGCCAGCAGCATCGTCGAGCCCCCGTCGGGCATGAGCCCGATGGAGAGGAACGACTGCAGGAGGTAGCCGTCGGGGCCGACGTACGCGAGGTCGGCGGCCAGGGCCAAGGACATGCCGATCCCCACGGCGGGACCCTGGACGCGGGCCACCACGGGGACGGCGCAGTGGACGACGGCGCTGACGAGCCGCTCGGCACCGGCCATGATCGCCGCCGGGTCGGCGTCCTCGCCGCTGATGTCGGTGAGGTCGGCCCCGGAGCAGAACGCACGACCTGCTCCGGCGAGGACGACCACGCGGACCTCCTCGTCCGTCGACACCCCGTCGAGGGCGTCGACGACCGCGCGCATCGCCTCACCGGTGACGGCGTTGAGCCGGGCCTCGTGGTCGATGGTCAGCCGCAGCACCGCCCCGTCCCGCTCGACCCGCAGGTGGTGGCTCACGCCACCTCCTCGTAGGTGCCGCCGGACTCGGCGCGCTCGACGAGCGACGCGGGCGGCGTGAACCGGTCGCCGTACCTCTCGGCCAGCTCGCGGGCCCTCGCGACGAACCCGGCGAGACCGCCCGGGTACTGGTCGAGGTAGCGCGCGACCCCGCCCGTCCACCCCGGGAAGCCGATTCCCAGGATGGAGCCGACGTTGGCGTCGGTCGTCGACTCGAGCACGCCCTCGTCGAGGCACTTGACCGTCTCGAGGGCCTCGGCGAAGAGCATCCGCTCCTGCATGTCCTCGAACGGGATCTGCCGCCAGCCGTCGGCCGGGCGGAACGCCTCGAGCCCGGACCACAGGCCGGTACGACGCCCGTCGGCGTCGTACTCGTAGAACCCGCGGCCGGAGCTGCGGCCCGGACGGTCGAGCTCGTCGAGCATCCGGTCGGTCACGGCGTCGGCGGGGTGCGGCGTCCACGTGCCGCCCTCGGCCTCGACCGCCGCCCGTGTCTCACGACGGATCTTCCGGGGAAGCGTGAGGGTCAGCTCGTCCATGAGCTGGAGCACCGGGGCGGGGTAGCCCGCCTGGCGGCTCGCCTGCTCGATCGACGCGGGCGCGATGCCCTCGCCGAGCATGGCCAGGCCCTCGCTGGTGAAGGTGCCGATGACCCGGCTGGTGAAGAAGCCCCGCGAGTCGTGGACGACGATCGGCGTCTTGCCGATCTGCTTGGCGAAGGCCAGCGCCCGCCCGAGGGCCGCGTCGGAGGTCCGCTCCCCGCGGATGACCTCGAGCAGGGGCATCTTGTCCACCGGGGAGAAGAAGTGCAGGCCGATGAAGTCCGCGGGCCGGGTGACGTGCTCGGCGAGCCCGGTGATCGGCAGGGTCGAGGTGTTCGACCCCAGCAGCGCGTCGGGCGCGACGACGGGCTCGATCTCGGCGTAGACGGCGGCCTTGACCGACGGGTCCTCGAAGACGGCCTCGATGACGAGGTCGGCCCCGGCGGCGTCCTGCGGGTCGGCGGTCGCGGTGACCCGGGCGAGCAGCGCCTCGCCGTCCGCCTCGGTGCTGCGCCCGGAGGCGACCGCCTTCTCGACGAGCCGGCGCGAGTACCCCTTGCCGCGCTCGGCCGATTCCTGGGACACGTCCTTGAGGACGACCTCGATCCCGGCCTTCGCGGCGACGTACGCGATGGCGGCGCCCATCATCCCGGCGCCGAGGACGACGACCTTCCGCACGGGTGGGGCGTCCGGGTCGGCGTACTGCTTGACCCGCCCAGCGGCGGTCTGCAGGTCGAAGAACATCGCCCGGATCATGTTCTTGGCGATCTGGCTTCCGAGCAGCGAGGTGAAGTACCGCGTCTCGACGAGGTGGGCCGTCGCGTAGTCCAGGCCCGCCCCCTCGACGGCGGCGGCGAGGATGGCCCGCGGGGCGGGGTACGGCGCCCCGCCCAGCTGCTTGCGCAGCGTCGCCGGCGCGGCGGAGATGAGGCCGCTGACCCTCGGGGAGCCGGGGGCGCCACCGGGAAGCCGGTAACCCGGCCGGTCCCACGGCTGAGCGGCGTCCGGGTGCGCGGCGATCCACGCCTTGGCGGCCGGCAGCAGGTCGTCGACGGTGGGCACGACCTCGTCGACGAGGCCCAGCTCGCGGGCCGCGGACGGGGTGAGCCGCTGCCCCTGCAGCAGGCAGCCGGTGAGGGCCGGCAGCAGCCCGAGCAGCCGGACGCTGCGCACGACGCCGCCGGCGCCGGGCAGCAGCCCGAGGGTGACCTCCGGGAACCCGATCCGCGTCGAGCGCAGGTCCGCGACGACGCGGTGGTGGCAGGCCAGGGCGATCTCGAGGCCGCCGCCGAGCGCGGCGCCGTTGATCGCCGCCACGACGGGGCGACCGAGGGTCTCCAGGTCGCGCATCGGCCGCTTGATCGCCGCCGTGCGCTCCATCGACGCGGCGGCGGCCTCCGGACCGGTCGGCATCCGCAGCAGGTCGGTGAGGTTCCCGCCGGCGAAGAACGTCTTCTTGGCCGAGGTGAGCACGACCCCGGTGATCGACTCCTTCTCCTCGACGAGGCGCTGCACCGTGGCGGCGAAGCTCGCCAGGTGCGCGGCGTTCATCGTGTTGGCCGAGGCGCCGGGGTCGTCCATGGTCAGCACGACGACGCCGTCGGCGTCCTGCTCCCACCGGATCGTCGAGGTCCGCTCCGTGGTGTCCTGCGGGCCCACCTCAGGCCCCCAGCCGCTCGATGACGGTGGCGATGCCCATGCCGCCGCCGACGCACAGCGTCGCGAGGGCGTAGCGGCCGCCGGTGCGCTCGAGCTCGTCGAGCGCCGTGCCGAGGATCATCGCGCCGGTCGCCCCGAGGGGGTGCCCCATGGCGATGGCCCCGCCGTTGACGTTGACCTTGTCGATGCTGATCCCGAGGTCCTTCATGAGCTTCATCGGCACGGCGGCGAAGGCCTCGTTGACCTCGAACACGTCGATGTCGTCGACGTCGAGACCGGCCCGTCGCAGGACCTTCTGCGTGGCCGGGGTCGGCCCGGTCAGCATGATCGTCGAGTCCGAGCCGGTGACGGCGGTGGCGACGATGCGCGCCCGCGGCGTGAGGCCGGCCCGCTCCCCCGCCTCGCGGTTCCCGATGAGCATCAGCGTCGCCCCGTCGACGATGCCGGAGGAGTTGCCGGCGTGGTGGACGTGCTCGATCCGCTCGACCCAGTGGTACTTCTGCAGCGCGACGGCGTCGAAGCCGGCCTCGGCGCCGAGCTTGGCGAAGGACGGCCGCAGCCCGGCCAGGGTCTGGCGCGTCGTGCCCGCCCGGAGGTGCTCGTCGTGGTCGAGGACGGTGACGCCGTTGACGTCGGTGACCGGCACGACGGAGTGCTCGAAGAGGTGCTTGTCCCAGGCCCGGGCGGCGAGCTCCTGCGACCGGACGGCGTAGTCGTCGACATCGTCTCGGGTGAAGCCCTCGATCGTCGCGATGAGGTCGGCACCGATCCCCTGCGGCACGAAGCCGGTGTCGTAGTTCGTCGCCGGGTCCTCCGCCCACGCGCCGCCGTCGGAGCCCATCGGCACCCGGGACATCGACTCGACCCCGCCGGCGAGGACGAGGTCCTCCATCCCGCTCATGATCTTGTGGGCGGCGAGGTTGACCGCCTCGAGGCCGCTGGCGCAGAACCGGTCGACCTGCAGGCCCGCCACCGTCTCGGGCAGCCCGGCGGCGACGGCGGCCACGCGCGGCAGCACCGAGCCCTGCTCCCCCACCGGCGAGACGATCCCCATGACGATGTCGTCGACGTCGGCCGGATCGAGCCCGGGGTTTCGCCGCTTCACGGCCTCGATGAGCCCGGTCGTCAGGTCGATGGGCTTGACGCTGTGCAGCGCCCCGTCCGGCTTGCCGCGTCCCCTCGGCGTGCGGACGGCGTCGAAGATGAGGGCGTCGGTCGCGGGCACGGGGGCCTCCGTCGGTCGTCGATGAGCGCGGGTGGGCGAACAGCCGTTAACTTAGGCATCCGATCGCGGCCCGTCAAGGCACGTCCTTGACGATCCGTGAGTGAAGGTGCGTTAATCACCGGGTGTCGCAGGCGACCCGCACCCGCCCGGCCGACCGCCGGGCCCAGCTGCTCGACGCGGCCGCCGTCGCCTTCGGCGCCCGGGGGTACGCCGCGGTGTCCCTCGGGGACATCGCCGCCGCGGTCGGGATCTCCGCCCCTGCGCTCTACCGCCACGTGCCGAACAAGTACGCGCTCTTCGCCGAGGTCGCGCAGGCCGAGATGACGGCCCTGCTCGAGGCCGCACGCGCCGTGCCCGACCCCGACGACCTCGACGCGGTCCTGCTCGCCATCGCGGGCCGCACGGTCGACCACCGCGACCACGGCAGCCTCTACCGGTGGGAGGCGCGGTTCCTCACCGAGGAGGACCGCGGCCGGCTGCGCGCGACGACCCGAGCCCTGCGGGCGTCCGTCGCGGGCCCGCTGGCGCGGCGCCGTACGGCGACCCGGGGCGCGGTCCCCGACGAGGCGGACCCCACGCTGCTCGCGTCCGCCGCGCTCGCCGTCGTCGCCAGCGTGACCGCGCACCGGCTCGTGCTCCCCGACCTGGCCGAGCGCGTGGCCCGGCTGGCCGCCGCCGTCGCGCAGGTCCCGCTGCCGCCGTCGCCGGGTCCGGCGCCCGCTCCCGGCCCCGAACCGGCCTGGCGGGCGACGCTGGCCCCGTCCTCGACGCGGGAGCGGCTGCTCGTCGAGGCGCTGCGGGCCTTCGAGCGGCACGGGTACCTCGGCGCGACGATGGAGGAGATCGCGCGGGCCGTCGGGCTCAGCGCGCCGGCCGCCTACCGCTACGTGCCGACCAAGGCCGCCCTGCTCGCGGAGGCGTTCTCCCGCAGCCAGATCCGACTCGATGCCGTCGTCCGCGCGGCACTCGCCGACGTCGACGCGGCGGACGAGGCGCTGCCGGCCCTCGCGGCGGCGTACGTGCGGCTGTGGTTCCAGCAGCCCGAGGTGATGAGCGTGTGGGGGGCCGAGGCCGGCCACCTCGGCGACGACGAGCGCGAGGAGCTGCGGGCCGTCCAGCGCGACCACGTCGCCGTGTGGGTCGCGCTGCTGCGCGAGGTGCGGCCCGACCTCGACCCGGTCGACGCGCGCCTGCGGGTCCACGCCGCCCTCACCGTCGTCGTGGACACCGGCCGCCTGCTGCGCTTCGACCGGCGCCGGCCCGTCCGGGACCGCGTCGTCGCGCTCGTCCTCGGCGTCCTGCTCGCCCCTTGACCGCTGCCTGACCGACCAGCCCCGACCCACCCCAGGAGACCGACCGATGTTGCTCGAGCTCACCGACGACCAGCGCGACCTCGCCCGGGCCGTGGACGACTTCTGCCGCAGGGAGGCCGGCTCGCGCGACCAGCGCGAGAAGCTCACCGACGGCGGCCGGCTGCACCACAACGAGGACCTCTACCGGCGGCTCGCCGGCCTCGGCTGGGCCGGCGTCCGCGTCCCGGAGGAGTACGGCGGCCTGGGCGGCAGCCACGTCGACATGTGCCTGCTGCTGGAGCGCACGGCCCACGGGATGCTGCCCATCGCCGGGATGGGCGTGACCTTCATCGTCGCGAACGCGGTCGCCCGCTTCGGGACGGCCGCGCAGAAGGAGACCCTGCTGCGCAGCGTCGTGGCCGGTGACTCGCAGTCGATCTCGATGTCCGAGCCGGGCGCCGGCTCCGACGTCGCCGCCCTCACCTGCAAGGCGGAGCGGACCGACTCGGGCTGGCGGGTCAACGGGCAGAAGACGTGGTGCTCCAACGCGCACTACGCGCAGCACCTGCTCCTCGTCGCGCGCACGTCGGGCAGCGGCTCGAAGCACGAGGGCATCACCATGTTCCACGTGCCGTTGCCGGCCGACGGGCTGGAGATCCGCGGGATCGACACCCTCGGCGGCCGCGAGGTCAACGACCTCTTCTTCACCGACGTCGAGCTGCCCGAGGACGCCGTGGTCGGGCAGGTCGGTCAGGGCTGGACGCAGCTGATGGCCGGGCTCAGCACCGAGCGGCTCATCCTCGGCGCCCTCATGGTGGGGACGGCGCAGCGCGCCTTCGACGACGCGCTGGCCTTCGTGTCGACTCGCGAGCAGTTCGGGCGCAAGGTCGGCTCGTTCCAGGCCCTGCGGCACCGGGTCGCCGACCTCGCGACGGAGATCGAGGCGACCCGGCTTCTGGTGTACGCCGTCGCGCGGATGGCCGACGCCCAGCCGGACAAGGTGCTCGCGAGGGAGGCGTCGATGGTCAAGCTCAAGGCGACCGAGGTCGCCAAGCGCGTCGCCATCGAGGGCATGCAGATGATGGGAGGCTACGGCTACGCCACCGAGTTCGACATGGAGAAGCACCTGCGCTCCACCATCGTCTCGACGGTGTACGGCGGCACCAACGAGATCCAGCGCGACATCATCGGGAAGACCTACGGGTTGTAGGCCTCCCCGACGACGGGACGCTCCTGGGTCAGCCGCGCACCGAGCGGCGACCGCTCAGGGTCTCGGCGACGCCGATGAGCAGGACGGCGGCGACCACGGCGACGATCGAGCCGAGGACGTTCAGCTCGAAGATGCTGCCGGTGCCGAGCAGGTTGGCGACGACGCCGCCGATCACCGAGCCGACGAGGCCGAGCAGCAGGGTGGCCAGGATCGACAGGTTCTGCTTCCCGGGCTTGATGAGGCGCGCCACGGCGCCGACGACGAGACCGAAGACGATGAAACCGATCATGGTGAGCTCCTTCTGGCTCTCGGATGCTGTGCTGTCACCTCATTGGTCGTGTCCGACGACGCGATCCTCACGGCGTCGCGAGCCCGCCCCGTGTGAAGACGGTCACATCACGCGCGCAGAGCGGCCCCCAGGCGTCCGACCTGCTCGACCGGGTCGTCGCCCTCGCCGAGCAGGAGGTTGACCGCGACGTGGTCGGCCCCGGACTCGAGGTGGGCCCGCAGCCCGGCGACGACGTGCGACAGGTCGCCGCGCAGCACGAGGTCGTCGGCGAGCCGCTCGCTGCCCGAGCCCTCGAGGTCGGCGGCGTCGTACCCGAGCTTCTCGAGGTTGCGCCGGTAGTTGACCAGGCCGAGGTAGAAGCCGAGCGTCTCGTGGGCCAGGCGCGTGGCCTGCTCCGGGTCCGCGCTGAGCGCGACCTTGTGCTCGGCGGCGAGCACCGCGCCGTCACCGAGGATGTCGCGGGCCTCGCGGGTGTGCTGCGGCGTCGTCAGGTAGGGGATCGCGCCGGCGGTGCGGTCCCGCGACAGCCGCAGGACCCGCGGGCCGAGGGCCGCGAGCAGCCGGGTCGACGCGTCGACCCCGGCCGCGTCGAGCGCGTCGAGGTAGTCGACCAGCGTCTCGTAGGGCTTCTTGTAGGTCCGCGTCGCCTCGGGGTGACCGATGCCGATGCCGAGGAAGAAGCGTCCGGGGAATCGGTCGTGCAGGCGGCGGGTGACCTCGGCGATCGGCGCGGCGTCGTCCTTCCACACGTTGACGATGCTCGTCCCGACGATGGCCTCGCGGGTGCTCTCCAGCAGCCTGGCCACGACCTCGAGGTCGCCGCCCGGTGAGCCACCCACCCACAAGGTGGTGAACCCGGCCTCCTCGGCCGCGGTGGCGAGCTGCGGGCTCCAGCCCGCCTCCCCCTGCCAGAGGCCGTAGCGGCCAAGGACGGATCGGGACTGCGGCGTCGACGTCATGCCCCGGCAACGGCACGCTCCCGGGCGGGATTCCCGTCCCCGCGCGGCGCGGTGCGATGCTGGCCACCGTGAGCACCCCGGACGCCGTCTCGCCCAAGGACCGCTTCGTCACCGTCTACGGTCGCAACCCGGTGCTCGAGGTCCTCGCCGACGAGTCGCTCACCGTCGACAAGGTCGTCCTCGCCGAGGGCGCCCGCGGCCACGGCGTGGCCGACATCGAGCGGCTCGCGCGGCGCCGGCGCGTGCCGCTGCAGCGGGCCACCGCCGAACGGGTCAAGAAGCTGGCCGGCAACGGCAAGCAGGACCAGGGCGTGTTCGCCGACGTCGTCGCCCCGCGCAAGCGCACCCTCTCAGCCGCCCTCGACGACCCGTCGCTGCGCCGGGTCGTCCTCCTCGACGGCCTGACCACGCCGGCCAACGTCGGCATGGTGCTGCGCACGGCGACGGCCGCCGGGGTCGACGGCATCGTCGTCCCCCGTCGGGGCGTCGCCTCGATCGACCCGCTCGTCGTCAAGGCGTCGGCCGGCGTCGCGTTCCGGGCCCCGGTCGTCACCTGCGGGACGGCGGCCGAGGCCGCGGACGCCCTGTCCGCCGCGGGGTTCCGGTTGGTCGGCCTGGCCGCCGACGGGGCGGACACGCTCTTCGAGGCCGACCTGCCCGAGCACGTCGTCCTCGTCCTCGGCAGCGAGACGGCCGGCGTGTCCCCCGAGGTCGCCGAGCACGTCACCGACTGGGTGAGCATCCCCATGCCGGGCGACGTCGAGTCGCTCAACGTCTCGGCCGCGGCCGCCGTCGTCTGCTTCGAGCTGGTCCGCCGCGGGCTCTGAGACGCCCGTACGGCGCCCCGCGGGTCGGCTCAGCGGAAGGCCACCAGCGTGCCCGAGGCGGGAACGAGGAGCGTGTCGCCCGAGACCGCCAGCCCGGTGCGCACGGTGGCGTTCCGGTCGTCGACGGAGACGGGGGCACCGGCCGTCCCGGACCACAACGGGACTCCGGTGACCACGTCGAAGCCGAACACGCTCCCCGAAAGGCTGCCGACGTAGGCGACGCCCCCGGCGATGACCGCCGGGGTGCTCAGGCTGCCGTCGCCGGCCTGTACCCAGACCTGTCGACCGGTCACCGCGTTGAGCCCCCGGGCGCCCTGGGCCGACACCGTCACTGCTCGGCGCCCGGCGACCGCCGGCGCGTAGGCGGCGTCGAACGTGAACCGGACGCTGCCGTCCGCCGTGGACAGGACTCGTCCCGGCATGCCGAACGGTTCGCGCACCCAGAGCTGGTCACCGGACAGCACGGGGGTGCTCCCGCCACCGCCCTCGCACCCGAAGTTGTCCGTCCAGCGCGGGAGGCCGGAGGTGGTGAACGCCTGGGTCCACTCGCACGCGAAGGACGTGTAGACAGACCCCGACCCGACGGCCGGCGCTGCACTCTGGCCGTTGACGACCGACTGGGTCCAGTCGAGCAGCCCGGTGGCCTGCCGCACGGCGTACAGCGTCCCTCCGCTGCCGGCTCCGACGACGAACACCTCGGAGCCCGCGGCGACCGGGGGCGCGTCGAAGGACCACTGTCGCGGGAGCACGACGGACCACTGCGCCGTCCCGTCCGTGGCGGAGTAGGCCCGCAGGATGCCGTCGAAGTTGAGGACGAAGAGGCGGCCGTTCGCGTAGGTGACGGCCGAGAAGCCGTAGGTCCCCGGGATGGTCACGGGTCCCCAGACCGTCCGCCCGGTCGTCTTGTCGAGGGCGAGCAGTTTCGTCCCGGCCGACGCGTCGTCGACGGTGACGTACACCGTGTTGCCGGCCACGACGGGATAGGAGACCGCGGTGCCGAGGGAGCGCGACCACACACGGGTGGCGGTCCGCGACACCGCTCCGGTCGACGCTCCGTCGTGACGGGCGTCCTGCTGGTACGACGTCACGTCCGTCGGGCTCGACGTGACCGTCGGCGCGACAGGGGTGGCGGGCGACGCGGACGCCGTCGCCGCGGTCGGCGCCGCGAGCAGACCGAGGGCCAGCAGGGCGGTGGACGTGACGAGAGCGGTACGGCGAGAACGCACGGGGTCTCCTCCGGGGGACGGCCAGATGGGTGCCGTCGGCAACCGGCGCACAGCATGGCAGGGGGGGCGACTCCTTTGTCCGGGAAAGCCCGCAGAACGCCCGTACGACGCCCCGCGGTTCGCGGGACGCCGTACGGGCGGGTGGGTGCGCGGGTCAGGAGCCGACGCGAGCCGTGTCGTGGGCGTCGTCCGTCGTCTCCCCGCGCGCCTCGGCCCGGCGCTTGGCGACGAGCGAGGTGACGGTGACGAGGGCGAGGATGCCGACGATGACGCCGAGCGAGGCGAGGGTCGGGACGGTGGGGACGCCGGCCCAGACGCCGTGCGCCCAGTGCAGGACGAGCTTGACGCCGATGAAGGCGAGGATCGCCGCGAGGCCGTAGCCGAGGTGGGACAGCGAGGCCAGCGCGCCCTCGAGGACGAAGTACAGCGCGCGCAGGCCGAGCAGGGCGAAGGCGTTGGTGGCGAAGACGAGGTACGGGTCGCCGGTGATGCCGTAGACGGCGGGCACCGAGTCGATGGCGAAGACGATGTCGGTGGCGAGGATGGCGACGATGACGACGGCCATGGGGGTGAGGGCGCGCTTGCCGGCCTGGCGGACGGTGAGCCTCGTGCCCTCGTAGTCCTCGGTGACCGGCATGAGGCGGCGCAGCAGCCTGACCGACCTCATCGAGCCGACGTCGACCGACTGGTCGTCGTGCGAGAGCGCGTCGCGCAGGACCTTGACCGCGGTGACGAGCAGGATCGCCCCGAAGAGCAGGAAGGCCCAGGAGAAGCTGGCGATGAGCTGCGCGCCGAGGGCGATGAAGATGCCGCGCAGGACGAGCGCGCCCGCGACGCCGATGAGCAGCACGCGCTGCTGCAGCTCGCGGGGGACGGCGAAGGCGCCGAGCAGGAGGAGGAAGACGAAGAGGTTGTCGACCGAGAGCGACTTCTCGACGAGGTAGCCGGTGTAGTACTCCAGGCCCTGCTGGCCGCCGTACCGGCTCCAGATCCAGACGCCGAAGGCGAGCGGGATGGCGATGTAGAACGCCGACCAGCCGATGGCCTCCTTCATCCTCACCTCGTGCGGCTTGCGGGTGAGGACGAAGTCGAGGACGAAGAGCAGCAGGACGCCGGCGATGGTCAGCCCCCACAGCAGGGGCGTGCCGATGCTGCTCGTCGAGCCGGCGGCGAGGTCGTCGCCCCCGGCGAGGGGGACGGAGGACAGGAAGGACATGGGTCTCCTCAAGGCGTGGTGCGACGTCTTGAGGTCTCCTTCACCTGGCCTCGTGGGCCGGGCGGTGGCCCGGGGCCGTCATCGGACGAGCCGTACTGACCGGGACACGCTTGAGAAGTACTCCCCTCGTGGACGAGTCTACGGGACCGCGGAGAGGATGTCTCGTTGCGCAGGTTTCCGGCTCGTCAGGGCAGGAGCAGCGTGCCGGACCCCGTCTCGGTGACGAGGCCGCCGACGGTGACGACGCCCTCGCTCGACACCCCGAGCCGCAGCAGCGACGGCCGCTGGACGGCGGCGCCCTGGTGGACGACGCGGGTCAGGCCACCGGAGCGGTGGGCGTCGTGCGCGACGAACCAGCCGCCCAGGTTGGCGCACGCCGAGCCGGTGGCCGGGTCCTCGACGACGCTCCCGCCGTCGGCGAGGACGAAGCGCGCCTCGACCTCGTCACCCCCGGCCTCGGCCCAGGCCAGCACCTGCGGCTCGCCGAGCGTGGTCCGCACGTGCCGGTGCAGCAGCGCCGCGTCGGCGCCCACCCGGCGCACGGCGTCGACCGACGCGAGCGGGACGACGAGCTGCTCGACGCCGGAGTTGACGAGCAGCGGTTCCCCGGCGAGGTCTTGGGGCTCGAGCCCGAGCGTCGCCGCGAGCTCCCCACGGGTCGCGTCCGGCGAGCGCCAGGTCGAGGCCCGGGCGGTGGTGAGGGTCCACGTGGCTCCGTCGCCGACGACGGGGACGTGCCCGGCGGGCAGGTCGAGGACGACGACGCCCCGTCCCAGGTGCCCGGCGACGACGTGCGCCGTCCCGAGCGTCGGGTGCCCGGCGAAGGGCATCTCGTACGTCGTCGTGTAGATCCGCACCGTCGCGGTCCCCGACCCCTCGTCGACCGCGGTGACGAACGTCGTCTCGGACAGGTTGAACTGCCGGGCCACCGCCTGCATGACGTGTGGCTCGAGGTCGCCCGCGTCCTCGACGACGGCGAGCGGGTTGCCGCTGAACGGGTCGCCCTCGACGGCGAAGACGGAGACGAGGCGGAAGGGCAGCTCCATGGGCGCCACCCTAGGCTGGCGCGGTGACGACGCACGCCTCCCCTCCCGGCCACCTCCTGCTCGTCCGGCACGGGGAGACGCTGTGGTCGCGCGACCGACGCCACACCGGCCTGACCGACCTGCCCCTGCTGCCCGAGGGCGAGGCGGTCGCCGCGCGGCTGCCCGCCCTGCTGGAGCGGTACGACGTCGTCGCCGCCCGGGTCTCCCCCGCGCAGCGCGCCCGCCGCACCGCCGAGCTGGCCGGGCTCGGCGACCTCGCCGTCGTCGACGACCGGCTGCACGAGTGGGACTACGGCGGCTACGAGGGGCTGACCACCCCGCAGATCCGCGAGCAGGTCGGGCACGACTGGACCGTCTTCGCCGACGGCGTCGTCCCCGGCGACACCCCGGGCGAGACGCTCGAGCAGGTCGCCGACCGGGCGCGGGCCGTCCTCGCCGACGTGGCTGCCGACCGCGAGCGCGGCGACGTCGCCCTCGTCGCGCACAGCCACCTGCTGCGGGTGCTGGCCGCCGTCGCGCTCCAGGAGGACCCGCACCTCGGCGCCAAGCTCGTCCTCGACGCGGGCGCGCTGAGCGTGCTCGGTGAGGAGCACGGCCTGCCCGTCGTGCGGGCCTGGAACCTCACGCCCTAGGCGGAGCAGGCCTCCCCCGGGTGCGCGGCGGCTTGACGACGGTCAGCTCGTCGCGGCGCGGGCGGGTCAGACCGCGCGGGGCGCCGGGCACGTCGGCGCCGGGGACGGCATCTGGGTCGGACGGTCCCTCGGCCGCGCCGGCGGGCCCGAAGACGGCGTAGGACGTCACGTCGCCCGGGGTCAACCGCGGTCCGTACCGCACGCCCTGCAGACCGACCACGTCGAACGCCGCGGCCCACCGCTGCGGGACGTCGTACGGGACCATGACCTCGAGCTCGCGGGTGACCCCGAAGTCGGCGGCGACCCGTGAGCGCAGGTCGGCCAGCCGCGCCTCGGGCGCGGGCAGCCGCGAGACGAGCGTCGCCTCGAGCAGCGACACGGGAAGGGCCTCGACCTCGCCGAGCACCGGGCCGAGCCGCTCGCGCAGGGCGACGAGGGGGTCGTCGGCGAGGTAGCAGGTGCCGCGGGGGGCGGGCAGGTCGAAGCGGCCGCCGCCGTCGCTGGCGTACCACCACGGGCCGAGGTCGCGGTGGTGGGCGCGGAAGCACGCCGTCCCGGCGGTGAGCCGGTGGGTGGGGAAGCCGTCGAGGGGGACGGCGGGCGGGCGCTGGGCGACCCGCTGACGCCCCTCCTCCCCCGCGCTCACGTCGCCCACCGCCGGGCGTCGGCGGTCGCGGCGGCGACGACCCGCGCGACGGCGGCGCGGGACTGGCGGTGCACGACGAGGTGGTCGACGGCGCTGTCGCCGCCGAAGGCCGCGGACGGCGTGGTGAGCCAGGTGCCGACGGTCCAGCCGTCGACGCCGGCCCGCAGCAGGACCTGCACGGCCTCGGCGATGCCGGCGCGGACCTCGCCCGACCGGGCGAACTGGAACAGCGGGTAGAGCAGGTGCCCGTCGGCGGTCCGGCAGGCGAGCAGCGTGCCGCGGCGGACCCGGTCGGCGAGCGCCTGACGGGAGACGCCGAGCCAGCCGACCAGCCCGGTCGTGTCGTAGAACGGGCCGAGGGCGGTGTCGAGGGGGTGCACGCTCGGGAGCACGGCGACCATCCGCTCGGCCAGCTCGTCCGGGTCGCCGAGCGAGTCGACCGACCGGCCGGCCGCGGTGAGCTCCTCGACGCGCTCCCCCAGCCGCTGCTCGACCTGGGTGAGCAGCCGCGCGAGGGCGTCGGCGTTGGTGCGGGCGACGGGGGTGGCGGCGTCGGGGCTCATGGGTGGTCTCCTCGGGGGTCGGCGGGGTCGGACGCGCCGGGGAGTGCGCGTCAAGGGCGTCAAGGTCTCGTGCGACCCAGACTACCTCCCACCACCGACAGCCGTCGCGGGGCCACCCGCGGGGCCGTGCCTGCCCTACTCCTGCGGCAGCTCCCACTCGTGGACCGGCAGGTTGGCCTGCATCTGCTCGGCGTAGTGCCGCAGCATCTCCCGCAGCGCGGCGGGGCGGTCGAGACCGCGGGCCTCGAGGCGTCGTACGGCCTCGATCTGCCACGTCGAGCCGTTGACCCCGCGCAGGCAGCGCGCCTCGACGATCGACAGGTAGCGGTCGCGCACCTCCTGCGCGACGCCCCACCGGGCCAGCCCCTCGTGGGCCATGGGCAGCAGGTGGCGCAGCACGAGCTCTGTCGCCGGCACCTCGCCGCGGCCCGGCCAGAACTGGCGCGCCTCGATGCCGTCGCGGGCGGCGGCGAAGAAGTTCTCCTCGGCCGCGGTGAAGCTCATCCGCGTCCACGTGGGCCGGTCGTCGGTCGCGAGCATCCGCAGCGCGCCGTAGTAGAAGGCCGAGTTGGCCATGACGTCGAGGATGCTCGGCCCGGCCGGCAGCACCCGGTTCTCGACGCGCAGGTGCGGGCGGCCGCCGACGGTGTCGTAGATCGGCCGGTTCCACCGGTAGACGGTGCCGTTGTGCAGCCTCAGCTCGGCCAGCTCGGGCACGCCCCCGGCCTCGAGGACGGCCAGCGGGTCCTCGTCGCTCAGCTCCGGCAGCAGCGCCGGGAAGTAGCGCACGTTCTCCTCGAAGAGGTCGAAGATCGAGGTGATCCAGCGCTCGCCGAAGAAGACCCGTGGGCGCACGCCCTGGTTCTTCAGCTCCACCGAGCGGGTGTCCGCCGCCTGGGTGAACAGCTCGATCCGGGTCTCGTGCCACAGCTGCTGGCCGAAGAAGAAGGGGCTGTTGGCGCCGACGGCCAGCTGCGGCCCGGCGAGGACCTGCGCCGCGTTCCAGTACGACGCGAAGTGGTGCGGCTCGACCTGCAGGTGCAGCTGCACGGAGGTGCAGGCGCTCTCCGGCGCCAGCGAGTCGGCGTACCGGTTGACCCGCTCGCCGGTCGCGCCCTCGATGTCGAGGTAGACGTCCTCGCCGCGCGCGGCGAGGACGGCGTCGTTGAGGGCCTGGTAGCGCACGTTGGCGCTCATCCAGTCGTCCTCGAAGTGCTCGGGCATGACCGTCGGCAGGATGCCGATCATGAGGATGTGCGAGCCGACGGCGCGGCTGCGCTTCTCCGCGGCGTTGAGGGAGGCCCGCAGCTGCTCCTCGAGCTCGAGGGCCTCCGAGCCGGGCAGCGGCCGCGGCGGCAGGTTGATCTCGATGTTGTAGCGCGCGAGCTCGGTCTGGTAGGCCTCGTCCTCGATCGCCTCGAGGACCTCGGCGTTGGCCATCCGCGGGCCGAAGTCGTCGTCGACGAGGTTGAGCTCGACCTCCATCCCGGTCAGCTGCCGGTCGAACTCGAACACGCTGTGCCGCAGCATCCGCTCGAACACGTCGAGGTCGGCGCGCACCTTCTCGCGGTAGCGCTGGCGCTGCTCACGGGTGAAGCTCGCGGAGGCGACGTCCTTGCCCATGGGCGACACGCTAGAGCGTGCAGCGCCCGTACGACGCCCCGGAGCGCTCGCGTCTCGCCCCTCGTCGGCACACGCCGGGCGACCTCCCGGGCCCTGTCGGTGCCCCGACCTAGCCTGCACGCGTGCGGTTCCTCCACACCTCCGACTGGCACCTGGGGCGGTCCTTCCACCAGGTGGGGCTGCTCGGCGCCCAGGTGCGGGTGCTCGACCACCTGGTCGAGGTCGTGCGGTCCGAGAAGGTCGACGCGGTGCTCGTCTCGGGCGACGTCTACGACCGGGCGCTGCCGTCGCCGGAGACCGTGGCCGCGCTGGGCGAGGCGCTGGTGCGTCTCGTCGACGCCGGCGCGCAGGTCGTCCTGTCCAGCGGCAACCACGACTCGGCCATCCGACTGGGCTTCGCGGCCGGGCTGCTCGAGCGGTCCGGGCTGCACATCCGCTCCTCGGTGACCGACATCGGCCGCCCGGTCCTCGTCGGCGACGTCGCGGTCCACGCGCTGCCCTACCTCGAGCCGGCCGCGACGGCCGATGCGCTCGGCGCGTCCGCGCGCACGCACGCCGGGGTGCTCGGGGCGGCGATGGAGCGGGTGCGGGCCGACCTCGCCGGGCGCGGTGGCCCGTCGGTCGTCATGGCGCACGCCTTCGTCACCGGCGGGGCGACGAGCGACAGCGAGCGCGACATCGCCGTCGGCGGGGTGGGGGCGGTCCACCCCGACACGTTCGCCGGGGCGTCGTACGCGGCGCTGGGGCACCTGCACGGGCGGCAGGAGGTCGCGCCGGGGGTCCGCTACAGCGGGTCGCCGGTCGCGATGTCGTTCAGCGAGTGGCGGCACACGAAGGGCTCGTGGCTCGTCGACCTCGCCGCCGACGGAACCTCGCGGGTCGAGTTCGTCGAGGCGCCGGTCGAGCGGCCGCTGCGGCTGCTGCGCGGCGACCTCGAGGACCTGCTGCGCGACCGCGCCCACGACGACGCCGAGGGCGCCTGGGTGCAGGCGACGCTCACCGACGCGGCCCGCCCGCGGGCGGCCATGGAGCGGCTGCGCACCCGGTTCCCGCACGCCCTCGTCCTGCAGTGGCAGCCGCAGGGGGCGGCGGTCGACCTCACGTCGTACGCCGCCCGGGTGGGGCGGCCGCGCCAGGACCTCGACCTGTGCTGCGACTTCGTCGGGCACGTGCGCGACGGGCGGGCCGCCGACGACGAGGAGCGGTTGCTGCTGCGCGACGCGCTGGAGGCGTCGCGCGCGGCGCGGGCGCAGCACGTCGACGAGCTGGGCGCGGTGCTGCCCGGGCTCGAGGACCTGCGCCGGCCCGGGGGGGGCGGCCGGGACGGCGAGCGCGAGGACGGGGTCGCGTGAAGCTGCACCACCTGCGGGTCACCGCGTTCGGCCCGTTCGCCGGCACCGTCGAGGTCGACCTCGACGAGGTGTCGCAGGCCGGGCTGTTCCTCATCCAGGGGCCCACCGGGGCCGGGAAGACGAGCCTGCTCGACGCGATCTGCTTCGCCCTCTACGCCGGGGTGCCGGGCGCGCGTCCGGGCGGGCGCCGGCTGCGCAGCGACCACGCGCCCGCCGGCGCGATCCCCCAGGTGCGCCTCGAGCTGACGACGGCCGGGCGGCGGCTGCGCGTCACCCGCTCACCGGAGACCGAGCGGCCCAAGAAGCGCGGCGAGGGCACGACCAAGGTGCCGGCGACCGTCCTGCTCGAGGAGCGCGTCGACGGCGCCTGGGTGGTCCGCTCGACCCGCAGCGACGAGGTCGGCGAGGTCGTCACCGAGGTGCTCGGGATGGGTCTGGAGCAGTTCTCCAAGGTCGTCCTGCTCCCCCAGGGCGAGTTCGCCGCCTTCCTGCGGGCCGACGCCGAGGAGCGGCGCGCCCTGCTCGAGCGGCTGTTCGACATCTCGACCTGGGTCGGGGTCGAGGAGTGGCTCGTCGAGCAGCGGCGCACCCTCGGCCAGCAGGTCGCCGAGGCGCGGGCCGCCGTCGCGACGGACGTGGCCCGGCTGCGCGACGCCGTCGCGACGCTCCCGGCCCACGTCGTCGGTGAGCCCGAGGGCGCCGGCTGGTCCGCCGACGACCCCGCCTCGCTCGCGGCGCTCGTGGACGGGCTGCCGACGCTCGTCGAGCGGTGCGAGACGCACGTCGTCGAGCTGCTGGGGGCGGTGTCGGCCGCGCAGCAGCAGGCGGCCAGGGCGGACGCCGCGGTGGCGCAGGGCGAGGCGGTCGCCGCGCTGCAGCGGCGGGGCCTCTCGGCCCGGGCCGAGCTGGCTCGGCTGACCGAGTGGGCGGAGGAGCACGCCCGCGACGTCGCGCGGCTCGCCGCCGACGAGCGGGCCGCCCCCGTCGTCCCCGAGGTCCAGGCGACGCGTCGCGAGGAGGGGGCCGAGCGACGGGCCCGCGCCACCTGGGAGGCCGCGGCCGCCCGGGCGGCGACGCTGCTGGGGCCGAACGGGTCGACCGCGTCCGCCGAGCGGCTGGCCTCCGTGCGCTCGCACGCCGCCGACCTCGACGCAGCCCGGCGGGCCCGGGCGGGGGTGGCGCGGGCCGCCGACGCGGTGGCGCAGGCCCAGGACGCCGTACGGCGCGCGGAGGAGGCGCTCGCCGCGGTCCGCGCCGACGGCGCCGGGCTCGACGAGCAGGTCGACGCCGCTCGGGAGGCCGTGGAGCGCACCCGCCGGCGAGCCGGGTGGCTCGAGATGCTGACCACCCGCCGCGGCGAGGCCGAGGCCGTCGTCGCCGCGGCCGTCGCCCGCCGACGCGCCGAGCGCGACGTCACCGCCCGGGAGGACGCGCTGCGGGAGGCCACCGACGTCGAGCAGTCCGCCCGCGACCGGTTCCTCGGGCTGCGGCAGCGCCGGGTCGACGGCCTCGCCGCCGAGCTGGCCGCCGGCCTCGAGGCGGGATGCCCGTGCCCCGTCTGCGGGGCGAGCGCCCACCCGTCACCGGCCACCGCCTCGGGGGGCCCGGTGCCGGCGGAGGCCGTCGATGCCGCCGAGCGGTCGTGGCACGCCGAGCGGGACCGTCGCGAGGCCGTCGCCGGGGCCGTGGCCGCCGCACGGGCCGTCGTCGTCGAGCGGGTCGAGGCGCTGGACCGATTGCAGGACAACGCTCTCCGCGAGCTGGGCGCGCTGCGGGCGCGGTCGCGCGAGGAGTCGGAGGACCTCGTCACCGTGGCCACGCGGGCTCTCGTGGGCGACGGCGTGGTCGGCGTCGCCGACGCGTCGGACGACCCGGAGCGGGCCTGGAGCCGGGTGGGGGATGCCCTCACCACGGCCGCCCGGGAGGTCACGGCGGCGGGCGTCGACGTCGCCGGGGCCGAGACGGAGCTGCGGCGCACCGAGGCCCGACGGGCGGGGCACGCCGACCGGGTCACGGGCGCGGGCGAGGGTGTGGCCCGGGCCACGGCCGCGCAGGCGGCCGCCGGCACGGCCCTCGTCGAGCGCCGCACCGAGGTGACGACCGCGCTCCGCGCGCACGCCGGCTGCCCGTGCGTGGTCGACCCGGACTCCGCCGAGGACCTCTCCCCCGAGCACGCCGAGGACACCACTGCGGCGGACCTCGACGCACTCGTCCGACGCCACGTCCAGGTCGAGTCCGCGCTGGCCGACGTCGTCACGTCCGCGCAGTCGCTGGCCGCCGCCGTCGAGCGGCACACCGACGCGGCCCAGCGTCTCGCCGCGGCCCTGCTGGCGTCCGGGCTGCCGACCGCCGACGCCGCCCTGGCGGCTGCGCTGGACCCGGCCGAGCGCGAGACCCTGCGCCACCGGGTGGCCGCGCACGACCGGGCGTCGACCGTCGCCGCCGCGACCCTGGCCGAGCCCGCCGTCGCGCAGGCCCTGGCGGCGGACCCGGTCGACCTCGAGCAGGACCGCGTCGCGGCGGCCGCCGCGCACGCGGCCGTCCGGGTCGCCACCCGCGACCACGACGTCGCCGCCCACGCGCGCCGCCAGCTGGGCGCCGTCGTCACCGCCCTCACCCGGCACGCCGGGGTGCTGCGCCCGCTCGAGCGCCGGCACGGCTCGGTCGCCGAGCTCGCCGACCTCGTCACCGGGGTCGGGGCGGACAACGCATTGCGGATGCGGCTGTCGTCGTACGTCCTCGCCGCCCGGCTCGAGAAGGTGGCCGACCTGGCCAACGAGCGGCTGGCCGTCATGGGCGACGGGCGCTACCAGCTGCAGCACACCGACGGCCTCGCCGGTGGCCGACGCCGCAGCGGGCTCGGGCTCGTCGTGCGCGACCTGTGGACCGGCGTCGTCCGCGACACCTCGTCGCTGTCCGGGGGCGAGTCGTTCATGGCCTCGCTGGCCCTGGCGCTCGGGCTCGCCGACGCCGTCCGCGAGGAGGCGGGGGGCTTCGACCTGCAGACGCTGTTCGTCGACGAGGGGTTCGGCACCCTCGACGACGAGAGCCTCGAGCAGGTCCTCGGCGTCCTCGACGGCCTGCGCGAGGGCGGCCGCGCCGTCGGCGTCGTCAGCCACGTCGCCGACCTCCTCACCCGCATCCCCACCCAGGTCTGCGTGAGCAAGACCCAGGCCGGCTCGACGGTGTCGGTCCGGCTCGGTCTCGAGCCCGCCGCCTGACCCGCCATCCGGCGGGTCAGGGCGACCGGACGCCCGCCGCCCGGCGACTGCCGGGCCGCTCGGGTGACGGCGATACTCGGGTCACCGGCGTCGACGAGGACGCCCCCACGTCAGGAGCAGCGATGACGACCACCCCGGCCCGCCCGACGCACCCGCCCTTCGACCCCGAGCTGGAGGCGGCCCTGACCCTGGTCCGCGACGTCCTGCCCGGCTCGATCCTGCCCGAGCACATCCCCGCGATGCGCGAGCCCAACCCGCTGCTCGACGTGACGCCCGAGATGCTGCGGCGCGACGGGACCGTGGAGGTCTCGGAGCGCACGGTCCCCGGCCCGGACGGCGACCCCGACGTCACCGTGCTCGTCCTGCGGCCGGTCGGCATCGCGCCCGGGGCGCCGCTGATCTACCACACGCACGGCGGCGGGATGATCATCGGCAACCGCTTCACCGGGGTCGCCGGGATCCTCGACTGGGCCGTCGAGTCCGGCGCCGTCGTCGTGTCGGTCGAGTACCGCCTCGCCCCCGAGCACCCGGACCCCGCGCCGGTCGAGGACTGCTACGCAGGCCTCGTCTGGGCGCACGGCCACGCCGCCGAGCTCGGCGCCGACCCGGACCGCATCCTCATCGCCGGCGCCAGCGCCGGCGGCGGGCTCGCGGCGGGCGTCGCCCTGCTGGCCCGCGACCGGAAGGGTCCACCGCTCATCGGCCAGGTCCTCATGTGCCCGATGCTCGACGACCGCGCCGTCACCCCGTCGAGCACCTCCCTGGAGGGCGAGGGGATCTGGGACCGGGCGAGCAACGACACCGGCTGGGACGCCCTCCTCGGTGAGCGCCGCGGCGGCACCGACGTCAGCGTGTACGCCGCCCCGGCCCGGGCCACCGACCTCTCCGGACTGCCGCCGGCCTTCGTCGACGTCGGCTCGGTGGAGACCTTCCGCGACGAGGACGTCGCCTACGCGACCGCGCTGTGGCAGGCCGGGGTCCAGTGCGAGCTGCACGTGTGGCCGGGCGGGTTCCACGGCTTCGACCTCATGGCCCCGCAGGCCGCCCTCTCCCAGCTGTCCGTCTCGACCCGGGCCGCCTGGGTGCGCCGCACCCTGGCGTCCTGACCCGCCCGGCCGCCGGGTTCCTGGTGCTCGCGCCCGCGCCCGGGGGACGATGACCGCATGCAGGAGCTGGCGGGCAAGCTGGCGGCGCTGGACCCCGAGGCCGGCGCCGCCCTGCGGGTCATCGCCTACTTCGACGCGCTCGTCGACCGGCACGTCGGCCTCGAGTCGCTCGTCCGGGGCGCCGCGGTGCTCAGCGGGCAGACCGCGCGGCTGTCGGTCGACGACCGCGGCCTCGTCGTGCGCGTCGGCGCGGACGGCCGGGTTCTCCCCCCGGACGGCGCGGTGTCCCCCGCGTGGCCGCACCGGCCGGTGGGCGACGGCGCCGGCACCGTGTGGGTGGAGACGACCCACGAGCACCGGGCCCTCGACGACCTCGTGCTCGAGCGTCTTGCCGCGGCCGTACGGCTCGTCCTCGACCGGACACGAGGTCGCGTCGTTCCCGGGGACGGGGCGACCCTCGAGCGGCTCCTCCTGCCGGGGACGACGCCCGAGGAGCGCGAGCGGCTCGTGCGACGGCTCGGTCTGGAGCCCGCGACCCCGGTCCGCCTCGCCGCCGTCCTCGACGGCAGGACACGGGACGGCGAGCGGCCGGTGGTCCTTCGCGCTCCCGACGCGCTCGACGCGCCGCGCCGGACGGCGACCGAGCTCGACGGCGTCGTCGCGGTCCTCGTCCCGGTCGAGCCGCCGACCCCCGCGGGGCTCGCGGTCCGGGCGGCGGACCGGGTCGAGGACCGCCTCGGCCGCCGGGTGGGGCTGGGGCCGAGGGTGCCGGCCGTCGACGCGGCCCGGTCCTGGACGGCGGCCCGGGTCGCGGTGCGCTTCGCCGCCGGCGGGGGCGCCGACGACCCGGGCCGCGGCGTCGTCGACCACGCCGACCTCGGCGGGCTGGTCCTGCTCGCCGACGTCGTCGGCCCGGGGACCGCGCCGCACCCGGACGTCGTCGCGGTGGACGCGGCCGCGGCCGCGCACCCGTGGGCCCTCGCCACCCTCGACGCCCTGACCCGGCACGTCAGCCTGCGCTCGGCCGCCCTCGAGGCGCACCTGCACCACTCGACGCTCCAGTCGCGCCTGCCCGTGCTCGAGAACGCGCTCGGGTGGCCCCTCGGCGATCCGGCCGGCCGCTCGCGCCTCGTCGTCGCCCTCGCGCTGCGCCGCCTGCACGCCACCGCGTAGCGTCCGCATCGTCGAGGCACCGGTGCCCCGACGATGCGGACGCTTCCGCTCAGTCGGCGAACGCCTCCGGCGGGGGGCAGGAGCAGACGAGGTGCCGGTCGCCGTACGCGCCGTCGATCCGGCGCACCGGCGGCCAGTACTTGTCGGCGCTCAGCCCGCCCGGGAAGGCGGCGGTCGCGCGGTCGAAACCGTGGTCCCACTCGCCGACCATCGACATCGAGGTGTACGGCGCGTGCCGCAGCACCGAGTCGGCCGCCGCGACCTCACCGCGCTCGACGGCGGCGATCTCCTCGCGGATGGCGATCATCGCGTCGCAGAACCGGTCGAGCTCGCCCTTGTCCTCGCTCTCGGTCGGCTCGACCATGAGCGTGCCCGCGACGGGGAAGCTCATCGTCGGCGCGTGGAAGCCGAAGTCGACGAGGCGCTTGGCCACGTCGTCGACGGTGACGCCGGTCCGCTTGGTCAGGTCGCGCAGGTCGAGGATGCACTCGTGGGCGACGATCCCGTCGCGCCCCGAGTAGAGCACCGGGTAGTGCTCGCGCAGCCGCGCGGCGACGTAGTTGGCGTTGAGCACGGCGACCTCGGTCGCGTGCTGAAGCCCCTCACCGCCCATGAGCCGCACGTAGGCCCACGAGATCGGCAGGATGCTCGCCGAGCCGTACGGCGCCCCGCTGATCGGCCCGACCCCGGTCTCCGGACCGGCCTCGGGCGCCATCGGGTGGTTGGGCAGGAAGGGCGCGAGGTGCGAGCGGACCGCGACCGGGCCGACACCCGGGCCACCGCCGCCGTGCGGGATGCAGAACGTCTTGTGCAGGTTCAGGTGGGAGACGTCGGCGCCGAACTTGCCCGGCTGGGCGAGGCCGACGAGGGCGTTGAGGTTCGCCCCGTCGACGTAGACCTGACCGCCGGCGTCGTGGACCAGTGCGCACAGCTCGGTGATCGTGTCCTCGTACACCCCGTGGGTCGAGGGGTAGGTGACCATGATCGCGGCGAGGTCGTCGCGGTGCTGCTCGATCTTCGCGCGCAGGTCGTCGAGGTCGACGTCGCCGCCCTCGGCCGTCTTGACGACGACGACCTTGAGGCCGGCCATCACCGCCGACGCGGCGTTGGTGCCGTGCGCGCTGGCCGGGATGAGGCAGACCCGGCGGTGACCCTGCCCGTTGGCCTGGTGGTAGGCGTGGATGGCCAGCAGCCCGGCGAACTCGCCCTGCGAGCCGGCGTTCGGCTGGAGCGAGACGGCGTCGTACCCGGTGATCTCGCACAGCCACGCCGACAGGTCGGCGACGAGCTCGCGGATGCCCTCGGTCTGGTGGGCGGGGGCGAACGGGTGCAGCTCGGCGAACTCCGGCCAGGTGACGGCGAGCATCTCGGTCGTCGCGTTGAGCTTCATCGTGCAGGAGCCCAGCGGGATCATCCCGCGGTCGAGCGCGAAGTCGCGGTCGGAGAGGCGGCGCAGGTAGCGCAGCATCGCCGTCTCGCTGTGGTGGGCGTGGAAGACCGGGTGGGTGAGGTAGTCGCTCGTGCGGGTCAGGCCCTCCCAGGCCGGCTCCGCCGTCGACGGCTCGGGCTCGACGCCGGGCACCCCGAAGGCGGCCCACACGGCGGTGAGGTCCTCGCCCGTCGTCGTCTCGTCGAGCGCGATCGACAGGGTGTCCGCGTCGACGAGGTGCAGGTTGACCCCGCGGGCGGCGGCCTCGGCGAGCACCTGCTCGGCGCGGCTGGGCACGCGGACGGTGAGGGTGTCGACGTACGACGTCGTGACGACCTCGGCGTCGGCGGTGGCCAGGCCCTCGGCGAGGGTCCGGGTGTAGCCGTGCACGCGGCGCGCGATCGCGGCCAGCCCGGCGGGGCCGTGGTAGACGGCGTACATGCTGGCCATGACGGCGAGCAGCACCTGCGCGGTGCAGATGTTCGACGTCGCCTTCTCGCGGCGGATGTGCTGCTCGCGGGTCTGCAGCGCGAGACGGTAGGCCGGCTGGCCGTCGGCGTCGACGGAGACGCCGACGAGGCGGCCCGGCATCGAGCGCTCGAGCCCCGGGCGGACCGACATGAACCCGGCGTGCGGGCCGCCGAAGCCCATCGGCACACCGAATCGCTGACTGGACCCGACGGCGATGTCGGCGCCCCACTCCCCCGGCGGGGTGAGCAGGGTGAGCGCGAGCAGGTCGGTCGCGGCGGTGACGAGGGCGCCGTGCTCGTGGGCGGCGTCGGTGAGGGCCCGCCAGTCGCGCACCTGCCCGTCGGCGCCGGGGTACTGCAGCAGGACGCCGTAGACGTCCTGGTCGCCGGCGACCGAGCGCAGCTGCTCGACGGTGGTGACGCCGGTGAGGTCGGCGACGACCACGGGGATGTCGAGCGGCAGCGCCCGCGTGGCGACGACGGCCACGGTCTGCGGCAGCACGTGCTCGTCGACGAGCAGCACCGCCGTCTCGGGCTTCCTCGTCGAGCGGCGCATGAGGGTCATCGCCTCGGCCGCCGCGGTCGACTCGTCGAGCAGCGACGCCCCGGCCAGCGGGAGCGCGGTGAGGTCGCTGACGACGGTCTGGAAGTTGAGCAGCGCCTCGAGCCGGCCCTGCGAGATCTCCGGCTGGTACGGCGTGTAGGCGGTGTACCAGGCCGGGTTCTCCAGGACGTTGCGCTGGATGACCGCCGGGGTGACGGTGCCGTAGTAGCCGAGCCCGATCATCGAGCGCATCACCGTGTTGCGCGACGCCAGCCCGCGCAGCTCGGCCACGACCGCCCGCTCCGACGAGGCCGCGTCGAGGCGCAGCGCCCGCTGGGCGCGGATGCTGCCCGGGATGGCCGTGTCGACCAGCGCGTCGAGCGAGGGCTGGCCGACGACCTCCAGCATCGCCGCGACGTCGTCGGACGTCGGGCCGACGTGCCGCGCGACGAAGGGCGCGAAGGGCGCCGACGGGTCCACCGGGGCGTCGTACGGCGCGGTCGTCGGCTCGGTCGTCGGCTCGGTGGTGCTCGGTGCAGTCGGGGCGGCGGTCATGGGGCTCCTCGAGCAGGGGTGGTCGGGTCGACCCCCCTCTGTCGTCCGCCCCGCGCACGGGTCGACCTCCAGAGCTGCCTCGCCCCCGCGGTCCTTGGCGCCTGAGAGGTTCCGGGGGTGTTGCCCCTTCGGCGCCCCGGCTGGTGCCCCGCGAGCGGGTCACCCCGGGGTCTCTCCCACGTGGGTTGGTACGGCGACCCCGAGTCTACCGGGGTCGGCGCCCGTCAGGACGTCTTGCGCAGCCGGCGGACGGCGAGCTCGTCGGACGGGTCGGCGGCGGGCGCCTCGTCGTCGGCGCGCTCGCTGGGCAGCGCGGAGAGCGAGCCCTCCACCTCCCGCCAGACCCGGCCGACGGCGATGCCGAACACGCCCTGCCCGCCCTGGACGAGGTCGATGACCTCGTCGGCGGAGGTGCACTCGTAGACCGAGGCCCCGTCGCTCATCAGCGTGATCTGGGCCAGGTCGTCGACGCCGCGGTCACGCAGGTGCTGGATGGCGACGCGGATCTGCTGGAGCGAGACCCCGGTGTCGAGCAGGCGCTTGACGACCTTGAGCACGAGGATGTCGCGGAACCCGTAGAGGCGCTGCGTGCCGGAGCCGCCCGCGCCGCGCACGGAGGGCTCGACGAGGCCGGTGCGGGCCCAGTAGTCGAGCTGGCGGTACGTGATGCCGGCCGCCTTGCAGGCGGTGGGCCCGCGGTAGCCGATGTCGTCGCTGAGCTCGGGCAGGTCGTCGGTGAACAGCAGGCCCTGGGCGGCCACGGGCACGCTGGTGCTCCGCTCCGGCTGGGCGTCACCCGGTGTGCTCACGCGGGACCTCCTCGGTCACGGCGCCCGGTGGCCGGGCGGGGGGTCAGGACCGGCGCGACCACGGCTGTAGTTACACCCTCGTGCTTCCCGACCCGATGACGGTACGGCGCCGCCCGGGGTGCGTCAAACATCACGCCCGCTTCGCGTCCGGCGTGTCGCGGGTGAGCAAGCAGTCTCGACCTCGACGTGAGGGTGAGGCATCAGCCGCGGGTCGGCGGGGTGTCCGGGCCGTCACCGGGCTCCTCCCCCGGGCCCGGCTCGTGCGGGCCCTCGGCGGGGGCGCCGAAGTCCTCGGCGGAGACCTGGTCGAGGAACTCGCGGAACCGCTCGACCTCGTCGTCCTCCTCGGGCGCGAGCGCCACGCCCGCCTCGTCGAGGACGGACTCGGCGACGACGATCGGCGTGGAGGTGCGCAGCGCCAGCGCGATGGCGTCGGAGGGCCGGGCGCTGACCTCGCGCCCGCCGTCGAGCACGAGCGTGGCGTAGAAGACCTTCTCCTTGAGGTCGGTCACCTGCACCTGCGTGAGCGTGTGACCGAGGGCGTCGAGGACGTCCTTGAACAGGTCGTGGGTGAGCGGCCGCGGGGGGACGACGCCCTGCTGGGCGTAGGCGATGGCGGTGGCCTCCGCGGCCCCGATCCAGATCGTCAGGTAGCGGTCCCCGTCGCGCTCGCGCAGCAGCACGATCGGCTGGTTCGTGGGCATCTCCACCCGCACCCCGAGGACGTCGACCGGCTTCATGGGGCCACGTTACCCCGGCCCGGTCACGGGGCCGGAGGGGCCGCGGTCCCGGCCCGGACGAGCGCGACGTGCAGGGCCAGGCACTGCTGGAGGACCCGCCTCACCTCGGCCTCGTCACCCGGCCGGACGGCCTGGCGCACGAGCGCGACCTCGCGGTCGGCGGCAGTCCGGAACGGGCGCAGGTGGCGCGGCTCGATGCCCACCGCGGCGAGCTGGGCGGCGGCCGTGGCGACGGCGAGCGCCGGCCCGTCCCAGTGCCCGTCCCGCCCCGCCCGCAGCAGCCCGTAGCCGGCGAGCGCGGTGAGCGCCTCGGGCGTGAGCCCCGAGGCGTCGCACAGCTCGGCGTCGGTGAGGCGCAGCGCGGGACCGGGCGCGAGGTCGTCGGCCCGCGGGAGCCCCGGGTCGGCGGCGACCGCGGGCACCACAGGACGTCCGGGGGTGCCGGCGACGCGGCCCAGACCGCCCGTCCCCCCGCCGTCCCCGTCGGGCTGGACGGGCCAGTCACCCGCGGGCGTCAGCCCCCGGTCGAGCGCGTCGAGCGCGTCGCGGATCACCTTGAGCGGCCAGAAGCGGTCGCGCTGCGCGGTGAGGACGTAGCGCAGCCGCTCGACGTCGGCGTCGCGGTAGCGGCGGTACCCCGAGGGCAGCCGCAGTGGCGTGACGAGCCCCTCGGTCTCGAGGAAGCGCAGCTTGCTGATCGTCAGGTCGGGGAACTCGGCGACGAGCTCGGCGACCACCGCCCCGATGGAGCGGCCCGGGCCACCGTCGGCGCCGGCCTGGCTCACTGACCGCGGGCGGCGTGGTAGACGAGCCGGAACTTGCCGATCTGGACCTCGTCGCCCGTGCGCAGGGCGGCGTCCTCGACGATCTCGCGGTTGACGTAGGTGCCGTTGAGCGACCCGACGTCGTGCACGTGGTAGCCCGACCCCTCGCGGCGGAACTCGGCGTGCTTGCGCGAGACCGTCACGTCGTCGAGGAAGATGTCGCTGTCGGGGTGCCGCCCGGTCGTGACGAGCTCGTCGTCGAGCAGGAAGCGGGCCCCCGCGTTGGGGCCGCGCAGGACGAGCAGCAGGGCCGTGCCGGGGCGCAGCGCCTCGATCGTCGCCTGGTCCTCCGCGGACAGCCCGCGGACGTCGACCTCGACCTTCTCCGGCTCACCGACGCCCTGGAAGCGCATCGTCGCCGGGTCCGGCGCGCGCCGGGTGACCTCACGGTCGAGCTCCTCGCCCCAGCCCTCCTGGTCCGACATCACCCCTCCTCACCCATGACCCACCCATGATCCACACCTGACCCGTGCCGACCCTTCGCGTGGGTCCCTGGCCCGTCAACCCTAGTGCACGCCGTGGCCGCCGCCCCGGGGGCACCCGGCGCGGCGGCGGCGCCGCTCAGCCCAGGGTGCCGCGGTACGTCGCGGCGTCCATGAGGTCGCCCGGCAGCTCGCCGGAGGGACGGACGGCGTACATCCAGCCGTCGGTGTAGGGCGCGCTGTTGACCAGCTCCGGCGTGCCGTCGAGCGCCGCGTTGACCTCGGTGACCTCGCCCGTGACCGGGGCGTAGACGTCGCTGACCGACTTGGTCGACTCGACCTCGCCGCACGTGTCGCCGACGGTGACCGTGTCCCCGACCGCGGGCAGCTGCACGTAGACGACGTCGCCGAGCGCGTCCTGAGCGTAGGCGGTGATGCCGATCCGGATCGTGCCGTCCTCGCGCTCCTGCACCCACTCGTGGTCCGCCGTGTAGCGGAGGGTGTCGGGGTACTCGAGGTCGCTCATGGTGCTCCTTGGGGCGCGAGGAGGGAGTGGCGCCGGGACCGGCGCACGAGGGGTGCTGCGGGTGACGATGATGCCGTGCCCGGTCGACGTCCGCGCGTCAGGGGGTCGGCGTGCCGCCCCCCGCCGGGACGGGCTGAGCGTAACGAGGGGTCCGGGGCGACGCCAGGGCGTCGACGGTGACCGACCCGAGCTGCTGGACGGCCGCGTCGGCGCCCAGCCGGCGCAGCGTCTCGACGACCCCACCGGGGATGGTCATGGCCGACGCGAGGGTCTGCGGGTCGCCGATGGCGAGGACCTCGACGGGGCGGGCCACGGGGGTGCCGTCGACGACGAGCCGGCCGTCCTCGTCGGCGAACCACGTGCTCGCGACGACCCGGACCGAGCCCACCTGCTGGACCTCGGCGCCGGCGTCGCGCAGCTCCTCGACGAGGTCGAGCAGCTGCGCCGACCCGACCTTGCTGCCGGGGTCGCTCACGGTGACCCGGACGCCGGGTCCCGTCGCCGGCGCCGTCCCGGCGAGGAGCCGCAGCGCGTCGAGGCGGGCCTGGGCCTGCGCGACGGCCTCCTGGCCGCCACCGGCCGCCGCGAGCCGGTCGCGCTGGGCCTGCAGGTCGCGGACCTGCTGGTCCAGCCGGGCCGAGCGCTGGGTGACGTCGTCGAGGACCTGGACCAGGTCGTCCTGGCGCATCTGCTCCAACCCCCCGGCCTGGGTGGCCTGCACCTGGGTGACGATGGCGAAGCCGAGCGCGAGGGCGAGCACCGCGCCGAGCGCCTGGGCCCTCGTGGCCCGCGGCGCGGCGGCCCGGGCCAGTCGCGCCCAGGCGGACCGGGGTCGGGGCGGGGGCGGCTCGTGCGGCTCGTGCGGCTCGTGCGGCTCGTGCGGCTCGTGCGGTGGGTCGGTCACGGGTCAGGCCTTGAAGAGGTGACGGCGGATCGAGGCGACGTTGGAGAAGATCCGGATCCCGAGCACGACGACGACGCCGGTCGAGAGCTGGGTGCCGACGCCGAGCTGGTCGCCGAGGAAAACGATGAACGCGGCGACGACGACGTTGGACAGGAACGAGACGACGAAGACCTTGTCGTCGAAGATCCCGTCGAGGATGGCCCGGATCCCGCCGAACACCGCGTCGAGCGCGGCGATGACGGCGATGGGCAGGTAGGGCTGCAGCCCGACGGGGACCGAGGGGTGCAGCAGCAGGCCGGCGACGACGCCGACGACCAGGCCGAGGACGGGGATCACCGGGTCACCTCCGGGGTGGGGGTCGGGCGGGCGAGGACGACGTCGGCGCCGCCCCGCGGGACGGTGAGGTCGTCGCCGGTGCTCACCGTCGACGGGATGGCGTAGTTGGCGCGCAGCGCGTCGAGGTAGCTGCCGCCGACGGTCTGCGCGAAGGCGGCGGGCAGGCCGCGCGGGTCGCCGAGGGCGGTGACGACGTACGGCGGCGTGAGCGGCCGGTAGTCGACGAGGATCGCCTGACCGGCGAAGCGGATCGCCGAGCGGGCGGTCAGGCGCTGGCCGTTGACGGCGACCGCCTCGGCACCCGCCTGCCACAGCCCGTTGACGACGACCTGGAGGTCGAGGGAGGTGACCCGGCCCTCGTCGGCCGATCCGCCGGAGCGCGGCTGCCCGGCTCCCGCCTGGGCCGCGGGGGCGTCGTCGAGCGTCACCGTGAGGCCGGGACCGCGCGCCGCGGTGTCGCCGGTGAGGAGCGAGAGCCGGCTGAGCTCGGCCGCCCCGGCCCCGGTCCCGAGGGCCTGCTGCTGCGTGCGGTCGACCTGGCCGCGCAGCGTCTGCGCGGCCGCGGCCTGCGCGTCGCCGTGCGCCTGCCGGTCGCGGATCTGGTCGATGAGCTGCTGCTTGTCGCGGCTGGCCGTCGTCCCGCTCGGGCGCAGGCTCTGGTGGGCGACGACGAGCAGCAGCCCGACGACGACGGCGGCGAGCAGGACGAGCCAGGAGCGGGTGCCCGTGCTGCGGGGCCGGCCCTGCTCCTCGCGGCGCTGGGCGGCGGCGGCGTACCCGGGGTCGAGCGGTCGCTCGAGCACCTGCGTCAGCAGCGTCATCGACGCGTCGACGCGGCGCCAGCCGCGCCCTCCCGGCGTCCCCGGGGTGCTCATCGCCCAGCCGCCTCAGCCGGCCGGAGCCGGCGTCGGCGGCTGTCCCGGACGGCCGGCGCGCAGCAGCGGGGCGGCCTGGACGGCGTAGAGGACGGCGGCGAGCAGGTACAGCCCCGTGCCCCACCACGTGAAGGCCCACCCGAGCGGCCGCGCGACGGCGCCCAGGGCGCCGGCGGCCTCGCCGAGCAGCAGCACCGGGAAGGCGTAGAGCAGGTTGAAGGTCGCCGCCTTGCCGACGAAGTGCACCGGCAGCCCGACCAACCCGACCCGCCGCAGGGCGAGGACGAGCAGCGCCATGAAGACGTCCCGGCCGAGTAGGACGACGACGAGCCAGACGGGGATGATGCCCCGCCAGGCGAAGGCGAGGATCGTCGTGAGCGTGTAGAGCCGGTCGGCCAGCGGGTCGAGCAGCTGACCCAGCCGCGACTCCAGGCCGAAGCGCCGGGCGATCTTGCCGTCGAGGTAGTCGGTGACGCCGGAGAGCATGAGGACGAGCAGCGCCCAGCCGTCGGCCCGGACGACGAGCAGCCACACGAAGAGCGGGACCCCGACCAGGCGCAGGGCGGACAGGGCGTTGGGCACGGTGAGGACGCGGTCCGAGACCCCTCCCCCGGCACCCACCGGTCCCGCCTCCTGCGCCACGCCGAGAGGGTAACGCGCGGGCCGGGGTCAGCCCCGCCGGCGACGGGCCCTCACCCGGCGGTCGAGGGCCAGGCCGCCGCCGCCCAGCCCGAGCAGCGCGGCACCGATGGCGGCCAGCAGCAGCTGGCGCTCGCCGGCCAGACCGGAGACCCCGGGGAGGAACACGTCGGTGCGGCCCGACCAGTCGACGAGGACCAGCGCGACGACCGACTGGGCGAGCAGGCCGAGCCCGACCACCCGGACCGCGAGCCCGAGGACGAGGGCGACCGCCATGGCCAGCTGCACGGGCCCGAGCAGGGCCCCGAGGACGTCGGGCGCCGGCAGGCCGGCCGTGCGCAGCATCGTCACGGTGCCGGGGCGCTGGTCGATCTTCTGCAGGCCGGTCACGGCCAGCAGCGCGGCCGTCCCGAGGCGCAGCAGGAGCAGCCCCAGGGCACCGTCCCAGCGGTCGGTGACCGACCTGCCGGTGGCCTGCGGGGTGGTGGCCGCGTCGTCCTCGGTCGGCCCGAGTCCCGCGAAGGGTTCCGTCGTCGTGCTCATCGCCGCTCCTGACGTCCGCTCGCCGCCGCGCCCGCGGCCCACGACCATGCTGCCGCAGCGGGCGACGGAGCGACGGGAGGCGGTACGGCGCGCCGTACGGGCGGCCGGTGCGCTCAGCCGGGCTCGGAGATGTGGTCGCTCAGCGCGCGCAGCTGCCCCCGCAGCGCGGAGAACTCGGCGACGTTGAGGCCGATGCCCTCGATGACGGCGGGCTGGATGTCGGCCACGAGCTCGCGCAGCCGGTCGCCCTGCTCGGTGAGGACGATGTCGACCGAGCGCTCGTCGTCGACGCGGCGCCGGCGCTCGAGGTGACCGGACGCCTCGAGCCGCTTGAGCAGCGGCGTGAGGGTGCCGTAGTCGAGGTGCAGGAGCGACCCGATCTCCTTGATCGTCGCCGTCCGGCGCTCCCACAGGACGAGCATGACGAGGTACTGCGGGTAGGTGAGACCGACCTCGTCGAGCATGGGCCGGTAGAGCCCGACCACGGCGCGCGAGGCGGCGTAGAGCGCGAAGCACATCTGGTCGTCGAGACGCAGCGACCCCTCGGGCAGGCGCTCCTCGTCGAGCCCGGGCTCGCTCGGGACGGCGCGGTGGCTGGTGTGCGGCGACGCGGTCATGGGGGGAGGGTCCTTTCGTCCTCGTCAGTCTTCCACACCCACGAGCACGAGAACATCGTGCACGAGGTGCGTGTCGGTCGGCCGGACGGACGAGCCCCGTCAGGACGTGCGCGGCTCCCGCGGGGACGGGAAGGGCCCCGACCCGCCGCAGCGGATCGGGGCCCGGACGGTCGGGCTGACAGGATTTGAACCTGCGACCCCTTGACCCCCAGTCAAGTGCGCTACCAAGCTGCGCCACAGCCCGTCAGGGTGCGGGCCGAGCGGCCCGCGGAGCGAACGAAACCCTAGCGCACGGCGCCGGGCCCGCCGAAATCGGTTGTCTCGGGCGGTTCGCGAGGACAGTGGCAGGGCACCGGCCCGGGCGTCAGGCTGGGACCAGGACCCGCCCGCACGTACGGGTCACCGCACGAGGAGGCACGAGCGTGAGCACCCAGGAGCACCACCCGCAGGAGCACCACCCGCAGGAGCACCACCCGCAGGAGCACCACCCGCAGGAGCACCACCCGCAGGAGCACCACCCGCAGGAGCACCACCCGACGCCGGACCCCGGCGACAGCGCCGACCTCGGCACCACCGCCGAGGACCACGCGCAGCGGGAGCAGGGGGAGACGAGGGCGACCGAGACGTACACCCAGGAGAAGGAGCTCCAACCCGCGGCGGGGCACACCTGGGGGCCGACCGTCGTCAGCCTCATCGGCCCTACCCCCGAGACCGAGGGCGCCGTAGATCCCGACGAGGACCGCGTCTTGGCGCACAAGCGCCGCGCCGAGGAGATCGAGGCGGCGATCATCGCGACGTCCGAGTCGCACCCCGACCACGACCGGCAGACGGTCAAGCAGGTCCTCCAGCACCAGCTGGAGCTGCGCGGGCACTGGCCGCAGCCCGACCCGTGGATGGACTCCGTCGCGTCGTCGATCGAGAACGGCCGCCGCTACGAGATGGGGACCTGACTCCCGGCTGGGAGCCGGCCGGGCGTCCGCCCGGAACCGGGGGCGCCGTACGGCGCGTTGGCCCCATGACGAGCGGGTGACCGCACCCGCCCGCCCACACGACAGGAGAGCGACCCGTGGGATTCCTCGACCGCCTGCTCGGCCGTGCGCCGCAGACCCCGACCGGCTACCAGCAGCCGCAGGGCGGCTACCCCGCACCCCCGCCGGGCTACGGCGCCCCGCAGCAGGGGTACGGCGCCCCGCCGCCGTCCGGCACGCCGCAGGACGCCCCCGCCGGCGCGAGCCAGGACGAGGTCGCCATCGCGCGGTACAAGTACCTGCTGCGCACCGCACCCCCGGAGAAGATCGAGGAGGCGCACGCCGAGGCCTTCGCCCAGCTCTCGCCGCAGCAGCGCCAGCAGGTCCTCGGCCAGCTCTCGCAGGGTCTGCCGGAGAACGAGCGCCCGCGCAGCGACGACCCGCGTGACCTGGCGCGCTCGGCCACCCGGGCCGAGCTGCGTCAGCCCGGCTTCCTCCAGCGCAGCTTCGGCGGCATGGGCGGCGGCATGGGCGGCGGCATGGGGATGGGCGGCGCCATCATGGGCTCGATGCTCGGCACCGTGGCCGGTGTCGTCGTCGGCACGGCCGTCGCCGACGCGCTGTTCGGCGGCTTCGACGCCTCGCCCGAGGCGGCCGACGCGGGCGTCGGCGACCAGGGCGACCAGGGCGGTGACCCCGGTGACCAGGGCGGCGACGCCGGTGACCAGGGTGGTGACGCCGGGGGTGACCAGGGCGGCGACGTCGGCGACTTCGGCAGCGACTTCGGGGGCGGCTACTTCGGCGACACCGGCGGCGGGGGCGACTTCGGCGGCGGGGACTTCGGGGACTTCGGCGGCGACTTCTGAGTCGTCTCCGCCCCACCGTCACCCACCCGTCCGGGAGGGGCGCCGCCGCGGTCAGCGGCGGCGCTTCTCCTTGACCCGGACCGAGATCTCGATGGGCGTGCCCTCGAAGCCGAACTGCTCGCGCAGCCGACGCTCGAGGAAGCGGCGGTAGCCCGCCTCGACGAACCCGGAGGCGAAGACCACGAAGCGCGGCGGACGCGTCGAGGCCTGCGTGGCGAAGAGGATGCGCGGCTGCTTGCCTCCCCGGACCGGGTGCGGGTGGGCGGCGACGACCTCGCCGAGGAAGGCGTTGAGCTTGGCGGTGGGGATGCGGGTGTCCCACGACGCCAGCGCCCGCTCCAGCGCCGGGACGAGCCGGTCGGTGTGCCGTCCGGTGCGCGCGGACAGGTTGACCCGCGGCGCCCAGGGGATCTGGACGAGGTCGCGCTCGATCTCGCGCTCGAGGAAGTAGCGGCGCTCCTCGTCGGTGAGGTCCCACTTGTTGTAGGCGACGACGAGCGCGCGCCCGGCGTCGACGACCTGCTGGATGACCCGCACGTCCTGCTCGGCGATGGTCGTGGCGGCGTCGACGAGGACGACGGCCACCTCGGCCTTCTCCAGCGCGGTCTGGGTGCGCAGCGAGGCGTAGAAGTCGGCGCCGCGGGTCTGGTGCACCCGTCGGCGGATGCCCGCGGTGTCGACGAAGCGCCAGGTCTTCCCGCCGAGCTCGACCAGCTCGTCGACGGGGTCGCGGGTGGTGCCGGCGAGGTCGTCGACGACGACCCGCTCGCTGCCGGCCAGCTGGTTGAGCAGGCTGGACTTGCCCACGTTGGGTCGTCCCACGAGGGCCACCCGACGCGGGCCCCCACGGCGGTAGGCCCCGCCGACGGCGGACACGTCGGGGAGCACCGCGAGGACGGCGTCGAGCACGTCGCCGCTCCCGCGGCCGTGCAGCGCGGAGACGGGGTACGGCTCGCCGAGGCCGAGGTTCCACAGCGCGGTCGCGTCGGCCTCGAAGCGCTGGTCGTCGACCTTGTTGGCGACGAGGACGACGGGCTTGCCCGAGCGGCGCAGCAGGCGCACGACGGCCTCGTCGGTGTCGGTCGCGCCGACGACGGCGTCGACGACGAACATCACGACGTCGGCCAGCTCGACGGCGACCTCGGCCTGCTCGGCGACCCGCAGGTGGATCCCGGTCGCGTCCACCTCCCAGCCGCCGGTGTCGACGAGGGTGAAGCGCCGACCGGTCCACTCGGCGTCGTACGCCACGCGGTCGCGGGTGACGCCGGGGACGTCCTCGACGACGGCCTCGCGGCGGCCGAGGATGCGGTTGACGAGGGTGGACTTGCCGACGTTGGGGCGGCCGACGACGGCGACGACCGGCAGCGGGCCGGCGTCCTGGTCGTCGTCGGGGTCGAGGTCGCCGCGCTCGATGAGCGCCTGGTCGTCCTCGTCGAGGTCGAACTCCTCGAGGCCGGCGCGCAGGGCGCGCGCGAGCGACGGGTCGCCGTCCTCGAGCTCGTCGAGGGCGGGGCTGGACGGGGTGGTGTCGCTCACGACCGACCATTCTCCCCCACGTGGGGGAGTGCTCCCGACCGCGCGCTCAGTCCCCCGCCTCGACGAGCCCGTCGTCGGGCAGGACGAGGCCGTACGTCGCGCTCGCGGTGGTCACGTGCTCGGCCAGCCGGTCGCGCAGCCGCTCGGTCGCGGCGCGCAGCCGCTCCCGGCCGGGCAGCGCACGGTCGGGGGCCAGGTCGAACGGCTCGCCGAAGTCGACGACGACGCGGGTGCGCACGCGGGGCAGGGACCCCGTGGACGCGCCGGCCCGTCGGGTACCGAGCACGGCGACCGGGACGACCTGCGCGCCGGCCTGCAGGGCCAGCCACGCCGCGCCCTGGTTGACCTGAGCGACGTCGCCGCGCCCGCGGGTGCCCTCGGGGAAGACACCGACGGCGCCGCCGCGCTCGAGCACGGCCCGGGCGACGCCCAGGGCGGACCGGTCCCCGCGGCTGCGGTCGATGGGGATCTGCCCGACGGTGCGCAGCACCCGGCCGAGCGGGCCGGTGAACATCTGCTGCTTGACCAGGAAGCTGACCCCGCGGGGGGCGAGCGAGAAGACGAGCGGCCCGTCGAGGAAGCCGCTGTGGTTGGCGACGAGCACGACCGGGCCGGCCGGCACGCGCTCGCGATGGTGCGCCTCGCAGCGCCACAGGGCGCCCAGCAGCACCCGTCCGAACCGTCGGCCGCCCTCGACCTGGCGAGCCGTGGGCACCCGCGGCGTCACCGCCGCGGGGTCAGGGCGCGACACCGGCGCCCGCGTGCACGACGTCGAGCACCGCGGCGACCGACCCGGCGAAGTCCAGGTCGCTGGTGTCGACGGTGGTCACCCCCTCGGCGGCCTCGAGGAACCGGGACACGGTCGAGTCGTCGCGGTCCCGGCGCACCACCTCGTCGTGGGTGGCGGCCAGCGCCGAGGCGTCGGCGGTGCCGTGCAGCTCGGTGGCGCGGCGGGCCAGGCGGGCCTCGACGCTGGCCGTGAGCAGGACGCGCACGCGGGCGTCGGGGGCGACGACGGTGGTGATGTCTCGACCCTCGGCCACGCAGCCGCCCGTGCGCCCGGCCGTCTCGGCGACGAGGGCCCGCTGGCGGCGCACGAGGATCTCGCGCACGTCGAGGTTGGTCGCGACGGCCGACACGACCTGCGAGATGCGCGGCTCCCGGATGGCGGCGGTCACGTCGGTGCCGTCGACCTGCACGGTGACGGCGTCCGGGTCGGTGGCCAGCTGCAGGGGCAGCACGAGGGCCGCGTCGGCGACCGCGCGCCGGTCGGCGAGGTCGAGGCCCCGCTCGAGGCACCACCAGGTCAGCGCGCGGTACATCGCGCCGGTGTCGAGGAACCCGACGCCGAGGTCGCGGGCCACGGCCCGGGCGACGCTCGACTTGCCGGACCCGGAGGGGCCGTCGATGGCGACGACGAGCGGGTGCCCGTTCAGCGAGGTGGGGTCCGAGTGGGGGGCGGCGGGCGGCTCGGTCACGGGCCCACAGCCTACCGACCCGCCGGCGGGGGCCGTCAGTCGTGGACGCGCCAGCCCCGCTCGGCCAGCGCGGTGTGCAGGTGCTCGACGGCGGTCGGCAGGACGGCGACCTCGGCCAGGCCGAAGGGCAGGCCCAGCCCGTGGTCGATCCGCAGGTCCTCGAGGTTGACGCCGGCGTCGCCGATGTCGACCAGCAGGGAGGCCAGCGCTCCCGGGCGGTCGGGCACGACGACGACGACGGAGGCGTACGACGTCGGTCCCCCACCGTGCTTGCCGGGGATCCGGGCCTGACCGGTGTTGCCGTCGGTGATGCTGCGCGCGACGACCTGCAGGGCGCCGGGGGCGGGCGCCGCGTCGGCGTCGGTGCCGGTCAGCGCGTCGAGGGCGGCGAGGAGGTCGTCGAGGTCGGCACGGACCTCGTGCAGCACGCTGCGGACGGCCGCGGCGTTGCCGGCGAGGATCTGGGTCCACAGCCGCGCGTCGCTGGCCGCGATCCGGGTGACGTCGCGCAGCCCCTGGCCCGCGAGGGCGACGGCGTCGTCGCTGAGGTCGCGCAGCCGCGCGGCGACGAGGCTGGCCGCCACCTGCGGCACGTGCGAGACGACCGCGACGGCGGCGTCGTGCTCGGCGGCGGCCATGACGGTCACCACCGACCCGACCGCCTCGGCGACCCGGCGCACGAGGTCGACCGCGGCCGGGGCGCTCGACGCCCCCGGCACGACGACCCAGGCGCGGCCCTCGAAGAGGTCGGCGCGCGCGGCCATCGCTCCGCTGCGCTCGCGGCCGGCCATCGGGTGCGAGCCGACGTAGCGGGTCAGGTCGGCCCCGGCCGCCGCGACGGCGGCGGCCACCGCCTCCTTGACGGAGGCGACGTCCGTGACGACGGCGCCCGGCCAGCGGTCCAGCTCGGCGGCGACGACCGGGCCGGCGACGTCGGGTGGGGCCGCGACGACGACGAGGTCGGGCTCCGGGTCGTCGGCCGAGGCCAGCCGGCCCGCCCCGAGGTCGCGGGCGAGGGCCGACGCGGTCGGGGACGGGTCGTGCAGCACGACGTCGTACCCGGCGCGGGTCAGCGCGATGCCGAGGCTCGCGCCGATGAGGCCCGTCCCGACGACGCGGACGCGCCCGGCGCCGGTGTCGTCGGCCACCGTCACATCCCGGCGGCCGTGTAGAGCTGGCCCACTTCCTCGCGGGTGAGCCGGCGGTAGCGCCCGGACTTGAGGCTGCCCAGGTGGATCGGCCCGACCTGGGTGCGCACGAGGGTGATGACCGGGTGCCCGACGGCGTCGAGCAGGCGCCTCACCACGTGCTTCTTGCCCTCGTGGAGCACGAGCTCGACCAGGGCCTTGCCGGGCTGGCTGTCGACGAGCCGGAACGAGTCGACCGCGACGACGCCGTCCTCGAGCTCGACGCCGTCGCGCAGCCGTCGACCGAGGTCGCGCGGGATCGGGGCCGGCACCTGCGCGAGGTAGGTCTTCGGGACGCCGTACGCCGGGTGCTGCAACCGGTGGGCGAGGTCGCCGTCGTTGGTGAGCAGCAGCAGCCCCTCGGTGTCGGCGTCGAGCCGGCCGACGTGGAAGAGGCGCTCGGGCCGGTCGCCGACGTAGTCCGCCAGCGAGACCCGCCCGAGGTCGTCACTCATCGTCGAGACGACCTTGAGTGGCTTGTTGAAGGCGAGGTAGACCCGTGACTCGTCGAGGTTGACCCGCGTGCCGTCGACGTGGACGGTCTGCCGGTCCGGGTCGACCCGGACGCCGAGCTCGGTGACGACGTGGCCGTCGACCTGGACGCGGCCGGCTGCGATGAGGTTCTCGCAGGTGCGGCGCGAGCCGACCCCGGCGCCGGCCAGCAGCTTCTGCAGGCGCACGCCGTCCGGGTCGTGGACGTCGACCTGCGCGTCGTCGTCGCGGCGCTGCGGCAGCCGGGTCGGCTGGCCCGGCCGGGTGTTGCCCGCGAAGCGCGGGCCCTTGCCGCCCTGACCGGTGGTCGGGCGCGCCGAGCCGGGTTTGGCGGTGCGCTTGCCCAGCGGGGTCCTGCCCTCGGCGGGCTTCTTGGCGAACGGCTTTCCCGAGGAGGACTTCCCGGAGGACGGCTTACCCGAGGACGACTTCCCGGCGAACGGCTTCCCGGACGAGGGCTTCCCGGAGGACGAGCCACCGGGGCGCCCACCAGGGCGGCCACGTCCCTGACCGCCGGCGCCGCGGCCGGGCTGGGGGCTCATGCCCGCCCCTGCTCGGCCAGCTCGTCGAGGGCGTCGACCTCGGGCAGGAACGGCGCCAGGGCGGGCAGGTCGTCGAGCGACCCCAGCCCCATCCGCTGGAGGAAGTACGGCGTCGTGCCGTAGAGGACGGCGCCGGCCTCCCCGAGCTGGTCGACCTCGGTGACGAGCCCGCGGGTGAGCAGCGTGCGCACGACCCCGTCGACGTTGACCCCGCGCACCGCGCTGACCCGCGCCCGGGACACCGGCTGGCGGTAGGCGATGACCGCGAGCGTCTCGAGGGCGGCCTGCGTCAGCTTGGCCTGCTGCCCGTCGAGGAGGAACTTCTCCACGACCGGGGCCAGCTCGGCCCGCGAGTAGACGCGCCAGCCACCGGCGACGCTGCGCAGGGTGAAGCCGCGACCCGCGGCCGCGTAGTCGGTCTCGAGCTGCTCGAGGGCGGCGACGACGTCGTCGACCGGGACCTCGAGGGCGGACGCGAGCGTCACCTCGGCGACCGGCTCGTCGACGACCATGAGGACCGCCTCCAGCGCGGCCGGCAGGCCGCCCGGCAGGTCGTGGACCGAGAAGGCCGGCGCGGCCGGGTCCTCGGTCAGGGTGTCGTGCTCAGTCATCTCTCTCCTCGTCGGCCGGGGCCGTCGCCGGCGCCGCGGGGCCGGGCGTCGGGCCCGGTCCGTCGGTGGTGCCGCTCGTGTCGTCGAACTCGTCGAACTCGTCGGACAGCCCGACGTCGCCCTGGTCGCTGCCGGTCCAGCGTACGGTCAGCTCGCCCAGGGCCTGCTCCTGCTCGAAGGCGATCGCCGCCTCGCGGAAGAGCTCGAGCAGGGCCAGGAACCGCGCGACGATGACCAGGGTCGAGTCGGCGTCGGCCACGAGGTCGCGGAACGACGCGGTGCGCCGCGTCCGCATCCGGGCGACGACGATCTCGGCCTGCTCGCGGACGCTGACCTGGACCTGGTGCAGGTGCTCCAGCCCGACCGTCGGCGGCGGCTTGGGGGTGAGGGCCCGCGCCGCGACCATGGCCAGCTGGAGCGGGGTGACGCCCATGACGAGCTCGGGCAGGAGCGCGGCGAACTGCGGCTCGAGCCCGGCCTGCCGCGGTGTCATCCGCCCCGCCGCGGCCATCCGGTCGGCGAAGGTGCGGGCGATGTCCTTGAAGGCGCGGTACTGCAGCAGCCGGGCGAAGAGCAGGTCGCGGGCCTCGATGAGCGCGAGGTCCTCCTCGTCCTCGGGGCCGGTCTGCGGGAGCAGCCGGGCCGCCTTGAGGTCGAGCAGCGTCGCCGCGACGACGAGGAACTCCGACGCCTGCCCGAGGTCCCACCCTCCGGCGGACGCCTGGGCCGCCTTGAGGTGCGCGACGAACTCGTCCGTCACCTTGGCCAGCGCGATCTCGGTGATGTCGAGCTTGTGCTTGGCGATGAGCCCGAGGAGCAGGTCGAAGGGGCCCTCGAAGACGTCGAGGTGCACCTCGAAGGTCGAACCGCCCGCGCGCCGGGTGAGCACCCCTCCCGGGGTCACCTCGGACGTCCCGGACGGCAGGACGTCACCGCCGTCGACCGGTCGGTCGACGGGTCCCGCGGCGGTCATCGGGCTCAGGCCGCCCCACCGCGGGCGATGAGCTCGCGGGCCAGCTGGCGGTAGGCGGCCGAGCCGCTGTGGGTGGGCGCGTACGTCGTGATCGGCTCGGCGGCCAGCGTCGCGTCGGGGAACTTGATCGTGCGGCTGATGACCGTGTGGAACACCAGGTCGCCGAAGTGGTCGACGACGGACTTGACGACCTCGCGGCTGTGCAGGGTGCGGCCGTCGTACATCGTCGCGAGGATGCCGTCGGTCTGGAGCTTGGGGTTGAGCCGGTCGGTGATCTTCTCGATCGTCTCGACGAGCAGCGCGACGCCGCGCATGGCGAAGAACTCGCACTCCAGCGGGATGAGCACGCCGTGCGCGGCCGTCAGCGCGTTGACGGTCAGCAGACCGAGCGACGGCTGGCAGTCGATGAGGACGACGTCGTACTCGTCGAGCACCGGGCGCAGCGCGCGCGCGAGGATCTGCTCGCGGGCGACCTCCCCCACCAGCTGCACCTCGGCCGCCGACAGGTCGATGTTGGCCGGGACGACGTCCAGACCCGGGGTCCGCGTCGGCTGGATGAGGTCGTGGATGTCGAGGCCGCGCTCGACGAGCAGGTCGTAGACGGTGCGGTCCAGCTCGTTCGCCCGCACCCCGAAGCCGACGGACAGGGCGCCCTGCGGGTCGAAGTCGACGAGCAGGACGCGGCGGCCCAGCTCGGCCAGCGCCGCGCCGAGGTTGATGGTCGTCGTCGTCTTGCCGACGCCGCCCTTCTGGTTGCACATGGCGATGATCCGCGCCGGGCCGTGCGACGACAGCGGCGCCGGGTCCGGGAACGCGGGCAGCGGGCGACCGGTCGGGCCGATCTCCCCCACGCCCACCTGCTCGGTGCCCGGGAGCACGCTGCGGTGCTCGAGCCGGTCCTCGTTCGGTGCCTGCTCCGGCGTGTGCACCGGAACCTGCTCCGGGGGCTGCGGGGTGGACGCGGTGTCGCCCGGTCCGCCGGGGGCCTCGTACGGGCGGTCCTCGTACGGCTGGTCCTCGTGCGGTGGTCTCGCCTCGGCGGTCACGGTCGTTACGGCTCCGGTCTGGGTCTTGCGGTCGGTCGGCTCGCGCTGATCGCCGCCAACCTACCAGCGTGGTCGGGGTGGGCGCCGCAGCGGCGCCACCGGGGCGTGTCTCGACCTCGACCACACGTCGATACAGCCTCGACCTCAGGTGGAGATCGAGCCTCATCGAGCCCGGGGATGGGCTCCGGCGTACACCTCGAGCAGCCGCTGGACCGAGACGAGCGTGTAGACCTGCGTCGTCGTCACCGACGCGTGACCGAGCAGCTCCTGCACGACGCGGACGTCGGCCCCGCCGTCGAGCAGGTGGGTGGCGAACGAGTGCCGCAGGGTGTGCGGCGAGACGTGGGCGCTCAGCCCGGCCCGGTCGGCGACCTGCTGGAGCACCGCCCAGGCACCCTGGCGCGAGAGCCGCCCACCCCGCAGCCCGAGGAAGAGCGCGGGGGTCCCGCGCCCGGCGGCCGCCAGGGCCGGACGACCCCGCACGAGGTACGCCGCCAGGGCCTCGCGCGCGTACCGGCCGACGGGGACCAGTCGCTCCTTGCCGCCCTTGCCGAGCAGCCGGACGGTGCCCGTGCCCTCCCGGCCCGCCTCCGGCTCCAGACCCTGCACGTCGTCGACGTCGAGCGCGACGGCCTCCCCGATCCGCGCCCCCACCCCGTAGAGCAGCTCGAGCAGCGCGCGGTCGCGCAGGGCCGCCGGGGTGTCCCCCAGCGACGCGGCCGTCAGCAGCCGCTCGACGTCGTCGACCGGGATCGCCTTCGGCAGCCGGGCGGGCGGGGTCGGCGGGCTGACGTCGGCCGCCGGGTCGGTGGCGGTGGCCCCCTCGAGGGCGAGGAAGCGGTGCAGCCCCCGCACGGCGACGAGGGTGCGCGCGGCCGACGACGCCGCGAGCGGGCGGTGGCCGGCGGTGCCCTCGCGCAGCTCGGCGAGGAAGTCGGTGACGTCGCGCTCGCTCGCCTCCGCGGCGGCGGCGCGCCCCCGGCGGGCGAGGAACTCGCCGTACCGTCGCAGGTCGCGGCGGTACGACGCGAGGGTGTTGGCCGACGCCCCCCGCTCCACCTCGAGGTGGTCCAGCCAGCCGCGCACCTCGCGGGCCACCCGCGCGGGGACCTCGGGCACGGGGTCGGGCGGCACGCCACGAGGGTAGCCACGCGGCTAGCGTGTGGTCCCCCGAGCCAGGAGCGCTGATGGACGCCGTGACCCCCGTGACCCCACCCCCCGCCGTCCGCCGCTGGCACGCCGTCGTCGCCGCGCCCGACCCCGCCGCGCGCGACGTGCTGCTGGCCGACCTGCTGGACGACGACGTCGTGTTCCGGTCCCCGGCCGTCCACTCGCCGCAGGAGGGGCGGCTGCTGACGACGACGTACCTACGGGCGGCGACGACCGTCCTCGGCCCGACGCTGCGCTACGAGCGGGAGCTCGTGACCGGCGACAGCGCGTGCCTGGAGTTCCACGCCGACCTCGGTGGCACCCTCGTCCACGGCGTCGACCTGCTGCGCTGGGGGGCCGACGACCGGCTGGTCGAGTTCACCGTCATGGTCCGCCCGCTGCGGGGCCTCACCGTCCTCGTGGAGCGGATGCAGGCGGCGCTGCAGGACGCGTCGTGAGGCTGTACGCCGACCTGCCCGCGCGGCGCACGCGGCAGGTCGTCGCCGACGTGCTCGTGCTGGCCTGGGTCGTCGCCTTCGCCCTCGCCGGGCGCGCCGTCCACGACACGGTCCTGCGCCTGCAGGGTCCGGCCGACCGGCTCACGAGCGCCGGCTCGTCGTTCGGCTCGAGCATGCAGGGGGCCGCGGAGCAGCTCGGGCGGCTGCCCGGGGTCGGCGACGCGCTGCGCCGGCCGTTCGACAGCGCCGCCGGGTCGGGCGCCGAGCTGACCCGGGCCGGGCAGGACCTCGCCGACGCCGCCGGCCACCTGGCCCTGGTCCTCGGTCTCGTCGTCGCCCTCGTGCCCGTCTCGATCGTCGTCCTGCCGTGGCTGCTGCTGCGGCTGCGCTGGGTGCACCGCGCCGCCGCGGTCGGTCGGGTGGCGGCGGGCGACCTCGACCTCGTCGCGCTGCGGGCGCTGGCCCACCAGCCCGTACGACGCCTCGCCGCCCTCGGCCCCGCGCCGGCCCGGGCGTGGCGCGAGGGCGACCCGGTCGCCGTACGACGCCTCGCCGAGCTGGAGCTGACCTCGCTCGGTCTCAGGCCCCCGTGGACGCGGCCGGCTCCACCCGAGTGACGCTCGGGCGCCGGTCGGCGGCGGGGCACTCCCAGGTCGTGGCGTCGGCGGCGACCTGCTCCCCGGTGCGGATGTCCTTGACCTCGTCGCCGCCGGTGTCGCGAGCCGCACCGGGGAACCAGACGTAGGGGATCCCGCGCCGCTCGGCGTAGCGGATCTGCTTGCCGAACCTCGCCGCGCTCGGCGCCACCTCGCAGGCGGTGCCGCGGGCCCGCAGGGCCGCCGCGACCGCGGTCGAGCGGGGCCGGTCGGCCTCGTCGACGAGCGCCACGAGCACGGCCGCCGGCGTCTTGCGCGAGGCGGTGAGCAGGCCCTTGCCGACGAGCAGCCCGAGCAGCCGCGAGACCCCGATGGAGATCCCGACGCCGGGGTAGGTCGTGCGCCCGTCGGAGGCGAGGGCGTCGTACCGGCCCCCGGAGCAGAACGACCCCCAGGACTCGAAGCCGAGCAGCTGCGTCTCGTAGACCGTGCCCGTGTAGTAGTCGAGCCCGCGGGCGATCCGCAGGTCGGCGACGATCCGGCCGGGCGCGTGCTCGGCGCCGGCGCGGACCACGGCGGCGAGCGCCTCGAGCCCCTCGTCGAGGACCGGGTGCTGCACCCCGAGGGCGCGGACCTGCTCGACGAAGCCGAGGTCGGCGGTGCGGATCCGGGCCAGGGCCAGGCACACCGCGGCCTGCTCGGGGCTCGCGCCCGCAGCGACCAGCTGCTCGGTGACGGCGTCGGCGCCGATCTTGTCGAGCTTGTCGACGATCCGCAGGACGGTGGCCACGCCGACGCTCTCGTCGAGGCCGACCCCGCGGTAGACCCCCTCGGGGATCTTGCGGTCGTTGACCTGGATGACGAAGTCGCCGACCGGGAAGCGCTCGAAGACGTCGGCGATGACTAGCGGCATCTCGGCCTCGTAGTGCGCCGGGAGCTCTCCGGCGCCGACGACGTCGATGTCGGCCTGGGTGAACTCGCGGTAGCGCCCCTCCTGGGGCCGCTCGCCGCGCCACACCTTCTGGATCTGGTAGCGCTTGAACGGGAAGTCGAGCTTCCCGGCGTTCTCGAGGACGTAGCGCGCGAAGGGCACGGTGAGGTCGAAGTGCAGACCGAGCTCGCCGTCCGACCCGCCGCGCTCCTGCGAGCGGGCGGCGAGCCGGGTGACCCCGTAGATCTCCTTGTCGGCGTCGCCGCCCTTGCCGAGCAGGCGCTCGACCGGCTCGACGGCGCGCGTCTCGACCGAGGAGAAGCCGTGCAGCTCGAACACCTCGCGGACGACGTCGAGGAAGCGCTGCTCGACGATGCGCTCCTGGGGCAGGAGCTCGGGGAAGCCGCTGAGCGGGAGGACCTTGCTGCTCACGCGGTCAATCCTCGCAGGTAGGGGTTGCCGGCCCGCTCGTGGCCGATGGTCGTCGCGCTGCCGTGCCCGGGCAGGACGAGGGTGTCGTCGGCCATCGGCAGCACGACGTCGCGCAGCGAGCGCAGCATCGCCTCGTGGTCGCCGCCCGGCAGGTCGGTGCGCCCGATCGACCCGGCGAAGAGGACGTCGCCGCTGAGGCAGGTCGAGGTGACGTCGGCGCCGGCGACCTGGGGGACGTCGTCGAGGGTGAAGACGACCGACCCCTCGGTGTGCCCGGGGGCGTGCCGGACCCCCACGGAGAGGCCGGCGAGCTCGAGGGTCCGCCCGTCCGTGATCTCGACGACCCGCTCGGGCTCGCGCCACTGCGTCGCCGGCCCGAACTGCTGCTCGAACATGCCCAGCAGCTGCGGCGAGACCGTCGCCATGAGGTCGTGCAGCCGGTAGGCGTCGTCGGTGTGCAGGTACGCCGCCAGCTCGCCGCCGCACACCGGCGTCACCGACCACACGTGGTCGACGTGGCCGTGGGTGAGCAGCACGGCGGCCGGGCGCAGGCGGTGCTCACGCAGCACCTCGGCCAGCTGGTCCTCGATGCCGACCCCGGGGTCGACGACGAGGCACTCCTGACCCGGACCGGTGGCCAGGACGTAGCAGTTGGTGCCGAACGCGGCGGCGGGGAAGGCGACGGTGAGCACGAGGGCAGGCTACTGACCGCCGTACGGCGTCCTCGCGGGGCTCGCTGCGGGGCTCGGCCCGGGGCTCCGTACGGGGCTCCGTACGGGGCTCCGTACGGAGCTGCGTACGGCGATCGTCATGCAGTCGTGACCCCCGCGGGGACCGACCGGGTGTGGCTCCACGGGGGCTCTGCCTAGACTGGCTGCCCGTGCCCGGCCGACGCCGGTCACGGGTGCGCCCCCGAGGGTGGGTGGCGCCGGCGAGACGTGGCGGGTGGCCTCGATCCGGGCAGGGTCCGGGGCCGCCGTCGGCAACGCGACGGGCACCGTGCCCGCGCAGAAGGAGGCCCGGTCCGTGCGAGACAAGCAGGCGATCTTCGCCGTCGTGGGTGTGCTGGTGGTGGTGGCGGCGTTCGTCGTCGCGGCCAACCTGCTCACCCGGCCGAAGTCGGACCCCCCGGCGGCCACCCCCACGAGCCAGTCCTCGGCCACCCCGGAGGCCGGCGCGACGACCTCCGCCACCCCGACCGCCACGCCCAAGGTCCTCGCCGGCTGCCAGCCCGTGCCGAAGCCCCAGGCCACCCCGAAGAAGCCGACCGGGACCCCCGACGTCGCCGCCGCCAAGGGCAAGACCTTCACGGCGACCATCGACACCACCTGCGGCAAGATCACGGTGGAGCTGTTCGGCACCAAGGCGCCGGCCGCGGTGTCGTCGTTCGTCTTCCTGTCGAAGAACGACTACTACGCCGACAGCCCCTGCCACCGCCTCACCGGCCAGGCGCAGGGCATCTTCGTCCTCCAGTGCGGCGACTCGACGGGCACCGGCAGCGGCCCCGGCCCGGGCTACCACTACGGCGTCGAGAACGTCCCGAGCAACGACGTGTACAAGCGCGGCGTGCTGGCGATGGCCCGCAAGTCCGGTGACCCGAACAGCAACAGCGACCAGTTCTTCATCGTCTACAAGGACACGACGCTGCCGAAGTCGGGCGACGGCTCGGGCTACACCGTGTTCGGGCAGGTGACCAGCGGCCTCGACATCGTCGACAAGATCGCCGCCGCCGGGATCAACCCGTCCGACCAGACCTCGCCGCTGGCGCCCATCAGCATCCTCGGCACGACGACCACCCCGAAGGCCTGATCGTGAGCGACATCGAGCAGACACAGCACACGGACGCGCCGACCGAGGAGACCGAGCTGGTCGCCTCGGAGGAGTCGACGCCCGAGACCCCCCAGGTCCCCGTCGAGGAGCCCACCGTCGAGGAGCCCACCGTCGAGGAGCCCACCGTCGAGGAGCCCACCGTCGAGGAGCCCACCGTCGAGGAGCCCACCGCCGAGGAGCCCACCGCCGAGGAGCCCACCGCCGAGGAGCCCACCGCCGAGGAGCCCACCGCCGAGGAGCCCACCGCCGAGGATCCCACCGCCGAGGATCCCACCGCCGAGCAGCCGCACGTCCCGACCCCGGCCGAGGTCGTCGCGCACGCCGCTCCCCCGGCCGTCCCCTCGCCGGCGATGCTGGCCCGCCCGTCGGCGGCCAGCGCCGCCCTGCGCGAGTTCGGGCGCGTCGGCGACGACGGCGTCGTCTTCGTCAAGACCCCCGACGGGGGCGAGCGCGAGGTCGGCTCCTACCCCGGCGCCACCCCCGGTGGGGCCCTCGCCTACTACGGACGCAAGTACGACGAGCTGCTCGCCGCCGCCGACCTGCTCCTGCAGCGCCTCCAGCAGACCGAGGTCTCGGCCAAGGACGCCGAGGAGAGCTACGCCCACCTGCGCGAGCAGACCCGTGAGCCGCGCGCGGTCGGCGACCTGGCCGCCCTCGAGTCCCGTGTCGAGCAGGTCCACGCCCTCGTCACCGCCCGCCGCGAGGAGGAGACCGCCACCCGCGCCGCCGCCCGCGAGGAGGCCCGGGCCCACCGGGAGACCCTCGTCGCCGAGGCGGAGAAGATCGCCGCCCAGCCGCCGGAGCGCGTGCAGTGGAAGAGCAGCGGCGCCCGGATGCGCGAGCTGCTCGACGAGTGGAAGCAGCACCAGCGCACCGGCCCGCGCCTGGACCGCACGAGCGAGACGGCGATGTGGCAGCGCTTCAGCGTGGCCCGCAACAGCTTCGACCGCGCCCGTCGGGTCTGGTTCGCGCAGCTGGACACCCAGCAGTCCGAGGCCAAGGCCACCAAGACCCGCCTGGTCGCGGACGCCGAGCGGCTGTCGACGAGCAAGGACTGGGCGCCGACCGCGGGCGCGTTCAAGCGGCTCATGGACGAGTGGCGCCGCGCCGGTCGCGCCGGCCGTCAGGACGACGACGCGCTGTGGGCCCGCTTCCGCGCCGCCCAGGACGCGTTCTTCGAGGCCAAGGACGCCGTCGTGGCCGCCGAGGAAGAGGGCTACCGGGGCAACCTCGTCGTCAAGGAGCAGCTCCTCGTCGAGGCCGAGCAGATCCTGCCGGTGACCGACCTCGAGCGCGCCAAGACCGCCCTGCGCAGCATCCAGGACCGCTGGGACAAGGCCGGCAAGGTCCCCCGCGCGGACCTCGAGCGCACCGAGAAGGCCCTACGGCGCGTCGAGCAGGCCGTCCGGGACGTCGAGGACCGCAAGTGGTCCTCCACCAACCCCGAGGCCGCCGCCCGGGCCCAGTCCCTCGTCACCCAGCTCGAGGGCGCCGTCGCCGATCTGCGCGCCGACCTCGAGAAGGCCGAGGCGTCGGGCAACGCGCGCAAGGTCGAGCAGGCCCGCTCCGCCCTCGAGGCGCGCGAGGCGTGGCTGGCCCAGGCCCGCGCCGGCCTCGAGGAGTTCGGCGGCTGACGGCGGGTCGATCCGGGTCGTGAGGGCGACGTCGACCGTCCCGGCCTTCCGGGCGATGGCCGACCTCCCCAGCGCGCAGCGGCGTCGTACGGCGTGGTCCGCCTACGAGGCCGACGCCGCCGAGGCGTTCTCCGTCTACTTCGGCGGCTGGGCGTCACGCGCGGCGGTGCAGGCCGCAGCGGACGCCGCACCTGACCTGCTCGACGGGCTCGAGGAGCGCGAGGCTCGCGCCCTGTCGGCGGCCCGGGCGGCCGAGCTCGTGCTGCGGGACGCCGGCCTGCTCGAGGCCGGACCCGACGACGACCTCGACGTGGTGCTCCTCGTGGGCGTCGGCGCCTCGAACGGGTGGGTGGCACCGTTGCACGGCCGTCCGACGCTCTTCCTCGCCCTCGAGCTGCTCCCGCCGACGCCGTACGACGTCGTGCTGGCGGTGCACGAGGCGGTGCACCTCGCCGTCGAGCGGCGTCGCCCGGACGCGCCGTGGCCGGACGGTCTCGTGCAGGCCGTCGTCGACGAAGGTCTGGCCACCGTGCTCAGCCGCCGCCTCGTCCCTGGTCTCGCCGAGAGCGCCTACCTCTGGTTCGACGACGACCACGGGGAGTGGGTCCGGGCCTGCGAGGTGGCGGCGGCCGGGCTGCGGCTCCGCGCCCTCACCGCCCTCACCGACGACGCCTCGGCCGACGACCTCTTCCTGATGGGGCGCGGCGGTGCGGCACCGGAGCGCGGCGGTTACTGGCTGGCTGACCGGGTGATGACGCAGGTGCTGTCGACGCACGGCCTCGACGACGTCATCGGGTGGACCCACTCCGACGCGACCGCGATCGTCTCGCGCGCTCTCGAGGGCCCTCCGCGAGTCGCGCCCACCTGACGCACGTCGCGCACGCGGTGCTGGGATCCATCAATTGCTGGGTTTTAGCGCAGCCCCCCGCACACGCGGTGCTGGGATCCATCAATTGATGGGTTTCAGCGCAGCCCGTCGCGCACGCGGTGCTGGGATCCATCAATTGATGGGTTCCAGCGCGCGGAGTCAGGCGTCGTCGCCCTCGTCCGACTCACCGTCGGTGATCTTGGTGCCGGTGATCCGGTAGACGTCGAAGACGCCGTCGATCTTGCGGACCGCGCGGATGACGGTGTCCAGGTGCGTGGGGTCGCCCATCTCGAACGTGAACCGCGAGAGCGCGACCCGGTCGCGCGAGGTGTGCACCGACGCGGACAGGATGTTGACGTGGTGGTCCGAGAGGACCCGCGTCACGTCGCTGAGCAGGCGGGAGCGGTCGAGCGCCTCGACCTGGAGCTGGACGAGGAAGACGCTGCTGGCGCTCGGCGCCCACTCGACGTCGATGAGCCGGTCCTGCTGGCGCAGCAGCGAGTCGGCGTTGGTGCAGTCGCGACGGTGGACCGACACGCCGCTCCCCCGGGTGACGAAGCCGAGGATCGGGTCGCCCGGCACCGGGGTGCAGCACTTGGCCAGCTTGACCCACACGTCGGCCGTGCCGACGACGACGACGCCCGGGTCGCCGCCGCGCCGCGACCGGGCCCGGCTCGGGACGGTGGCCTCGGCGAGGTCCTCGCTGGCCCCCTCCTCGCCGCCGAGCGAGGTGACGAGCCGCTCGACGACGTGCTGCGCCGAGATGTGCCCCTCCCCGACGGCGGCGTACAGGCCGTCGATGTCGGGGTAGCGCAGGTCGCTGGCGATCCCGGTGAGCGTCTCCGAGGTCATCAGCCGCTGCAGCGGCAGGCCCTGCTTGCGCATCGCCTTGGCGATGGCGTCCTTGCCGGAGTCGATCGCCTCCTCGCGGCGCTCCTTGGAGAACCACTGGCGGATCTTGTTGCGGGCCCGCGCGCTCTTGACGAACTGGAGCCAGTCGCGGCTCGGGCCGGCGCCGTCGGCCTTGCTCGTGAGGACCTCGACGACGTCGCCGTTCTCCAGCGTCGACTCCAGCGGCACCAGCCGGCCGTTGACCCGGCCGCCGATGGTGTGGTGCCCGACCTCGGTGTGCACGGCGTAGGCGAAGTCGACCGGGGTCGACCCGGCCGGCAGCGAGACGACCTCACCCTTGGGCGTGAAGACGTAGACCTCGCCGCCGTTCATCTCGAAGCGCAGCGAGTCGAGGAACTCCCCCGGGTCCTCGGTCTCGCGCTGCCAGTCGAGCAGCTGCTTGAGCCAGGCCATGTCGTTGGACGGTGCGCCCTTGCCCGGGTCGGGGACGACCTTGCCGTCCTCCTTGTACTTCCAGTGCGCGGCGACGCCGTACTCCGCCCGGCGGTGCATGGTGTGCGTGCGGATCTGGATCTCGACCGGCTTGCCCTGCGGGCCGATGACCGTCGTGTGCAGCGATTGGTACATGTTGAACTTCGGCATCGCGATGTAGTCCTTGAACCGCCCCGGCACCGGGTTCCACCGGGCGTGCAGGGCGCCCAGCGCGGCGTAGCAGTCGCGGACCGTCTCGACGAGGACGCGGACGGCGACGAGGTCGTAGATCTCCTCGAAGTCGCGGCCGCGCACGATCATCTTCTGGTAGACGGAGTAGTAGTGCTTCGGCCGGCCGGTGACGACGGACTTGATCTTGGCCCCGCGCAGGTCGTCGGTCACCTGACCGCGCACCTCCGCGAGGTACTCCTCGCGGGCGGGGGCGCGCTCGGCGACGAGCCGGACGATCTCGTCGTACACCTTGGGGTAGAGCGTCGCGAAGGACAGGTCCTCCAGCTCCCACTTGATGGTGTTCATGCCGAGCCGGTGGGCCAGCGGCGCGTAGATCTCCAGCGTCTCGTGGGCCTTGCGCTGCGCGGACTCGCGCGAGACGTAGCGCCACGTGCGGGCGTTGTGCAGCCGGTCGGCGAGCTTGATGACGAGCACGCGGATGTCGCGGGCCATCGCGACGATCATCTTGCGGACCGTCTCGGCCTGCGCCGCCTCGCCGTAGGTGACCTTGTCGAGCTTGGTCACCCCGTCGACCAGCCCGGCGATCTCCGCCCCGAACTCCCGCTTGAGCTGCTCCAGCCCGTACGCCGTGTCCTCGACCGTGTCGTGCAGCAGCGCCGCGGCGAGGGTGGTCGGGGTCATGCCGAGCTCGGCGAGGATCGTCGTCACCGCGAGCGGGTGCGTGATGTAGGGGTCGCCGCTCTTGCGCATCTGCCCGCGGTGGGCGTGCTCGGCGACGTCGTACGCCCGCTGGATGAGCCCGAGGTCGGCCTTGGGGTGGGTGCTGCGCACCGTCTGCAGGATCGGCTCGAGGACGGGGTTGCTGGCCACCCGGGGGCCGCTGAACCGCGCCAGCCGGGCCCGCATGCGCAGGGGCGTCGTCGGCAGCGACGTCCCCACGGACGACGGCTCGACGTGCGCCTCCTCGCTCATGACGGGAGTCTAGACGCCGTACGACGCGTCGCCGCGCCGGCTCACGAGGTGAGCAGCGCGCGGACCTCGCGCCCGGGCAGGGCGTCGCGCCCGCGCAGGAAGCCGAGCTCGAGGACGACCTCGACCGCGGTGACCCGCGCTCCCCCGCGCTCGACGAGCTCGCAGGCGGCCGCCGCCGTGCCGCCGGTGGCGAGGACGTCGTCGAGGACGAGGACGCGGTCGCCTGCGGCGAAGGCCGTGGTCGCCACCTCGAGGGTGGCGCTGCCGTACTCCAGGTCGTAGGAGACGGAGCGCACCGGCGGCGGCAGCTTGCCGGCCTTGCGGACCGGGACGAAGCCGCGGCCCAGGGCGTGCGCGACGGCCGCGCCGAGGACGAAGCCGCGGGCCTCGATGCCGGCCACGAGGTCGACCCGGCCGTCCCAGTGCGCCGCCACGTCGGCGACGAGGGCGGAGAACGCGTCCGCGTCGGCCAGCAGCGGGCTGAAGTCCTTGAACAGGACGCCCGGCTGCGGGAAGTCCGGGACGTCGCGCAGCAGCCCGTGGACCCGGGCCGCCAGCGCCGACCGGTCGGGCGCGGCGCCCGTCCCGGCCGGCGTCACCGCTTGGACTTCGGTGCCCGGCGCGGCTGCTGCCGCGGCCCGGACGACTGCGCCCACTTGTGGACCTCGCGGACCGAGCCCTCCGAGCGGACGACGCTCTGGTCCTCGCCCTCGACGACGACGCGGGGGGCGTCGTCGTCCTCGTCCTGCGGCTCGTCCTCGCGGCCGCCCGGGGCGCCGACCCCGGCCGCGACCGGGGTCCGCGCGCCCTGGCGCGACGACGACTTGGTCACGACGTGGTCGAGCTCCTTGAGGGCGGGCTCGTTGCGGCGCAGGTCGACCAGCAGCGGGGTGGCGATGAAGATCGAGGAGTAGGCACCGACCGCGATGCCGACGAACAGTGCGAGGCTGAGGTCGAGCAGCGTGCCGGGGCCGAGCTTCGTGAAGCCGACGACGAGGATCGCGGCGATGGGCAGCAGCGCCACGACGGTCGTGTTGACCGAGCGGACCAGCGTCTGGTTGACCGCGAGGTTGGCGGCCTGCCGGTACGTCGAGCGACGGCTGGACAGCGCGGCCGCGGTGTTCTCGCGGACCTTGTCGAAGACGACGACCGTGTCGTAGAGCGAGTACCCGAGGATCGTCAGGAAGCCGATCATCGACGACGGCGTGATCTCGAACCCGAAGAGCGCGTAGATGCCGACGGTGATGACGAGGTCGTGCAGGAGCGCCACCAGACCGGACACGGCCATCTTCCAGGTGCGGAAGTAGAGAGCCATGAAGATGGCGACGACGACGAGGAAGATGACCAGGCCCTGGATCGCCTTCTGGCTGACCGACGCCCCCCACGAGGGACCGATGAGCGAGGCCGACACGGCGTCGGCGTTGACGCCGAACTGGCTCTGCAGCGCGGACTTCGCGGCGTCCTGCTTGTCGCCGGCCGCCTCGGTCTCGACCCGGACCGAGTTGCCGCCGATGACCGTGGCGACGATGTTGCCGGGGATCCCGGCCTGGCTCATCGCCGCGTCGGCCTTCTGCTCGTAGTTCGCCGTCGAGGCGACGTTGCTGACCCGGAACTCCGAGCCGCCGCGGAACTCGATGCCGAAGTTGAGGCCGCGGGCGAAGACGCCGACGAGGGCCAGCACGATGAGGACGCCGGAGATCGCGTACCAGGTCTTCTGCCGACCGATGAAGTCGATCGACCGCTTGCCGGTGTAGAGGTCGTTGCCGACCCGGGCGAAGTTGAACATGGGTCAGGCCTTCCCCTCGGCGGAGGCGCCGCGGACGGCGGCCGCCGCGGGCTTCGTACCGGCGCCGGTGGCGGTCCCGGTCTCGGTGCTGCCGCGCGGACCGGAGAACTGGCCGCGGCCGACGTACCGGACCTTGGCGCCGAGGCGCTCCGGGTCGAGCCCGGACCAACGGTGACCGCCGCCGAAGAACGTCGTGCGGGCCAGGAGTGCGACGACCGGGTGCGTGAAGAGCATGACGACGGCGAGGTCGATGATCGTCGTCACGCCGAGCGTGAAGGCGAACCCGCGCACGTTCGACGCGGCCAGCAGGTAGAGCACGATCGCGGCGAGGAAGTTGACCGCGTCGGCGGCGAGGATGGTGCGCCGGGCGCGGGCCCAGCCGGCCTCGACGGCGGCGACGAGCGGGCGGCCCTCGCGGACCTCGTCGCGAATGCGCTCGAAGTAGACGATGAAGCTGTCGGCGGTGACGCCGATGGCGACGATGACGCCGGTGACCCCCGCCATGGTGAGGCGGAAGTTGTAGGACCAGCCGAGCAGCACGAGCGCGAAGTAGGTGATGACGGAGGCCACGACGAGCGAGGCCACGGTGACCAGGCCGAGCAGGCGGTACTGGAAGAGCGAGTACACGACGACGAGCAGCAGGCCGATGAGACCGGCGATGAGGCCGAGGCGCAGCTGCTCGTTGCCGAGGGTCGGGCTGACGTCGTCCTGGGTCTGCAGCTGGAAGGACAGCGGCAGGGCGCCGAACTTCAGCTGCTGGGCGAGGTCGCGGGCGCTGTCGATGGTGAACGAGCCGGTGATGCTGGCCTGGCCGTTGGTGATCGCGGCGTTCGTCCGCGGCGCCGAGACGACCTGCTTGTCGAGGACGATGGCGAACTGGTTCTGCGCGCCCTGCAGGCCGAGCAGGCGGGTCGTGACGTCACCGAACTTCTTGGCGCCCTCGCCCGTGAAGGTCAGGGCGACCTCGACGACGTTGGTCGGCTGGCCGTTGGGGCCGGTCTGGTAGCCGGACGTGGCGTCGGCGATCTCCGAACCGTCGACCTCGACCGGGCCGAGGATGTACTTCGTCGACCGGTCCGAGGAGCAGGCGACGAGCGGCTTGTCGGGGTCGTCGACCGCCGAGGACTGGTTCTCCGGCTTGGAGCAGTCGAGCTCGGTGAAGGCCTTCTGGATGTCGGGGGTGATCCAGGCGGTGTCGCTCGCGCTCGTCGGCTTCGTCGACGGGGTGTCGGTCGGCTGGTCGAGCGTCGGGTTGGCGGTGCTGGTCGCGGTGGCCGCGCCGGTGGTGGCCGTCGCGGCCCCGGTCGTCGCGGTGCCGGTCGGCGAGGTGGTGTCCTGGCGCAGCGCCTGCGGGATCGCGGCGTTGGCGGCGGAGCTCGTCGCGGCGGCGGTACCGGGGTCGGTGGTGAAGACCGGGGCGGGGGTCGTGGCCGTGGGCTTCGAGGTCGTGCTGGGGGTGGCCGTGCCGGTCGCCGTCCCCGTGGCGGTCGAGGTCGGGGTGGGCTGCGCGGCCTGCGGCGAGCCCGCTCCGTCGACGAGGACGGCCCGGAAGCGCAGCTGCGAGGGCTTGCGGATCGCGTCGAGGGTCTGCTTGCTCGGCGACCCCGGGATGTCCACGACGATGTTGCGCCCGCCCTGGGTGGAGACCTCGGCCTCCGCGACGCCGTACGCGTTGACGCGCTGCTCGATGATGTCGCGGGCCTTGTCGAGCTGGCCCTGGTTGACGGTCGCGCCGGGCGTGGTGAGCACCGGCTCGAGGACCATCTCCGTGCCGCCCTCGAGGTCGAGGCCGAGCTTCGGGGTCCACTGGCCGCCGCCCCACGCCGCGGCGGCACCGGAGCCGCCGACGAGCAGGACGAGGACCACGACGAGGCCCAGGAGGACCTGCCGGGGCCGACGGGTGCGCGGGTCTCGTGCCACGGCCTACTTCTCCTCGGGGCGGGCGGCCGGGTCGACGGTCGTCGAGGGCGCGTCCACGGGGCTGGTGGTCTCGGAGGTCACCGGCGAGCTCGTCGCGGGGGCGGCGGGGTCCCGCGGGACGGTGAGGGCCACGGCGCGGCGGTCGAACTTCACCACCGTGCCCGGCGCGATCTCGAGGTGGACGACGCCGTCACCGAGCTCGGCGACGGTGCCGAAGAGGCCCGACGTCGTGCAGACCTCGTCACCGACGGTGATGGAGTCCTGCAGGTCGAGCGCGGCCTTCTGCCGGCGGCGCTGGCTCCAGAACATGAAGCCGACCAGCCCCAGGAGCAGGACGGGCAGCAGCAGCGATTCCATCAGCGATGAGTCCTCACGAGTGGTCCCCGGTCCTCCGGGAGGCGGTGCGGTCCTGCGACCCAACGAGTCGCGGTGCGCACGAGTGCCGGCGGACGCCGACGTGCCCGCGGAAGTCTAGGTGAGGGGTCCGGATCACACCAAAGCAGGCGAGCGTACGGCGCGCCCCCGCTCGCCACCACCGTCCCCGCTGCGTCCGCAGCGGCGAGGCACCGGTGCCGCGGCGGTGCGGACGCTGCGGTCAGCCACGGAAGCGGCCGGCGTCGCCGGCGTCGTCCAGGGGCAGCACGGGCTGGCCCGCGACCCCGGCGGGCGGGACGAGGCGCAGGTGCTCGAAGGCGGCGGCCGTGGCGGCCCGGCCCCGTGGGGTGCGCACGATGAGCCCCTCGCGCACGAGGAACGGCTCGGCGACCGTCTCGACGGTGTCGGTCTCCTCCCCCACGGCGACGGCGAGGGTCGACAGCCCCACCGGGCCGCCGGCGAAGCGCCGGCACAGCGCCTCGAGCACGGCCCGGTCGAGGCGGTCCAGGCCCCGGTCGTCGACGTCGAACAGCGCGAGCGCGGTGCGGGCGGCCACGAGGTCGACCCGGCCGTCGCCGTGCACCTGGGCCCAGTCGCGGACCCGGCGCAGCAGCCGGTTGGCGATGCGGGGGGTGCCGCGCGAGCGCAGGGCGATCTCCCGGATGCCGTCGGCGGCCGCCTCGACCCCGAGCAGCCGGGCCGAGCGGTGCAGGATGGTGACGAGGTCGTCGGTGGCGTAGAAGTCGAGGTGCCCGGTGAAGCCGAAGCGGTCGCGCAGCGGAGCCGGCAGCAGCCCCGCCCGGGTGGTCGCCCCGACGACGGTGAACGGCGGCAGCTCGAGCGGGATGGCCGTCGCCCCCGGTCCCTTGCCGACGATGACGTCGACGCGGAAGTCCTCCATGGCCAGGTAGAGCATCTCCTCGGCCGAGCGGGACATCCGGTGGATCTCGTCGAGGAAGAGCACCTCGCCCTCGGCCAGGCTGGACAGGATCGAGGCGAGGTCGCCGGCGTGCTGGATGGCCGGTCCGGAGGTGACCCGGATCGGCTGCTGGAGCTCGGCGGCGACGATCATCGCCAGCGTCGTCTTGCCCAGCCCGGGCGGCCCGGACAGCAGGACGTGGTCGGGCGGGGTGCCGCGCCGCCTGGCCGCCTCGAGGACGAGCGCGAGCTGGTCGCGCACCCGCGGCTGCCCGGGGAACTCCTCGAGCCGCTTGGGCCGCAGCGCGGCCTCGACCTGGCGCTCCCCCTCGTCGCCGACCGGGTCGACGACCCGGGCGGTGGCGTCGTACGAGCCGTCGTCGGCGGGGTCCCAGCCCCGCTCGTCACCCTCTCCCGGCCGGTGCGGCACCGCGGTCACCGGCCCAGCACCTGCAGCGCGGCCTTGAGCAGCGCCGCGACGGGGGTGTCGGCCGCCGGCTGGGTGCCGGCGACGGCCGCGACGGCGTCGTCGGCCTGCTTGGTGCTCCAGCCCAGGCCGACCAGGGCCTCCTGGACCTGGCCCTGCCAGGCGGCGGTGGCCGGCTGCCCGGCGGCGACGGCGGCTCCGCCGGCGCCGACGACCCCGATCTTGTCGCGCAGCTCGAGGACGAGCCGCTCCGCGCCCTTGCGGCCGATGCCCGGGACCTTGGTGAGCGTGAGGACGTCGCCGCTGCCCACCGCGGCCCGCAGCGCGTCCGGCGGGTGCACCGCGAGCATGGCCAGCGCCAGGCGCGGCCCGACGCCGGAGACCGTCTGGACGGTCTCGAAGACGCTGCGCTCGTCGTCGTCGGCGAACCCGTAGAGCGTGAGGGAGTCCTCACGGACGACGAGGCTGGTCGCCAGCCGCGCCTGCTGGCCCGAGCGCAGGGCGGCCGCGGTCGCCGGGGTCGTGTGCACGAGCAGCCCGACGCCGCCCACCTCGACGACGACCTGGTCCAGCCCGGCCCGCAGGACGGTGCCGTGCACCGACGCGATCACCGGGCCACCGCCCGCGGGGGGCGGGAGGACGCCGTACGGCGCCCCGCCTGCGCGGCGACCGCCTCGGCCAGCCGCGACTGGGTGCCGCCGCGCCACACCTGGCAGATCGCCAGGGCGAGTGCGTCGGCGGCGTCGGCGGGCCTCGGCGCGGCGTCGAGGGACAGCAGGCGGGTGACCATCGTCGTCACCTGCGCCTTGTCGGCCCGCCCGGAGCCGGTGACGGCGGCCTTGACCTCGGTCGGGGTGTGCAGGCGCACCGGGATGCCCCGACGGGTGGCGGCGAGCATCGCGACGGCCGAGGCCTGGGCCGTGCCCATGACGCTGGCGACGTTGGCGTCGGCGAAGACCCGCTCTATGGCGACGACGTCGGGTCGGTGCCGCTCGACCCACGTCTCCAGCTCGGCCTCGAGGGCGAGCAGGCGCAGCGGGATCTCGTCGCTGGTGCGGGTGCGCACGACGCCGACCGCGACCATCGCCAGCGGCCGACCGGGCACCCCCTCGACGACGCCGATGCCGCACCGGGTCAGGCCGGGGTCGACGCCGAGGACGCGGGGCATCGGGCTCCTTGCTGCTGGTGGGGGTCCGGGCCGCGCCCGAACAGGTGTTCGGCACCGAACGTACCCCGGACGCGACGTGGGGCCCCGGCGGCACGCCGGGGCCCCACGTCGGGTGCGAGCAGGGGCGAGGTGGTCCTACTCCTCGTCGAGCTCGGCGAGGACGTCGTCCGGGACGTCGCCGTTGGCGTAGACGTTCTGGACGTCGTCGGAGTCCTCGAGGGCCTCGAGCACGCGGAACATCTTCTTGGCGCCCTCGGCGTCGAGCGGGACCTGGAGGTTCGGCACCCAGGAGGCCTCGGCCGAGTCGTAGTCGATGCCGGCCTGCTGGACGGCGGTGCGGATGGCCACGAAGTCGCTGGCGTCGCTGACGATCTCGAAGGTCTCGCCGAGGTCGTTGACCTCCTCGGCGCCCGCGTCGAGGACGACCTCCAGCAGCTGGTCCTCGGTCAGCGAGCCCTTGGGCACCTGGACGACGCCCTTGCGGTCGAAGACGTAGGCGACCGAGCCCGGGTCGGCGAGCTGCCCGCCGTTCTTGTTCAGCGCCGTGCGCACCTCGGCCGCGGCGCGGTTGCGGTTGTCGGTGAGGCACTCGATGAGGACGGCGACACCACCGGGGGCGTAGCCCTCGTAGGTGATGGTCTGCCAGTCCGAGCCGCCGGCCTCGGCGCCGCTGCCGCGCTTGACGGCGCGGTCGATGTTGTCGTTGGGGACCGACGTCTTCTTCGCCTTCTGGATGGCGTCGTAGAGCGTCGGGTTGCCGGCCGGGTCACCGCCGCCGCTGCGCGCGGCGACCTCGATGTTCTTGATGAGCTTGGCGAACAGCTTGCCGCGCTTGGCGTCGATGGCCGCCTTCTTGTGCTTCGTGGTGGCCCATTTGGAGTGGCCGCTCATGCGCGTTCCCTCACGATCTCGATCGGACGATCTGCACGAACAGTCGGTGCACCCGCGTGTCGCCCGTGACCTCGGGGTGGAACGAGGTGGCGAGCAGGGCACCCTGCGTGACGGCGACGATCCTACCCGCGGCCGGTCCCCCCTCGACACGCGACAGCACCCGCACGCCCGGCCCCGTCTCCTCGACCCACGGCGCCCGGATGAAGACCGCGTGGTACGGCGCGTCGAGACCCTCGACGTGCACCTCGCCCTCGAACGAGTCGACCTGGCGGCCGAACGCGTTGCGGCGCACGGTGATGTCGAGCCCGCCGAGGGTCTGCTGGTCGGGGCGGCCGTCGAGGACCCGGTCGGCGAGCATGATCATGCCGGCGCACGAGCCGTAGACCGGCAGCCCGTCCGCGATGCGCTCGCGCAGCGGCTCCTGGAGGCCGAAGGCCCGCACGAGCTTGTCCATCGTCGTCGACTCGCCGCCGGGGACGACGAGACCGTGCAGGGGGGCGAGCTCCTCGGGGCGTCGTACGGGCACGGCGTGGGCGCCGCACGCCTGCAGGGCGTGCAGGTGCTCGCGGACGTCGCCCTGGACGGCGAGGACGCCGATGGTGGTGCTCGTGCTCACGGCGCCCGACGCTACGGCAGGGGGTCAGTCGACGTGGACGGCGGGTCGCCGGTCCGGGTCGGGCTCGGCCTGGCGGAGCACCTCGCGGGTCAGCGGCGCCACGTCGCCGCCGCCGAAGAACAGGTAGCGCAGGAGGGCGGCGATCGGGTTGCCCTCCATCCACTCGAAGTAGACCTCGGGCACGACGCCCGTCTGCTCGCGGATGGCGAGGAGGATCGCCGCGATCGCGTTGGGGATGGTCGGGGCGGAGACGGTGAGGACCTCGTACCCGTGCCGCAGCTCGCCGCGGACCGCGAGGTCGGTGACGAAGTCGGAGGCGTCGACGACGGTGACCTCGACGAAGACCAGCCGCTCCCCCGGGCCGAGGTTGTTGACCGTCCGCTCGACGACCTCCTTCTCGAGGTAGTCGAGCAGGTCGCGCTCCCCGTCCGGGTCGTGGGCCACGAGGCGCACCTGCCCCTCGGCCGCGGCGCGGGCGACGATGGCCCGCGCCGTCTCGTCGAAGGTCACGGTGTCGACCCGCAGCTCGGTCGAGCGCAGCGCGCGGCTGGTGATCGAGACGACGACGATGGCGAGGATGAAGAACGAGGCGATCTTCACGCCCTCGGGCCGCTCGACGACGTTCGCGACCGTCGTGTAGGCGAAGACGAGGGCGACGACGCCGAAGAAGACCGTCCCGCGCCGGCTGCCCCGGCGCCACGCCGAGACGGTGACCGCGACCGTCGCCGACAGCATGAGCACGAGGACACCGGTGGCGTAGGCGCCGCCCTGGGCGTTGACGTCGGCCTTGAACAGGATGGTGATGACGAAACCGATGACGACGAAGACGACGACGAGCGGCCGGGTCAGCCGGGTCCACTCCGGCGCCATCCCGTAGCGCGGCATGTAGCGCGGGACGAGGTTGAGCATCCCGGCCATGGCCGACGCGCCGGCGAACCACAGGATGAGGATCGTCGAGACGTCGTACGCGGTCCCGAAGCCGTTCCCGAGGTACTCGTGAGCCAGGTAGGCCAGGGCGCGGCCGTCGGCCGCGCCGCCCGGCTGGAACGCCGCCTGCGGGATGAGCAGCGTCGTCGCGAGGCTGCTCGTGATGAGGAAGACGCTCATGATGACCGCGGCGGTGAGCAGCATCCGCTGGCTGCGCCGGATCCGCTTGGCCGGCTGCACCGGGTCGTCGTCGGCCGCCCCGCGGACCAGGGGCATCATCGTCACGCCGGTCTCGAACCCGGACAGGCCGAGGGCCAGCTTGGGGAAGACGAGCAGCGCGATCCCGACGACCAGCCACGGGTTGTTGCTGTGCGAGGTGAGCAGCGCCGAGCCCCAGTCGCCGATGACGTGGCCCTGCGAGAACACCTTGGCGGCGGCGGTGACGATGACGACGAGGTTGAGCCCGAGGTAGACCACGACGAGGCCGACGGCGATGCCGATCGCCTCGGCGAAGCCGCGCAGGAAGACGACGCCGAGCAGCGCGACGAGGAAGAGCGCGACGAGGACGTTCTGCCCGTGCAGGAACGACGGCGCGAACGGGTTCTCGATGGCGTGCGCGGCGGCGTCGGCGGCCGACAGCGTGATGGTGATGAGGAAGTCGGTGAGGGCGAAGCCGAGCAGGACGAGGACGAAGAGCTTGCCCCACCAGAACGGGAAGAGCCGCTCGAGCATCGCGATCGACCCCTGGCCGTGCGGGCTCTCCCTGGCCACCCGCCGGTAGACCGGCAGCGCCCCGAGCAGCGTGAGCAGGACCAGGACGAGGGTCGCGACGGGCGAGACGAGCCCGGCGGCGAGCGCGGCGATGCCGGGCTGGTAGCCGAGGGTGGAGAAGTAGTCGACGCCGGTGAGGCACATGACCTGCCACCACGGGTGGGCCTTCTCGGGCGAGCCGGTCGGCTTGGCGTGCGGGGCCTGGCGGGACGCGACCGCGTCGCGCTCCCCGGCGAAGAGCCACTCCCGGAACCGCGAGCGGTCCGCGGTCTCGGGCTGGCGGAAGCGAGTGGACACGAGGGGGAAGCGTAACCGCGTGAACCGGGTGGAGCCGTGCGTGCCCGTCCCCACCCGGGACGGCGCGCTAGCGTCGGGGCATGCCGAGCACCCCGGACCTGCCCGCCGACCTCGTCGCGCGGGCCCGCGACCTCGACGCCCGCCACGCGGCCGCCGACCGCCGCGACGCCTTCCACCTGCCGGACGGCCTGACCTACCTCGACGGCAACTCGCTCGGCGCGCTCCCCCGGACGGTCGCCGCCCGCGTCGGCGAGGTCGTCGAGCGCGAGTGGGGCGAGGGTCTTGTCCGCTCGTGGAACGACGCCGGCTGGTGGGAGGCGGCGACCCGGGTCGGGGACCGCCTCGGCGTCCTCGTCGGCGCCGCCGCGGGGCAGGTCGTCGTCACCGACTCGACGTCGACCAACCTGTTCAAGGTCGTCGTCGCGGCGCTGGGGATGGCGGGCTCCCCCACCCGGGGCCGGGTCCTCGTCGACCCCGACTCGTTCCCCACCGACGTCTACGTCGTCGGCTCGGCCGCCCGCCTCGCGGGCGGGCAGGTCGACCGGGTCGCCCCCGCCGACGTCGCCGCGCACCTGCGCGACGTCGGCGACGAGGTGGCCCTGCTCGTCTACTCCTCGGTCGACTACCGCACCGGCGAGCTGTGGGACCTCGCGTCGATGACGGCGGCCGCGCACGAGGTCGGCGCGCTCGTCTGCTGGGACCTGTGCCACAGCGCCGGGGTGCTCGAGATCGGGCTCGACGCCCACGAGGCGGACCTCGCGGTCGGCTGCGGCTACAAGTACCTCAACGGCGGGCCGGGCGCGCCGGCGTTCGTCTACGTCGCCGAACGGCACCAGGCCGCGTTCCACAACCCGGTGGCCGGCTGGAACGGGCACGCCCGCCCGTTCGGCATGGAGGCGGAGTACGAGCCGGCGCCGGGCATCGGCCGCGCCCGCTCCGGCACGAGCGGCATGCTCGGCCTGCTCGCGCTGGAGGAGGCCCTGCGGGTGTACGACGGCGTGCCCGTCGCCGACCTGCGCGCCCGGTCCCTGTCGCTGACCCGGTTCTTCGTCGAGGCGCTGGGCGCCCTCGGCGTCGACCTGCCGGTCGTCACGCCGGCGGACGACGCGCGGCGCGGCTCACAGGTCTCGGTGCGCCACCCCGAGGCGTACGGCGTCGTGCAGGCGCTCATCGCCCGCGGGGTCGTCGGCGACTTCCGCGAGCCGGACCTCGTGCGCCTCGGGTTCGCGCCGCTCTACCTTACGCACCACGACGCCGTGGTCGCCGCCGCGCACCTCGCCGAGGTCCTCGCCACCGGCGAGTTCGCCCGGCCCGAGCACACGCGGCGGGCCCTCGTCACCTGAGGTCGGTGCGCAGCTGCGCGAGGGCGCCCTGCAGCGCCGTGCGCTTGGAGGCGGCGAGGGTGACCGACCCGTCGACGGCCGCCTCGACGGCCTTGCCGCCCTTGGCCAGCGCGCGACGGCCGGCGGCCGTGACCGAGATCGTCGACGAGCGCCGGTCGGTGGGGTGGCTCTTGCGCTTGACCCAGCCGGCCCGCTCGAGGCGGTCGACGGCCTTGCTCGCGCCGCCCACGGAGATGCCGAGGGCCAGCGCGACGTCCTGCACGCGGGCACCCTCGTGCTCGCTCACCGCGAGCAGCGGGAGGAAGGACGAGGTCTCCATCCCGGCGTCGGCGCGCAGCCGCGTCTCGACGGCGTCGAGCAGTCTCACCTGCGCGAAGGAGAGGTCGGCGAAGAGGCTGACGTGGTCGCTCATGAACCCATCGTAGGCCCGCACGACCGGTCATCCAGGAAGTCATCACCCGGAAACCAGGTTCCCGGGGTCGCGGCACCGTCGCGGAGCCGGGTCCGGGGGCGTCGTACGGGCTCCGTCGGCTGCTCGGACCCGCCTCGGACCCCGCCTCGGCACCCGCCGCGGATCCCTCGACGAGAACCCTCAGGTCCCTCGTTCTACGGCCGATGTCCCCGACGGGACGTCCGTAGAGGGAGGAGCACGCACGTGCAGGTCGCCACGCGCCGGTGGGGGCCGGTCTCCGGGTGGGACGAGCCGTTGCCCGACTGGGACGGACCCTCGACCGCGGTGCTGGTGTTCGCCGGCGCCCGCGTCGAGGTCCCCGACCCGGCGCTCGCCCAGGTCGCCGCCGCCTTCCCCACGTCGGCCGTCCTCGGCTGCTCGACCGCCGGGGCCGTCGTCGACGACCTCCTCGAGGACGACGCCGTCGTCGTCACCGTCGTCCGCTTCGCCGCGACCCGCCTGCGCCTGCGGACCCGACCGGTCACGGCGTCGACCTCGGCCGCCACCGGGGCCGACCTGGGGCGGGCGCTGGCCGACGACGGGCTCGCCGCGGTCCTCGTGGTCTCCGAGGGGCTCGACGTCAACGGGACCGCCCTGGCCGCCGGCCTCGTCGACGGGCTGGCCGAGCGCCTCGGCGCCGCCGCCGCGGCGGACGTCCCCGTCACCGGAGGGCTGGCCGGCGACGGCGACCGCTTCGGGCGCACGTGGGTGCTCGTCGACGGACGGCCGGTGCCCGGTCACGTGTCCGCCCTGGGCCTGTACGGCGCCCGGCTGCGGGTGGGCTGGGGCTCGCAGGGCGGGTGGTCGGTCTTCGGGCCCGAGCGGCGCGTCACCGCCGCCCACGGCAACGTCGTCCACGAGTTCGACGACCAGCCCGCGTTGGCCCTCTACCGGCGCTACCTCGGCGACCGCGCGGGCGAGCTGCCCGCCGGAGCGCTGCGCTTCCCGCTCGCCGTCACCCGGCCCGGCTCGTCGGACCGCGAGGTCGTGCGCACCGTCCTCGCCGTCGACGAGGACGCCCAGACGATGACCTTCGCCGGCGACGTGCCGACCGGCTCGCGCGTGCGGCTCATGCGGGCCAGCGTCGACCGCCTGCTCGACGGCGCCGAGGGCGCCGCCGAGGACGCCGCCCTGACCGCCGGGCCCACCCCGTCCGCCGCCCCGGCCCTCGCCGTGGCGGTCAGCTGCGTGGGCCGCCGCCTGGTCCTCGGCGACGACGTCGACCGGGAGCTCGAGGCCGTCCGGGTCGGCCTGACGGGCGACACCGTCCTCGCCGGCTTCTACTCCTACGGCGAGCTCGCCCCGGTCGAGGGCGGCCCCTGTCGGCTGCACAACCAGACGATGACGATGACGACCTGGCAGGAGCTCCCCGACGATGGGCGACGCTGAGCGCACCGGCCCCACCCACCCCCCGGGCCGCCCCGTGCACCCGACGCTGACCAGGCAGCTGCGCCGGCTGCGCCTGGACGTGGACCAGGCGCCCGACCTGGCCGGGTGGCACCGGTTCCTCGACGGCGTCTCGCGCGCGTACGCCGCGGCGGAGGCCGACCGGTCGCTGCTCGAGCGGTCGGTCGAGATCTCCTCCGCGGAGATGATCGAGCTCAACGACGCGCTGCGCCACCAGGCCCGCCACGACGCCCTCACCGGCCTGTCGAACCGGCTCGACCTGCGCGAGTCGCTGCGCGACCTGCTGGCCGCCGCCCCCCTCGCCTCGCACACCGCCGTCCTCTTCGTCGACCTCGACGGTTTCAAGGCGGTCAACGACAGCCTCGGCCACCGGGCCGGCGACGAGGTGCTGCGCCAGAGCGCCGTACGGCTGCGGGCGGTCGTGCGGGCAGGTGACCTGCTGGCCAGGCTGGGGGGCGACGAGTTCGTCGTCGTCAGCCACGACGCCGGCCCCGACGACGCCGTGAGGCTGGGGGCCCGCGTCGTCGCGACCCTCGAGGAGCCCTTCCTGCTGGGCGGCACGTCGGTGCGGATCAGCGCCTCGGTCGGCGTCGGCGTGGCCCGGCGGCTGGACGGGACCCCGTCCCTGGACCCCGACGAGCTGCTGCGCGAGGCCGACCTCGCGATGTACGACGCCAAGCGCCGGGGCAAGGCGCAGGTGCGGGTGTTCGACGAGGCGGTGCGCCGCGGGGTCGGTCACCAGCTGTCGACCGAGCAGGCGCTGCGCGGCGCCGTGGCGGCGGGCGAACTCGTCCTGCACTACCAGCCGTTGGTCGATCTCGCCTCGGAGCGGGTCGTCGGCTTCGAGGCGCTCGTCCGCTGGGTGCGACCCGGCACCGGCCTGGTCCCCCCGGACGAGTTCCTGCCCGTCGCGGTCCGTGCCGGGCTCATCGGCGGCATCGACCGCTGGGTCGTCGCGCAGGCCTGCGCCGACGCCGCGGCGTGGCCCGATGACACGCTCAGCGTGGCGGTCAACCTCGTCGCCGCCGACCTGCGCGAGGACGCCACGGTGCTCGCCGTCGTCCACGCCCTCGCGAGCAGCGGCCTGCCCGCGCGGCGCCTCGTGGTCGAGCTGACCGAGGGCACCGCGATCGGCGACGACGAGGACGTCGCGCGCAACCTCGCGGCGCTGCGCGAGCTCGGGGTCCGCCTCGCCATCGACGACTTCGGCACCGGCTACAGCGCCCTGTCGTACCTGGGTCGCATCGCCGCGGGGTCGCTGAAGATCGACCGCAGCTTCACACAGCGGCTCGGGGAGGACGCCGCGGGCGCCGCGGTGGTCCGGGCGATGGTCTCGATGGCCGACGCGTTCGGGCTCGCGGTCGTCGCCGAGGGCGTCGAGTCCCCGCAGCAGGCCGAGATCGTCCGCACGCTGGGGTGCCGCAGCGGGCAGGGCTACCACTTCGCCCGACCGATGCCCGCCGAGGACGTGCCCGCCTACCTCGCCGCGGGGGCTCGCCCCACCCTGAGCCTGCTCAGCGGCTGAGCCTGCGCAGCGTCCGAGCCGTCACCAGCCGCGGTCGGCCAGGCGGTGCGGGACGGGGATGTCGTCGACGTTGATGCCGACCATGGCCTCGCCGAGGCCGCGCGAGACCTTGGCGAGCATGTCGGGGTCGTCGTGGAAGGTCGTGGCCTTGACGATGGCCTCGGCGCGCTGGGCGGGGTTGCCGGACTTGAAGATGCCGGAGCCGACGAAGACGCCCTCGGCGCCGAGCTGCATCATCATCGCGGCGTCGGCCGGGGTGGCGATCCCGCCGGCGGTGAAGAGCACGACCGGCAGCTTGCCCGCGCGGGCGACCTCCTTGACGAGGTCGTACGGCGCCTGGAGCTCCTTCGCGGCGACGTACAGCTCGTCGTCGGCGAGGGAGGTCAGCCGGCGGATCTCGCCGCCGATCTTGCGCATGTGGGTGGTGGCGTTGGAGACGTCGCCGGTGCCGGCCTCGCCCTTGGAGCGGATCATCGCCGCGCCCTCGGTGATCCGGCGCAGCGCCTCGCCGAGGTTGGTCGCGCCGCAGACGAAGGGGACGTCGAAGGCCCACTTGTCGATGTGGTTGGCGTAGTCGGCCGGGGTGAGGACCTCGGACTCGTCGATGTAGTCGACCCCGAGGCTCTGCAGGACCTGGGCCTCGACGAAGTGGCCGATCCGGGCCTTGGCCATGACCGGGATGGAGACGGCGTCGATGATCCCCTGGATCATGTCCGGGTCGCTCATCCGGGCCACGCCGCCCTGGGCGCGGATGTCGGCGGGCACCCGCTCGAGGGCCATGACGGCGACGGCGCCGGCGTCCTCGGCGATCTTGGCCTGCTCGGCGTCGACGACGTCCATGATGACGCCGCCCTTGAGCATCTCGGCCATGCCGCGCTTGACGCGGGTGGTGCCGGTGCCGGTGGTGGTCTGCGGGGCGTCGGTGGTCTGCTCGGTCACGCCCCCATCGTAGGACCGGCCCGGCCGGGCGCGGACCACGGTGGGCGGGATACGACGAGCCCGCCCCCGGGGCGCCGCGAATCGGATTCGGTGCGCTCGGCTCTCGTCAGGACCCGAGCCGACCGGCTCGAACCCGAGTCGCGGGGCCGAAGCGAATCGGATTCGGGTCGCCCGGCTCCCGTCACGACCCGAGCCGAGCGGCGTGAACCCGATTCGCGGGGGTCAGCCGCGCAGACCGGTGGGGAGCTCGTCGTCGAAGTCGATGCTCTCCGGCAGCTCGGCGTGGCCGGCGAGGCGGAAGCCGCGGACGGCGCCCTTGCGGCGAACCCGGCGCACGTCGTTGACGGCGTCGTTGTGGAAGCGCCGGGCCAGCTGCACGCGCTCCCCCGCCCGCACGATCCGCTCGAGGCCGTCGTGCGGCACGCCGTCGGCGCTGCGCAGGGTGGCGACGACCTCGGGGGTCAGCACGGCGGTGAGCGCCTCGGTCACGTCGGACTCGACCGCGGCGCGCTCGCGGTCGTCCGGGTCGTCGGCGTGCGCGAGCGAGTCGGCGGCCGCGGACGCGAGCACGAGGGCGGAGGCGGGGTCGAGCAGCCCGGAGTTGGCCAGCTCGAGGCTCGCCTCGGCCCGCCGCACGAGCTGCGCGTCGAGGGCGGCGTACGTCGCCTCGACCCGCCCGTGCAGGCGGTCCAGCCGGGCCGCGTTGTAGGAGAGGTACCAGGCCAGCGCGACGAGGACGACGGCCGCGAGGGCGACCCAGTCGAGGGTGCTCACGCCTTGCTCCTGCCGCGCAGCAGCCGCGCCCACCGCGGGGGCGGCTGGGCCGTGCCGCTGACCATCGCGGCGCCGTCGGTGACCGTCTCGTAGACCGCCATGACGTCCCGCGCGACCTCGGACCAGTCGAAAAGGTCGGCGCGCACGCGCCCGATGGTCGCGACCCGGCTGCGCTCGTCCGCGTCGCCGAGGACGCGCAGCAGGGTGGTGGCCAGCGCGGCGGGGTCCTCGTTCGCGAAGGTGAACCCGGCGTGCCCCTCGTCGAGCACGCGCAGGAAGGCGGGCAGGTCGCTGGCCACGACGGCCGCGCCCGCGCTCATCGCCTCGATGAGGATGATGCCGAAGCTCTCGCCGCCGGTGTTGGGGGCGACGTACGCGTCCACCGAGCGCAGCAGGCGGGCCTTGTCGTCGTCGCTCACCGCGCCGAGGAACTCGCAGGCGCGCGCGGCCTCCGGCGCCATCGCGGCGCGCACCTCGTCGGGGTCGCCGGGGCCGGCGACGAGCACCCGCAGCCCGGGGATCTCGCGCAGCACCTGCGGCAGGGCGGCGGCGAGGACCGGCAGCCCCTTGCGCGGCTCGTGCATCCGCCCGAGGAAGGCGATGGTCGGCCGCCCCGGGGTCCCCTGCCAGTCCGGGCGCACCTCGGCGAGGGCGAAGCGGTCGACGAAGACGCCGTTGGGGATGACGACGGCGTCGCCGCCGATGTGCGTGGTGACGGTGCGGCGGGCGTCCTCGGAGACGGCGATCCGGCCGGTGATCTTCTCCAGCGCCGGGCGCAGGACGGGGTACGACGCCTGCATCACCCGGCTGCGCAGGTTGGAGGTGTGGAAGGTGGCGACGATCGGCCCCTCGGCCGCCCACAGCGCGAGCAGCGAGACGCTCGGCGTCACCGGCTCGTGCAGGTGCAGCACGTCGAACTGCCCCGCCTCGAGCCAGCGGGCGACCTTGGCCGCGCTGACCGGACCCATGTTGAGCCGGGCCACGGAGCCGTTGTAGCGCACGGGCACGGCCCGCCCGGCGCTGATGACGTAGTCGGGCACGACGGTGTCCTCGTCGGCGGGTGCGAGCACGCTGACGTGGTGCCCCTGCGCGAGGAAGACCTCGGCGAGGTCGCGCACGTGGTACTGCACCCCGCCCGGCACGTCGAAGGAGTACGGGCAGACGATCCCGATGCGCATCACGCGCCCCCCGCCCGGGTGCCGGACGTGACGTCCGGGGTCCGGGCCGGGTCGAGGTCGTCGACGAAGACCCGCTGGAGCATGTGCCAGTCGGCGGTGTGCGCGCGGACCGCGTCCCCCAGGTGGTCCACGCAGGCCTGGGTCATCGCCGCCACCTTCTGCGCGGTCGTGCCCGAGGCCGGCGGCTCGACGAGCGGCGAGAACTCGCAGACGATCCCCGCGCCGCTGCCCGGCACGGCCGGGTTGGGCTCGTAGCGCACCGACACGGCGTAGAGGGGTGCCCCGGTGAGCAGGGCGAGGGCGGCCGGCCCCTTGGCGACCCGCGCGCGATGGCCGCACAGGTCGACCTCGAGCCCGCTTCCGGACAGGTCGCGGTCCGCGAGCAGGCAGATGAACCGGCCGCCGGCGACCGCCGACCGCAGCCCGGCGAAGGTGTCGGCCCCGCCCTCGAGCGGGAGGATGGTCATCCCGAGCCCCGTCCGGAACTCGAGGAACTCCTCGAAGACCTCCTCGGGTCGCAGCTTCTCCGCGACCGTCGTCACGGGAGCGAGGTGGGTGGTCGACCAGGCCCCGGCGAGGTCCCAGTTGCCGAGGTGGCCGAGGAAGACCACGACGGACCGCCCCTCGGCGAGGACCTCGCGGCAGTGCTCGTCGCCGACGAGGCGTACCGAGCGCGCGAGCACGTCGGGGGGCAGGTCGGGCAGCCGGAAGGCGTCGCAGTAGTAGCGCAGGTAGGACCGCATCCCCGCGCGGACGAGGGCGTCGAGCGCGGCGTCGTCGAGCTCGGGGCGCACCCGGGCGTAGTTGGCGCGCAGCCGCCGCACCCCGCCTCCCCCGCGGGCGACCGTGCGGTCGGCGATGACGTCGAAGAGCCGGTACGCCGCCCCGGCGGGCAGGGCGCGCACGGCGCCCCACCCGAGGCGGTAGCCGAGCACGACGGCCCGGTCGGTGACGCGGCGGCCTCCGGACGCCAGGCGCCCCGGCGCCCCGCGGCGCGGGCTCACGACGCGCGCGGGTCGTGCCCGGCGACGGCGGCGAGGGCCTGCCGGCGCACGGTGAGCATGCGCTGGACCACGGTGACGAGGCTGGCCACCGCGAGGACGGCGAGGACGACGCCGAGGACGACGACGGGCAGCCCGAGACCGACCAGACCGGTGGCGGTCAGCACGAGCAGCAGCCGGTCGGCGCGCTCGGCGATGCCGACGTTGGCGGTGAGGCCGAGGCCCTCGGCACGCGCCTTGGCGTAACTGACGACCATGCCGAGGATGAGGCAGGCCAGGGCCAGACCGGCGTACAGGAGGTTGTTCATCGGGCCGCTGCGGGCGAAGGCGATGACGAGCCCGCCGAAGATCGCGGCGTCGCCGACCCGGTCGAGGGTCGAGTCGAGGAACGCCCCCCACACGCCCTGGCGCCCCTGCATCCGGGCCATGACGCCGTCGACGTTGTCGCTGAAGATGAACAGGACGACGACGAGGGTGCCCCAGAAGAAGTGGCCCAGGGGGTAGAAGGCCAGCGCTCCCACGCAGACGCCGATGGTCCCGACGACGGTGACGACGTCGGGGCTGAGCCCCATCGCGAGGAACAGCCGGGCGGGGGGCGTCATGACCTTGGTCCAGGTCTCGCGCAGGGCTCGGTTCAGCATGGCCCCGCCAGCCTACTGGCCGGTCACCCCTCAACCCGTCAGGCGGCTCCGGTCGCCGTCGCGGACGAGCTTGCCGCTCGCCCACGCGCTGACCTCGGCGACGACCGACAGGGCCATCTCACCGGGGCTGCGGCCACCGACGTCGAGCCCGACCGGGACGTGCAGGCGCGCCAGCGCGTCCTCAGGGACGCCCTCCTCTCGCAGCGTGGCGAACAGGCCCTCGGCGCGGCGGCGGCTGCCCATCATGCCGACGTAGCCCGCGGGGCCGGCGAGGGCGGCGCGCAGGACCTCGGCGGTCCCGGGCGCGTCGTGGTCGGTGAGGACGACGGCGTGGCGGTCGGTGAGGTCCAGACCGGTCAGCCGGTCGGCCACGGGCTCGTCGGAGTCGTCGTGGTGGAGGACGACGAGCGGCAGGCCCACCGCTCCGGCGATCGTGGTCACCGCCTCGGCGATGACGTTGGCGGTGACGACGACGAGGACGGCGTCCGGGCCGGACCGGCCGGCGACGACGGACTCGGGGACGGCGCGCTCGCTCACCCGGGGGACGCTACCGGCCCGCGGCCCGCTCGGCGGCGTGCCGGGCGTCGTAGCGCTGGGAGACGGCGCGGACGCTCGCCGGGTCGGCGAGGTCGACGCCGGCGGCGGCGGCGGCCGCCCGGGCCTGCGGGGTCGTGAGGTCGGGCGCCCGGAACCGCTCCGGCGCGATCCGCGCGTCCAGGGCGGCGTACGGCGCCGCGGCGGCGGCCAGCCGCGGCGCGCTCGCCTCGGCGCGGCGCACGACCGCCGCGGTGGCGACGACGGGCGCCCCGAGCTGCGCGCTGACGACCGGCGTGTAGCCGCTGCGGTGGCCGTCGACGTTCGGGTGGTAGCTGTCGCTCACCGGGTCCGACAGGCCGTTGAGCCACTCCGGGTCGTTGCACACGGCGTGCCCGGTGAAGGCGGTGCGCGGGTCGGCGTACCGGAATCCGGCGAGCGAGGCCCGTTGCGAGAGCAAGGAGTCCAGCTGGTCGGCGGTCGCGTTGAGCCGGGTCTCCTCCTGAGGTGAGAAGAAGGTCAGGGCGTTGCAGTCCTCGCCCATGAAGATCCGCGGGTAGCCGACGATCGTCACGGCCGCGTGGGGCGCCTTGCTGCGGACGCCGGCGTAGAGGGTCGACAGCCGGCCGGGCAGGGTCTGGGCGATGAACGCCTGCGCGGTGTCGATCGCGCCGTCGCAGTCGCTCATCCAGCCCGGCTTCGCGCACTCGGTGAGGACGTCGGCAAAGCCGGCGTCGTTGCCGCCGACGCTCAGCGTCACCACGCCGGTGCTGCTCGACAGCGCGCTCAGCTGGGTGCTCGTCACGTCGGCGGTCGTCGCCCCGGAGCAGGCGCGCAGGGACAGCGTCCAGCCGCGGGCGGCGGCGATGAGGCTCGGGTAGGCCAGGGTCGAGCGGTCGCAGCTCGTGCCGTCGTCGAGGTAGCTGCGGGTGCCGACGCCCGAGGAGTAGGAGTCACCGAGGGCGACGTACGACGTCGCCGCGGCGTGCGCCGGGGCGCCGTACCCGGTCGTGAGGGCGAGCCCCGCCGCCACCGCCCCGACCGTCGTGACCACCCGTCGCCCGTGTCCGCGCATGCCGACGAGGCTGGCACCGCGCGCGTCGGGACGGTGAAAGAACGTGCCGCGATCGGGCAGGTCCCGGTCAAGAGATGGCCAGGACCTGCCCGAGTCGGTCAGGCGCCCGGGTCAGACGCTCGCGTCGCCCTCCGCCGCCACCGGCGACGTGGTGACCTGGGCCCGGGTCGCGATGGCCGCGGTGATCTCGGCGACCGCCTCGTCGACCGGGACGCCGTTGCGCTGCGAGCCGTCGCGGTAGCGGAAGGAGATCGCGCCGGCGGCCCGGTCCTCCTCCCCCGCGATGAGGACGTAGGGGACCTTGGCCTTGCTGGCGTTGCGGATCTTCTTCGGGAAGCGGTCGTCGCTCTCGTCGAGCTCGGTCCGCACGCCGGCGTCCTTGAGCCGGTCGAGGACCGAGGCGACGTACGGCGCGAACTCGTCCGCGACCGGGACGCCAAGCGCCTGGACGGGCGAGAGCCACACCGGGAAGGCCCCCGCGTAGTGCTCGGTGAGCACGCCGAAGAAGCGCTCGATCGAGCCGAACTTCGCCGAGTGGATCATCACCGGCTGCTGGCGGGTGCCGTCGGCCGCCTGGAACTCCAGCTGGAAGCCCTTGGGCTGGTTGAAGTCGTACTGGATCGTCGACATCTGCCAGGTGCGGCCGATCGCGTCGCGCGCCTGGACGGAGATCTTCGGGCCGTAGAAGGCGGCGCCGCCGGGGTCGGCGACGAGCTCGAGGCCGGAGCGGTCGGCGACGTCCTGCAGGACGGCCGTCGCGACCTCCCACTCCTCGTCGGTCCCGATGAACTTGTCCTTCTTCTCGCCCTCGGTCGCCCGGGTCGACAGCTCGAGGTAGAAGTCGTCGAGGCCGAAGTCGCGCAGCAGCGACAGGACGAAGTCGAGCAGGTGCTGGACCTCCGCCGGGGCCTGCTCCGGGGTGACGTAGGAGTGGCTGTCGTCCTGGGTCAGGCCGCGCACCCGGGTGAGGCCGTGCACGACCCCGGACTTCTCGTAGCGGTAGACCGACCCGAACTCGAACAGCCGCAGCGGCAGCTCGCGGTAGGACCGTCCGCGGCTGCGGAAGATGAGGTTGTGCATGGGGCAGTTCATCGCCTTGAGGTAGTAGTCCGACCCCTCGAACTGCATCGGCGGGAACATCGTGTCCTTGTAGTACGGCAGGTGCCCGGAGGTGTGGAAGAGCCCCTCCTTGGAGATGTGCGGGGTCCCGACGTACTGGAAGCCCTCCTCGATGTGCCGCCGGCGGACGTAGTCCTCCATCTCGCGCTTGATGATCCCGCCCCTGGGGTGGAAGACCGGCAGGCCGGAGCCGAGCTCGTCGGGGAAGGAGAAGAGGTCCAGCTCGGCGCCGAGCCGCCGGTGGTCGCGGCGCTCGGCCTCCGCGAGCCGGTCGAGGTAGGCCTTGAGGTCGTCCTTGCTCGGCCACGCGGTCCCGTAGACGCGCTGCAGCTGCGGGTTCTTCTCCGAGCCGCGCCAGTACGCCGCCGCCGAGCGCATGAGCTTGAAGGCGTTGCCGATGAGCTTGGTGTCGGGCAGGTGCGGGCCGCGGCACAGGTCCTTCCACGCCAGCTCGCCGTCCTTGCGGCGGTTGTCGTAGATCGTCAGCTCGCCGCCGCCGACCTCGGCGTCGGCGCCCTCCGCCGCGTCGGCGACGTCGCCCCCGCCGCCCTTGAGGCCGATGAGCTCGAGCTTGTAGGGCTCGTCGGCGAGCTCGGCGCGGGCGTCGTCGTCGGTGGTGACGCGGCGGTGGAAGGTCTGGCCCTCGTTGATGATCCGCTGCATCGTCCTCTCGAGGGTCTTGAGGTCCTCGGGGGTGAACGGCGTCTCGACGTCGAAGTCGTAGTAGAACCCGTCGCGGATCGGCGGGCCGATGCCGAGCCTGGCGGAGGGGTTGACCTGCTGGACGGCCTGGGCGAGGACGTGGGCGGTGCTGTGCCGCAGGACCGCGAGGCCGTCGGGCTCGTCGACCCGGACCGGCTCGACGGTGTCGCCGTCGGAGAGGACGTGGCTGAGGTCGACGAGGTCGCCGCCGACGCGGGCCACGACGACGGCGCGGTCACCCGCGAAGAGCTCCCCGGCCGTCGTCCCCTGCTCCACCGATCGCTCGTCTCCGGCGACGTGGACGGTGAGGGTGGCAGGCACGGTGGCGCTCCTTCGGCGGGTCCGCGGGACCCACGGGACCCACAGGACGACGTACGGCGCCCCGGTCGGACGCCTGCGGGAAGGCTAGCCGCCGCGCCGCCACCCCCGCGACGCGGTGCGCGCCTCAGGCGGGGGTGGTGGCGACGACGAGGTGCTCGACCGGGGCGCCGTCGGAGCCGGGCCGGGCCGACAGGAGCACGGCGAGCGAGCCGTCGGGGGCGGCCTTGAGCAGCGTCGTCGACGGCAGCCGCACGGGGCGGCGGAACCACACGTGCGAGGTGCCGGCCGGGGGCACGAGGCGGCCGAGCGAGGCGACGACCCGGCCGTAGGTGGCCATCCCGTGCGCGATGGCCGACGGGAAGCCGAGCGGCCGGGCGGTCAGGGCGTGCAGGTGGATCGGGTTGACGTCGCCCGAGACGGCGCCGTACCGCCGCCCGGCGTCCTCGCCGAACCGCCAGCGTGCCCCGTCGGGGCGGGCGGCGACGGCCGCCACGGCCGTCGGGTCGGGCTCGTCGCCGGTGGGTGCGGTCGGGTCGCCCTCCCCCCGGGCGAGGTACGACGACACGCCGCGCCAGACCGGCTCCCCCGCCACCGACACCTCGGCGACGAGGTCGACGAGCCGGCCGCGGCGGTGCGGGCGCAGGTTGCCCGCGCTCACGGCGAGGTCGAGCGGCTCGGTCGGGGCGAGCGGCCGTGTCCACGTGACGACGTTCTCGACGTGGACGAGCCCGACGAGCGGGAACGGGAAGTCGCGCCGCGCCATGAGCGCCACCTGCAGCGGGAAGGCGAGGACGTGCGGGTAGGTCACGGGCAGCGCCGACCCGACAGTGAAGCCGAGCAGGTGCGCGTAGTCGACGAGGTGGTCGAGGTCGACGGCGACGCCCCGCCGCTGCGCCGTCGTCGGCGGCACCGCTCCCCCGCCGAACCGCCCGGTGACGACGGCCTTGGCGAAGAGCGCCGGCAGGTCGGGCGACCGGCCGTAGGTGAGGACGGGCACCTCAGGCCCCGAGCATGCTCTGGCCGCAGACCCGCACGACCTGGCCGGTGACCCCGGCGCTGGCGTCCTGGGCGAACCACGCGATCGTCTCGGCGACGTCGACCGGCAGGCCGCCCTGCGCGAGCGAGTTGATCCGGCGACCCATCTCGCGGGTGGCCAGCGGGATCCGGCCCGTCATTTCGGTCTCGATGAAGCCGGGGGCGACCGCGTTGACGGTGATGCCGCGGGCCCGCAGGTCCTCGTCGCGGCCGAGCGCGTGGACGGCCCCGATGAGGCCGGCCTTGGACGCGGCGTAGTTGCTCTGGCCGCGGTTGCCGGCGATGCCGGACATCGAGGACAGGACGACGACGTGCCCGCCGTCGGAGAGCGCGCCGGGGGCGAGGATCGCCTCGTTCATCCGCAGCACGGAGAGCAGGTTGACGTCGAGCACCTGCTGCCAGCGGGCGGCGTCGGTGTTGGCGAGCAGCTTGTCGCGGGTGATCCCGGCGTTGTGCACGACGACGTCGAGGCTGCCGTGGCGGGTCCGGGCGTGCTCGACGATCCGCGCGCCCGCGTCGGGGCTCGTCACGTCGAGCTGCAGCGCCGAGCCGCCGTTGCGGTTGGCCACCACGGCGAGGGCGTCGCCGGCGGCGGGGACGTCGAGGCAGACGACCGTCGCGCCGTCGCGGGTGAGGGTGTCGGCGATCGACGCACCGATGCCGCGCGCCGCCCCGGTGACGACCGCGACCTTTCCGGCCAGCGGGGCCACCCAGCTCTGGGGCGTACGGCGCCCTGCACCCGCGGGCCCGACGGTGACCACCTGCCCGTCGACGTAGGCCGAGCGCCCGGAGAGGAAGAACCGGACCGTGGACTCGATCTCCTCCTCGCCGCCGTCCTCGACGAGGACGAGGTTGGCGGTCGCTCCGGCCCGCAGCTCCTTGCCGATCGAGCGGACGACGCCCTCGAGCGCGCGCCGGGCGGCGGCGAGGACCGGGTCGGCGCCGGCCTGCTCGGGCGAGGCACCGAGGACGAGGACCCGGCCGGACGGGGCGAGCCGCTTGAGCGCCGGGCCGACCAGCGCCCGCAGCGCCTCCAGGTCGGCCGGGCCGGTCATCGCGCTGAGGTCGGCGACGACGGCGGCGACCCGTCCGTCGGTCGGCGGCTCGGTCGCGGTCGCGATGCCCTCGGCGTCGAGGACCGCGCGGACCCTCTTGGCCAGCGGGGCGTCGCCGTACCCCCCGAGCAGCACGCTGCCCTCGAGCAGCGCCCCTCCGGGGGTGTAGCGGCGCAGCCGCACCGGCCGCGGGATCCCCAGCCGGCTCGCGACCTGCTTGCCGAGAGGGCTGTTGACGAACTGGGAGTACGTGTCGGTCATGTCGCAGGAAGTCCTTTACCGAGAAGTCGGATGGCGAGAAGTCGGATACCGGGAACCGGGCGGCGCAGGGTCAGGCGCCCTCGAGGATCGCGACGACGCCCTGCCCGCCGGCGGCGCAGATGGAGATCAGGCCGCGCGAGCCGGGGCCCTTCTCGTGCAGCAGCTTCGACAGCGTCGCGACGATGCGGCCACCCGTCGCGGCGAACGGGTGCCCCGCGGCGAGGGACGAGCCGTTGACGTTGAGCCGGCTGCGGTCGATCGACCCGAGCGGCGCGTCGAGACCGAGGCGGCCCGCGCAGAAGTCCGGGTCCTCCCACGCCGCGAGGGTCGAGAGGACGGTCGCCGCGAAGGCCTCGTGGATCTCGTAGTAGTCGAAGTCCTGCAGGGTCAGGCCCTGGCGCGCGAGCAGGCGGGGGACGGCGTACGCCGGCGCCATGAGCAGCCCCTCGCCACCGTGCACGTAGTCGACGGCCGCGGTCTCGGCGTCGACGAGGTGCGCGAGGACGGGCAGCTGGTGCTCGGCGGCCCACTCGTCGCTGCCAAGCAGGACGACCGAGGCGCCGTCGGTGAGCGGCGTCGAGTTGCCGGCCGTCATCGTCGCGCCCTCACCCTTGCCGAAGACGGGTGACAGCGTGGCCAGCTTCTCCGTGCTGGAGTCGGGGCGCAGGTTGTCGTCGCGGGTCAGGCCGAGGTAGGGCGTGACGAGGTCGTCGAAGAACCCGCGGTCATAGGCGGCCGAGAGGTGACGGTGGCTGGCGGCCGCGAGCTCGTCCTGGTCCTCGCGGGTGATCCCCCACTCGCGCGCGGTGAGCGCCATGTGCTCGCCCATCGACAGCCCCGTGCGCGGCTCGACGTTGCGCGGGACCTCGGGCACGACCTGGCCCGGGCGCAGGGCCGCGAGGGCGCGCACCTTGCCCGACGTCGTACGGGCGCTGTTGACGGCGAGCAGCGCCCGACGCAGGTCCTCGTTGACGGCGATCGGCGCGTCGCTGGCGGTGTCGACGCCACCCGCCGCGGCCGACTCGATCTGGCCGAGGGCGATCTTGTTCGCGGTGAGGACGACCGTCTCGAGGCCCGTGCCGCAGGCCTGCTGGACGTCGTACGCCGGGGTGGCCGGGTCGAGGGCGGAGCCGAGGACGCTCTCGCGGGTGAGGTTGAAGTCGCGCGAGTGCTTGAGGACCGCGCCGGCGGCGACCTCCCCCAGTCGCTCCCCGGCGATACCGAACCGGGCCACGAGCCCGTCGAGCGCGGCGGTGAGCATGTCCTGGTTGGAGGCCCTGGCGTAGCGGCCGTTGGCCCGGGCGAAGGGGATCCGGTTGCCGCCGAGGACCGCGGCGCGGCGGGGGGCGGGACGACGGGGGCGGGAGGCGGCCACGGGGGTCTCCTGGGGGTCGGGACGGGCTGGACGAGTGCCTGGTACGGACAGTAGCAGGTACGGCGAGTACCTGCTACTGTCCAAAGCATGTCCTCCGCCCCGGCTCCCGACGGCCGCAGCACCCGGTGGGCGCAGCACCGTCTCGAGCGGCGCCGCGAGCTCGTCGAGGCCACGCTGCGGGCCATCCGCCGGCACGGCGCCGGCGTGGGGATGGACGAGGTCGCCCTCGCCGCCGGGACGAGCAAGACCGTCGTCTACCGGCACTTCACCGACAAGGCCGGGCTCTACCACGCGGTCGCCGAGCGGGTGGACGAGATCATCCTGCGCGACCTCGGCCGTGCGCTCGGGGAGGCCGGGGTGCCGCTCACCGACCTCGCCGCCGACCCGCGCCACCTCGTCGCCACCGCCGTCGACGCCTACCTCTCGCTCGTCGAGAAGGACCCCGAGGTCTACCGGTTCATCGTCGCCGCACCGCTGCTCGAGCGCGGCACCGGGAGCGGCGCCGGCGCCGACCCCGCCGCGTCGGTGAGCGACCACGTCGCCGAGCAGCTGGCCGCCCTCTTCGCCGAGGCCCTCGCCGCGACCGGGTCGGACACCGCCGCCGCGCCCGTCTGGGCCCGCGGCGTCGTCGGCATGGTCCGCGCCGCCGCCGACGCCTGGCTCGCCGGGCAGCCCGGCTTCGCCGGGCTGCCCCGCCGGGCGCTGACCGAGCACCTCGCCACCCTCGCGTGGACCGGCCTCGCCACGACGTGGCCGGCCGACGCCCGCTGACCGCACCGCCGCCCGACCGACCACCTGCAGGAGGAGCCGAGATGTCCGAGCTCGCCACCGCCCTCACCGCCGCCCTCGGCGGTCGCTGGAGCCACGTCCGCGACTCGCTGCGCGCCCAGGACCCCGCGCTGTTCGCGCCGCCGGCGGGCGAGCCGACGACCGAGGAGTACCGCGCCCACACCACGGCGCAGCTCGCCCTGCTCGCCGAGCAGCCCTACGCCCGCGACGGCGTCCTGCCCTCGCAGGGCGGCACCGGCGACCTCGGCGCCAACGTCACCGCGTTCGAGATGCTCGGCCACGGCGACCTGTCGCTGTGGGTCAAGGCCGGCGTCCACTTCGGCCTGTACGGCGGCGCCGTGACCAACCTCGGCCTACCCCGTCACCAGCGGTGGGTCGACGCGATGCTCGACCTCAGCGTCCCGGGCTGCTTCGCCATGACCGAGACCGGTCACGGCTCCAACGTCCAGCAGCTGGGGACGACGGCGACGTACGACGCGGCGACCGACGAGCTCGTCGTGCACACCCCGTCGGTGACGGCGCGCAAGGACTACATCGGCAACGCCGCCCGCGACGCCCGGATGGCGGCCGTCTTCGCCCAGCTCGTCACCGACGAGGGCGAGCACGGCGTGCACTGCGTGCTCGTCCCGATCCGCGACGCCCGTGGTCGGGTCCGCCGGGGCGTGACGATCGGCGACGACGGGCCCAAGGCGGGGCTGCGGGGCGTCGACAACGGACGGCTCACCTTCGACCACGTCCGCGTCCCGCGGGAGAACCTCCTCGGCCGGTACGGCGACCTCGACGACCGGGGCCGCTACACCTCCCCCATCGACAACCCGAACCGGCGCTTCTTCACCATGCTCGGCACGCTGGTGCGCGGCCGGATCAGCGTCGCCGCGGGGGCCGGGGCGGCGACCCGCAGCGCGCTGGCGATCGCGACCCGGTACGCCGAGCACCGGCGCCAGTTCGGCGCCCCCGGCTCGGAGCGGGAGGTCGCGGTGCTCGACTACCGCGTGCACCAGCGCAAGCTGCTGCCGGCCGTCGCGACGTCGTACGCCCTCGCCTTCGCGCAGAACGAGCTCGTCGAGCTCATGCACGAGGTGCAGACGTCGACGACGCCCGTCCCCGAGCAACAGCAGCGCGAGCTCGAGGCCCGGGCCGCGGCCATCAAGGTCGCGTCGACGAGCCACGCCACCGCGGCCATCCAGACGGCCCGCGAGGCGTGCGGCGGCGCCGGGTACCTGTCGGTCAACCGGCTCGTCGACCTCAAGGCCGACACCGACGTCTTCACGACCTTCGAGGGCGACAACACCGTCCTGCTCCAGCTGGTCGGCAAGGGCCTGCTCACCGAGTTCGGTGAGGGCTTCCAGGAGCTCGGCACCCTCGGCAGACTGCGCTTCGGCGCCGGCGTCGTCACCGAGGCGCTGCTCGAGCGGACCTCGACGAAGTCGTTGGTACGACGCCTGATCGCGGCCGCACCGTCGCGCGACACCGACGCCGCCGGCGGCTCCGGGCTCGGTCGCGGACGCCAGCTCGAGCTGTTCGCGGACCGCGAGAGGCACCTGCTCGAGGGGGTCGCGCGGCGGCTGCAGCGCGCGCTCAGGGCCGACGACCAGTTCGCCGTGTTCAACGACGCCCAGGACCACCTCGTCGCCGCCGCGCGCGCCCACGTCGACCGGGTCGTCCTCGAGGCCTTCGCCGCCGGCGTCGAGGCCTGCACCGACCCGGCGGCTCGGGCCCTGCTCGGGACGGTCTGCGACCTCTACGCGCTCTCGACGATCGAGGCGAACCGCGGCTGGTACCTCGAGCACGAGCGCCTCACGCCCGTGCACTCCAAGCAGGTCGTCGCCGCGGTCAACGTGCTGTGCGGGCAGCTGCGCCCGCACGCCCGCGACCTCGTCGACGGGTTCGGCATCCCCGACGCGTGGCTCGGCACCGAGCTGCTCGAGCCGCTGGAGGAGACCGTGGACCGGGAGCCGACGGCCGACCCCGCCGCGGTCGCCTGAGCGGCGCTCAGGCCCGGGGGTCCGGGACGCCGACCTCGACCTCGTCACCCACGCCCAGGGTGCCCGGCACGGGCACGTCGGCGTAGACACCGGGACAGCTCTTGGCCGGCCCGGTCACCTGCAGCTCGACGTCCCCGATCCGCAGCCGGCGGCCGATCAGCGCCGACAGCGCCTCCGGCTCGAGGTCGAGCACGACGTTGGCCCGGGGCCACGCCTCGACGTAGTCGGCGACGGCGACGAGGTGGACCGGGGCGCCCTTGCGGCGGTCGCCGTCCAGACCCTCCTCGCCCACCCCCGCCGACTCGAGGGCCTGGCCCGGCTCGCCCTGGTCCGGGTAGATGAGGATGCTCGTCACGCTCGCCACGTCGGCAGCGTAGTGGCCGCGCGCCCGCCCCGCGGTGCGTCCGCACCGCGGGGGCACAGGTGCCGCACGGATGCGGACGCGACGCCGTACGGCAACAACTGGCAACCGTTTCCGGAGTCGGACGACGCGTCACTAGCGTCACGCCGCATCGAGGGCCCGCCGGTGTGGTCGGGCCCCCCGGAAGGAGCAGACGATGAGGTTCTCCCGCCCCCTGGTGCCGGTGGTCGCCGCCGCCGCACTGGCCATGGTGTCCCTGACCGCGTGCGGCGGAGGGTCCTCCTCCGGCTCGGGAGGAGGCGGCGGCAAGCTCGACGTCTTCCTCGCCTCGCAGCCGAACTACCCGACCCAGTTCCAGCAGTGGTCCTCCGACGTCAAGGCGAAGTTCAAGGCCGCGACCGGCGCCGACCTCACCATCGAGACGTTCTCCAGCGCCGCCGACGAGACGACGAAGATCCAGGCCTCGGTCGTGTCCGGCAACGGGCCGGACGTCTACCAGCTCGGTACGACGTTCACGCCGGTCGCATACGGCACCAAGGCGTTCCACACCCTGACCGACGCCGACTGGCAGAAGGTGGGTGGCAAGGACCAGTACATGCCCGAGTCCCTGGGCATGTCCGGTCCCGACAGCAGCACCCAGATCGGCATCCCCGTCGCCATCCGCCCCTTCGGCATGGTCTACAACACCGAGATGTTCAAGGCCGCCGGCATCACCTCGCCGCCGACCACCTGGGACGACCTCGTCGCCGCCGGCAAGAAGCTGACGACCGGCGACCAGTACGGCCTGGCCATCGGGTACGCCGACAGCTACGACCCGTGGAAGTTCATCTGGTCGCTCACCGAGCAGCAGGGCGGCTCGTTCGTCAGCAAGGACCTCAAGACGGCCCAGCTGAACAGCCCCCAGGTCAAGACGGCCGTCGCCGACTACTTCGGGATGCTCACGAAGGACAAGGTCGTCGACCCCAAGTCCGTCGGGTGGAAGGACGCCGACGCGCTGACCGCCTTCGCCACCGGCAAGGCCGCCGTCTTCCCGATGGCCACGGCGACCTCCATCCCGACCCTCGAGAAGTCGAGCGTCAAGGGCAAGTACGCCTTCGCCCCGCTGCCCGACGTCCCGTTCGGCGCGACCAGCCGGCCGTCCGGCGCCCCGGCCGCCCAGACCATCGTCTCCGGTGACAACATCGCCATCGCGTCGTACACCAAGAACCTCGACCTGGCCCTGGCCTACGTCAAGATCGTCTCCAGCCCGGAGATGCAGCAGAAGCAGTACGAGTACTTCGGCAACCTGCCGAGCAACCAGTCCGCGTTCCAGAAGGTCGCCGACTCGAACCCGCTGCTCGCGCCGTTCATCGACGCCGAGAAGGGCGCGACGCCCACCGCCTTCACCGGTGGCTGGGCGGACATCCAGAACGGCCTGACCAACGTCGTCGTCCAGTCGCTGCCCTCGCTGCAGTCCGGGGCCGTCGACGGGTCAGCGACCGCCTCGCTCCTCGAGGCCGCCAACACCAAGGCCCAGTCGAGCCTGACCCGGGCCGCGCGGTGACGACCGACGTGGCCAGCGCCGACCTCCCCGCCGCGACGGGGCCCGCCGGTCCCGTCGCGGCGGGGGGCGGTCCGTCCCCCGCCCGCCCGCGCCCGTCGCGGGTGGCCGCCCTCGGGCACCGACCGCTCTGGCTCATGGGGCCGACGGTGGTGCTGCTGGTCCTCGTCATCGTCGTGCCCTTCCTGCTCGGGATCTGGATCAGCGCGACCGACCTCGACCAGTACTCGCTGCGCACGTTCCTCCAGGCCCCCGTCGTCGGGCTGGCCAACTACGTCGAGGCGCTGCAGACCTCGGGCCTGCTGCACTCGATCTGGGTGAGCTTCGCCTTCGCGATGCTGACGACGATCGTCTGCGCCCCCGTCGGCGTGCTGGCCGCCCTCGCGCTCAACACCGCCTTCCGCGGCCGCGGCCTGGTGCGCTCGGCCTTCCTCATCCCCTACGTCCTGCCGTCCTTCGTCACCGCGACGGTCTGGCGGTTCATCCTGCGACCCGACGGCGCCTTCAACGAGGTGCTCGCCTGGTTCGGCGTCGACGGAGGCCAGTGGCTCATCGGCGACAAGGCCTTCTGGGCCCTGGTCCTCGTCGACATCTGGGCGGCCTGGCCGTTCGTCTACATGATGGCCATGGCCGGCCTGCAGGCCATCCCCGACGAGCTCTACGAGTCCGCCGACATGGACGGCGCGTCCTGGTGGCAGAAGGTGCGGTACGTCGCCCTGCCGCAGATCCGCGGGCAGCTCCTCCTCGGGCTGCTGCTGTCGACGCTCGCGCACTTCAACAACTTCACGCTGCCGTTCGTGCTCTTCGGGACCCCCGCGCCGGACTCGGTCCTCACCCTGCCGGTGAACATCTACCAGACCTCGTTCCAGACCTTCCGCTTCGGCCTGGGCAGCGCGATGTCGGTGCTCTCGCTCCTGCTCATGCTCATCCCCGCCGTCATCTACCTGCGCGCGTCGCGGCTCACCACCGCCGCCGACTGACGCCCGACCCCACCGACCCGCCCACCTCCCGGTCAGGAGACCCATGTCCTCCGTCACCGCCACCGCGGCCCGAGCGCCCCGCCGGCGCCGCCGCGACCCGCAGCGGCTGCTGCCCCGCTGGTTGCAGGTCCTCGTCGTGGTCCTGCTGCTGCTCTCGCTGGCCCCCGTCGCCTACATGCTGGTCATCTCGGTCAGCCCCGACATCGACGCGTCGGCCGGCAGGCTGTGGCCCTCGCACGTCGTACCGTCGAACTACGTCGACGTCTTCACGACGGTGCCCCTGGCCCAGGGCCTGGTCAACAGCCTCGTGTCGTCCCTCGGCGCGGCCGCCATCGCCGTGGTCTTCGGCCTCGGGGCGGCGTACTGCCTCACCCGCTTCGAGTTCCGCGGCCGCGACACCCTGCTGTCGGCGTTCGTCGGGCTGCAGTCGATCCCCGGCGTGATGATCATCCTGCCGCTCTTCGTCGTGTTCTCCTCGGTGGGCTCGGCGCTCGGGGTCCAGGTCATCGGCTCGCGCACCGCGCTCATCCTCACCTACCTCACCTTCGCCATCCCGTTCGCGACCTGGCTGCTCGTGACGAACATGCGCCAGATCCCCATCTCGTTCGAGGAGGCCGCCATGATCGACGGCCTGTCGCGGGTGGGCGCGCTGTTCCGCATCGTGTTCCCGCTCATGGTCCCCGGCATGGTCGTCACCCTCGTCTTCGCGCTCCTCGTGGGCTGGAACGACGTCCTCTTCGCCAGCCTGCTGACCAACCCCGAGACCCAGACGGCGGCCATCCAGCTGCAGACGTTCGCCCTGTCGACCGAGGGCGGTGCGCTGCCCCTCTACGGTCAGCTCATGGCGGCGTCGCTCATCTCGGCGGCCCCCGTCGTCATCCTCTACATGCTGTTCCAGCGCCAGCTCGTCGGCGGCCTCACCGCCGGTGGGGAGAAGGGCTGAGATGACCACCACGCTCCCCGGCCGGACGACCGTCCCGGCCGGAGCCCCGCTCGCCCTGCACCCGGACCGGCTGCTCCCGGCGGACCCCGGGGTCCGCGGCCTGGCCCGACAGCTGTACGACGAGGTCCGTGACCTGCCCATCGTGTCGCCGCACGGCCACGTGCCGGCGCAGCTGCTCCTCGACGACGAGCCGTTCACCGACCCGACGAGCCTGCTGCTCCAGCCCGACCACTACGTCACCCGGCTGCTGCACGCGTCCGGGGTGCCGCTGGAGGACCTCGGCGTCGGCCGCGGCCCGCTGCCCGAGGCGCAGGCCCGCGCCGCCTGGCGGCTGCTGTGCCGGCACTGGTCGGTCTTCCGCGGGACGCCGGTGCGGCTGTGGTTCGACGCCGAGCTGCACGACATCTTCGGCGTCCGCACCCGCCCGAGCGAGGACACCGCCGACGAGCTGTACGACGTCGTCGCCGCCCGCCTCGCGGACCCCGACCTGCGACCCCGGGCGCTGCTGCGCCGCTTCCGCATCGACGTCCTCGCCACCACCGACGACCCGTGCGACGACCTCGCGGCCCACCGGGCCCTGCGCGAGCAGCCCGACGTGACGACCCGCGTGGTGCCCACCTTCCGGCCCGACGCCTACCTCGAGGCGGGACGGCCGGGGTGGGCGGCGCAGGTCGACCGGCTCGGGCGGGCGGCCGACACCGACGCGTCGTCGTACGACGGCTTCGTCGCGGCGCTCGAGTCGCGCCGGCGCCACTTCGTGGAGCACGGCGCGGTCTCCAGCGACCACAGCCACCTCGACATCGGCACCGAGCCGATGGACCCCGCCGACGCCCGGCGGGTGCACGCCCTCGCGTTGCGCGGCGAGGCGACGCCGTCCGAGACCCTGGCCTACCGGCGTCACCTGCTGCTCGAGATGGCCCGGATGGCCTGCGACGACGGCCTCGTCATGACCCTGCACCCCGGCAGCCTGCGCGGGCACCACGACCCGACGACGAGGCGGTTCGGCGCCGACACCGGGCACGACATCCCGGTGACGGCGGAGTACACGCGGGCGCTGCGACCGCTGCTGGAGCGGTACGGCACCCACGCCGGCTTCCACCTCGTCCTCTTCACCCTCGACGCCACGGTCTTCAGCCGCGAGCTCGCGCCGCTCGCGGGTTTCTACCCGTCGGTCTTCGTCGGCGCGCCGTGGTGGTTCCTCGACAACCCCAGCGACATCCGCGGTTTCCAGCACGCGGTGACCGAGACGGCCGGCTTCAGCCGCCTGTCGGGGTTCATCGACGACACCCGGGCCTTCTGCTCGATCCCGGCCCGGCACGACATGTCGCGTCGGCTCGACGCCGGCTTCCTCGCCGGGCTGGTCGCCGAGCACCGACTCGACCTGGACGAGGCGCTCGAGACCGTGCGGGGGCTGAGCGTCGACCAGCCGCGGCGGGTGTTCAAGCTGTGAACGGCGCCCCGCTCGGGCGCGCCGCCCGCGGCCTGCCCGCATCGCCGGTCCGGATCGTCCACCTCGGGCTCGGCGGCTTCTCCCGGGCCCACCAGGTGTGGGCGACCGCGCACGCGAGCGACGCCGACGACTGGGGGGTCGCCGGCTTCACCGGCCGCAGCACCGCACTGGCGCAGCGGCTCACGGCGCAGGACGGGCTCTACACGCTCGTCACCCGTGCCGCCGACGGCGACCGGCTCGAGGTCGTGCCGAGCCTCGTCGAGGCGCGCGCCGGCGGGGACGTGGACAGGCTCGTCGGGCTCGTCGCCGACCCCGAGGTGCAGGTCGTCACCCTCACCGTCACCGAGGCCGGCTACCACCGGGGGGACGGCGGGGCCGACCTCGCCCACCCGGCGGTGGCCGCCGACGTCGAGGCCCTCCGGGCGGGCCGCGTCGCCGACCTGGCCACCGCTCCCGGTCGGCTGGCCGCGGGCCTCGGCGCCCGGGCCCGCGCCGGGGTCGCCCCGCTCGCGGTCGTGCCCTGCGACAACCTGCCGGACAACGCCGCCGTCGTCCGCGACGCCGTCACCGCGCTGGCCCGTGCCGCCGGCGACACCGACCTCCTCGGGTGGCTCGGCGGCGTCGGCTGGGTGACGACGATGGTCGACCGGATCACCCCGGCGACGACCGACGAGGACGTCGCCGACGTGCGCCGCCTCGGGGGGTACGACGACGCCGCGCCGGTCGTCACCGAGCCGTTCACCGAGTGGGTTCTCGCCGGCTCCTTTCCCGGGAAGAGGCCGGCCTGGGAGAGCACCGGGGCGCGCTTCGTCGACGACGTGGCGCCGTACGAGCGCCGGAAGCTGTGGCTGCTCAACGGCGGTCACAGCCTGCTCGCCTACGTCGGCGGTGCGCGGGGCCACGCGACCGTCGCCGACGCCGTCGCCGACCCGGGGTGCCGGGCGCTGCTCGAGCAGTGGTGGGACGAGGCCGCGCCGGGGCTCACGGGGCTGCCCGAGGGCGACGTCCCCGCCTACCGCACCGCGCTCCTCGACCGCTTCACCAACCCGCGGATCCGCCACCTGCTGGCCCAGATCGTCGCCGACGGCTCGCAGAAGCTGCCGGTCCGCATCCTGCCGACCCTGCGCGCCGCCCGCGCCGAGGGGCGGGTCCCGGTCGCCGCGGTGACCGTCCTCGGCGCCTGGGTCGCGCACCTGCGCGGCCACGGCACGCCCGTCCGGGACGCGGCCGCCGACCGGCTGCGAGACCTCGCGGGCGGCCCGCTCGACCGGGCCGTCCCCGCCGTCCTCGGCGCGCTCGACCCGGCCCTCGCCGACGATCCCGAGGTCGTCGCCGCGGTCCGGGCCGCCACCACCGACCTCCTCCCCTGACCCCCACCCGACCGTTCCAGGAGCACCGCCATGTGGACCCTCTCCGGCTTCGCCGACGAGATCGACCCCGACCTCGTCACCCAGTGCCGCGTCCTCACCGACCTCGGCATCACCTGGGTCGAGCTGCGCAGCGCCTGGGGGGTGAACGTCCTCGACCTCACCGACGAGCAGGTCGGCCAGGCGCAGGAGGTGCTGCGCGAGCACGGCATCCGGGTCTCCTCGATCGGTTCGCCCATCGGCAAGATCGGGATCCGCGACGACTTCGAGGAGCACCTGGTCCGGATGGACCGGGCCCTGGAGGTCGCGCGGCGGTTCGAGGCGCCGTACATCCGGCTGTTCTCGTTCTTCATCCCCGAGGGCGAGGACCCCGCCGACCACCGCGACGAGGTGCTGCGGCGCATGCGCGCCCTCGCCGACCGGGCCGAGGGCACCGGCACCACCCTCCTGCACGAGAACGAGAAGGAGATCTACGGCGACGTGCCCGAGCGGGTGCTCGACCTCGTCACCTCCGTCGGCTCGCCCACCCTGCGCCTGGCCTGGGACTCGGCCAACTACGTCCAGTGCGGGGTCCGGCCCGTCACCCAGGGGTACGACGACCTGCGCCCCTTCACCGACTACATCCAGGTCAAGGACGCCCTGCTCGCCACCGGCGAGGTCGTCCCCAGCGGCGAGGGCGACGGCGAGGTGCGCGAGCTCGTCCGGCGGCTGCTCGCCGACGGCTACGACGGCTTCTTCTCGATGGAGCCGCACCTCGCCCGGACCACCAGCTACGGCGGCTTCTCCGGCGCCGACGAGTTCGTCCGCGCCACCAAGGCCTTCACCGCCATCCTCGACTCCGAAGGAGCCACCTTCCAGTGAGCACCACCACCTCCCCCGCCGGAGCCGCTCCGCTCCGGTTCGCCATCGTCGGGGCCGGCGTCATCGGTGCCGTCCACGCGCAGGCCCTCGCCGAGCTGCCGGACGAGGCGCGGCTCGTCGCCGTCGTCGACGCCGACGCCGCCAAGGCGCAGGCCCTCGCCGAGCGGTACGGCGTCGCCGTCGCCACCGACGACCTCGCGGCGGTCCTGGCCCGCGACGACGTCGACGCCGTCACCGTGTGCACACCGAGCGGCCTGCACGCGGACGTCGCCGTCGCCGCCCTCGACGCCGGCAAGGACGTCGTCGTCGAGAAGCCGATCGACGTCACCCTCGAGGCGGCCGACGCGATCATCGCCGCGGAGCAGCGCTCCGGGCGAACCGTCGCGGTCATCTCGCAGCACCGCTTCGACCGCTCGACGGAGAAGGTCCTCGCTGCCCTCGAGGCGGGCCGGCTCGGGTCGGTGACCTCGGCGATCGCCTCGCACGCCTGGTGGCGCGGCCAGAGCTACTACGACTCCGGCGAGTGGCGCGGCACCTGGGCCCTCGACGGCGGCGGCGCCACGATGAACCAGACCGTCCACACCATCAACCTGCTCATCACCGCGGTCGGCACCCCCGTCGAGGTCTTCGCGCACACCGCGTGCCTGGCCCACGAGCGGATCGAGGTCGAGGACACCGCGGTCGCCGTCGTCCGGTTCGCCTCCGGCGCGCTCGGCGTCATCCACGCGACGACGGCGGCCTACCCCGGTCTCGACGCGCGGCTGTCGGTCTACGGCACGAAGGGCTCGGCCGTCATCTCCGACGACGCGCTCGTCTTCGTCCACGAGACGGACGGGGAGGCGAAGGAGATCGCCATGTCGGAGAAGACCGGCAGCAACCAGGTCACCGACGCGGACGCGCTCGGCCCGGACGACGCCGGCCTCGGCAAGGCGCACCGCGCGCAGCTGGTCGACTTCGTCGCCGCCGTCCGCGAGGGCCGGGCCCCGCGGGTGACGACGCAGGACGCGCGGACCACGCTGGCCGTCATCCTCGCCATGTACGAGTCGGCGCGCACCGGGAAGCCGGTCGCCCTGGGAGGTGCGGCATGAGCGGGCGCCGGCTGGCCGTCAACCCGATCTCCTACTGGCTGAAGGGCGGCAAGACCGTCGCCACCCTCGGCGCCGCGTTCGATGAGCTGTCGGCCATCGGCTACACCGCGGTCAAGGCGGACGTGCCCACCGACCTCGACGCGGCGTCGTACGTCGGCTGGCTCGCGGGCTACGGGCTGGAGCCCGCCCTCAGCCTGTTCCCCGGGTCGTGGGCGGACGCGTCGCGGCACGCGGAGGTCGCGCGGGCGGCGGGCGAGTACGCCGCCCAGCAGGCGTCGCTGGGGATGACCGTCTGCATGGTCTCGACGACGGAGCCGCGCGACCACGCCCGGCAGGTCCACCCGGCCGTCGGGGCGGACTTCGACGCGGGCCGGCTGGCCACCGTCGTCGACGGCATCGGCGCGACCTGCGAGGCGATGCGGGCCGAGGGCGTGCTCGCCGCGCTGCACCCGCACGTCGGTGGCTGGGTCGAGACCGAGGAGGAGGTCCGCGCCGTCCTCGACGGGGTCGGGCCCGACCTGCTCGCCTTCGGCCCCGACACCGGGCACCTGGCCTGGGCGGGGGCCGACGTGGTGGGCGTCCTGCGCGACCACTCCTCGCGGATCGTCGGCTGCCACCTCAAGGACGTCTTCGCCGAGGGCGTCGAGCGGGCCAGGCGGGAGGACCTGTCGTACCAGGACGCGACGCTGCCCGGGAGCCTGTGGGCCGAGCCGGGCACCGGGTCGGTCGACCTCGACGCCTGCGTCGCCGCGTTCCCCCCGGACTACGACGGCGACTTCATGATCGAGGTCGACGTCCCGTCGGTCCCGGACCGGGAGTGCCACGAGATCGCCCACCGATGGGCCGTGGAGCACCTGCCGCTCGGCGAGGTCGCCCACCGGTGACCGTCGAGCAGGGGCCGCCGCTTCGGGTCGCCGTCGTCGGGCTCGGCGACATCTCCGGCGTCCACCTCGACGCGGTCGCGGCCAGCCCGCACGGCGGGCTGGTCGCCGTCGCCGACCTCGACGAGGCCCGGGCGACCACCGTCGGGGCGGTGCGCGGGGTGGCGTCGTACGGCGGCGGCGATGGTCTCGACGCGCTCGAGGCGATGGTCGAGCGGGAGTCGCCCGACGTCGTCCACGTCTGCACGCCGCACGACCGGCACGCGCCGATGGCGACCTGGCTGCTCGAGCAGGGCGTCCACGTGCTCCTCGAGAAGCCGTCGGCGCACACCCTGGCCGGGGCCGAGGCGCTCGTCGAGGTCGCCGCGCGCAGCGACGCCCAGCTCGGGCTGTGCTTCCAGAACCGCTACAACACCGCGGCCCGGGCGCTGCGCGACCTGCTCGACGACGGCTCGCTCGGGGCGCCGTACGCCGGGCGCGGCGTCGTCACCTGGCGGCGCGAGGCGGCGTACTACGCGCGCAGCCCGTGGCGCGGGCGGTGGGCGGAGGCCGGCGGCGGGGTGCTGGCCAACCAGGCGATCCACACCCTCGACCTGCTGCTGTGGTACCTCGGCGACGCGGCCGACGTCGAGGGGACGGCGCTGCGGCTCGCGCTCGACGGGGTGGTCGAGGTCGAGGACACCGCGACGTTCCGGGTGCGGCACGACGGCGGGGCGACGTCGGTGTTCTGGGCGACCAACGGGCACCTCGCCGACTCCCCCGTGCTCGTCGAGCTGCTGCTGCGCGGGGACGACGGCCAGGCGGTGGCGCGGCTCGAGACCGACCTCGTCGTCACCCGCCCGGACGGGCGCGAGGAGACGACCCGGGAGCCGGTCCTCGCGACCGGTGAGCGCGCCTACTGGGGCGTCTCGCACGACCGGCTCGTCGCGGACTTCCACGCGCACGTCCGCGACGGGAGGCCGTTCTGGATCGGGGCCGAGGACGGCGCGCGGGCCATGCGGGTGCTCGAGACGGTGTACGCGGCGTCGGGGCTGCGCGGCTGAGCCGGGCCCATGGGTGGCGTCCCTATGATGCGAGGAGCCCCGTCGGGGGGGACCACCGCAGGGACACAGGACCACGCATGCCGCACCGGGACGACGACGTCCCGTCCGGCCCGACCGGGGCCGGCGGGAGCACACGGCCGCCGACGATCTACGACGTCGCGCGGCACGCGGGGGTGGCGGCCTCGACGGTGTCGCGGGCGCTGGCCCGACCGGGGCGGGTCAACGCGGCGACGGCCGAGCGGGTCCGGGACGCCGCGCGGGCGCTGGGATACCGCAGCGCCCCGGTGAGCGGGGCGCCGTCGCGGGTGACGACGAAGGTCATCGCGCTGTCGATCGCCGACGTGACCAACCCGTTCTACGTCGAGATCATCCGCGGGGCGCAGGTGGCCGCGGGAGAGGCCGACTACACGATGATGCTCGTCGACGGGCAGGAGTCCGACACCTACGAGCGGGGCGCGCTGGCCCGGGCGCTGCCGGCCGTCGAGGGCGTCCTCATGACGTCGAGCCGCCTCACCGACACGGCGATCCGCACCGTGGCCAAGCAGAAGGCCACCGTCGTCCTCAACCGGGTGCTCAGCGACGTGTCGTCCATCGTCACCGACAACCACAGCGGCACGCAGCAGGCCGTCGCCCTGCTGACCGGGCTGGGCCACCGGTCCATGGCCTACGTCGCCGGGCCGGAGGCGTCGTGGGCCGACGGCGACCGGTGGCGCGGGCTGCTCGCGGCCGCGCAGGAGCACGGCGTGCACGCCAAGCGCCACGGGCCCTACGCCCCGACCGTCGACGGCGGCGTGCAGGCCGGGCGCGACCTGCTCGAGCACCGCCCGACCGCCGTCGTCGCCTACAACGACCAGATGGCCATCGGCGTGCTGCAGCTGCTCGCCGCGCGGGGCGTGGCGGTCCCCGGGGAGGTCAGCGTCGTGGGGTTCGACGACATCTTCGCGGCGCGGCTCGTCACCCCGCCCCTGACGACGGTGGCCGCGCCGCTGCGGCAGATGGGCGAGATCGCCGTGCGCAACCTGCTGGCCGTCATCGGTGGTGCGCGGCCGACCAGCGGCGAGCCGCTCGTCGTCCCCACTCACCTGCAGGAGCGCGGGTCGCACGGCCCGGCCCCCAAGGCGGCCCGCCGCCGCTGAGGAGACGACTGCTTGTGGTGGTGGCCATGTGGGCGACGCGCCGTGGCAAGGAGTGGCAACCGATGGCGAGCGGGCGAGGCGCTGGGTAGCGTCGCGAGCATGACCGCTCCCTCCCTCGCGCAGGCCGTGACGGCCGTCCGCACGAGCCTCTCCCCGCACCTCGACGACGCGGCCGGGGGCGGTCGCCTCGGGGTCGCCTTCTCGGGGGGCGTCGACTCGACCCTGCTCGTCGCCCTCGCCCAGCAGGCCCTCGGTCCGCAGCGGGTCGTCGCCGTCCTCGCCGTCTCGGCGAGCCTCGCCGCGCGCGAGCGGCGCGAGGCGCGTCGCGTCGCCGCGCACCTGGCCGTGCCGCTCGTCGAGGTCGTCACCCGCGAGCTCGACGACCCGGCCTACCGGGCCAACGCCGCGGACCGCTGCTACTTCTGCAAGCACGAGCTGTTCCAGCGGATCGACGACGACCTCGCGGCGGCGCACGGTCTCGTCGCGGTCGCCTACGGCGAGAACGCCGACGACGTACGACGCCCCGACCGCCCGGGCGCGCGCGCCGCCACCGACCACGGCGTCCTGCGCCCGCTCGCCGACGCCGGCCTGACCAAGGACGACGTCCGCCGGCTCGCCCGCGAGCTCGGGCTGCCGACCGCGGACAAGCCGGCCGCCCCGTGCCTGGCCTCCCGGATCCCCCACCACACCCCCGTCACCGCGCAGGCGCTGCAGCAGGTCGAGCGGGCCGAGCAAGCACTGCACGATCTGGGTCTCACCGAGCTGCGCGTGCGCCACCACGACGACCTGGGCCGGGTCGAGCTCGGGGCGGCGGCGCTGTCCGCGGTGCGGGCGGACGAGTCGCTGCACGACGCGGTCGTCGCGGCCGTCGTCGGGGCGGGCTACGCCCGGGCCGAGGTCGACGGGCGCGGGCTGCGGTCGGGCGCGTTCACGATGCTCGAGCTGACGGCGCGGCCGTCGGCATGACCGCCCCCTCCGCGGGCGTTGACCCGCTCGAGGCCTTCGCCACGCTCGACACCGGCCGGGCATCCCGCCGCGGCTACCCGGAGGCCGTCTTCTGCGAGGGCAAGACGCCCGAGCAGGTCGGGGCGATCGCCGCCCGGCTGCGCGACGAGGACGCCGTCTCGCTCTTCACCCGCGCCTCGCCGGCGCACGCGGAGGCGGTGCTCGAGGCCCTGCCCGGGGCGTCGTACGACGTGGCGGCGCGGCTGCTCGCCTGGCCCCCCGAGCCCCCGGCCCCGACCGGTGGTCTCGTCGTCGTCGCGTGCGCGGGGACGTCCGACCTGCCGGTCGCCCGCGAGGCCGCGACGACGGCCCGCTACCTCGGCCGGCCGGTCGAGGAGGTCGTCGACGTCGGGGTCGCGGGCCTGCACCGGGTGCTCGCACGCCTGCCGCTGCTGCGCTCGGCGCGGGCGATCGTCGTCGCGGCCGGGATGGACGGCGCGCTGCCCAGCGTCGTCGCCGGGCTGGTGTCGGCGCCGGTCGTCGCCGTGCCGACGTCGGTGGGGTACGGCGCCGCGTTCGGCGGGGTCGCACCGCTGCTGACGATGCTCAACGCCTGCGCCCCCGGGGTGGCGGTCGTCAACATCGACAACGGGTACGGCGCCGGCCACCTCGCCGCCCAGATCGCCGCCGACCCCCGCGAATCGGATTCGGCCCGCTCGGCTCGAGTCACGACGGGAGCCGAGTCCCGCGAATCCGATTCGAGTGGCTCACCGGAGGAGGCGTGAGCGCCCTTCGGCACGGCTGGGTCGACGCGTCCGCCGGGGTCGCCGGCGACATGCTCCTCGCGGCCCTGCTCGACGCCGGCGCCTCGCTGGACGCCGTACGAGACGCCGTGGAGGCGGTGCTCCCGGGCGCGGTCCGGCTGACGTCGCAGCCGGTGCAGCGCTGCGGCCTGCGGGCCCTCCTGCTCGACGTCGACGCGCTCGAGCCCAGCCCCCCGCACCGACGCCTCGCCGACCTGCTCGCGCTGCTCGACGCGGCCGATCTCGCCGAGGCGGTCCGTGCGTCGGCGGCGGCGACCTTCCGCGCCCTCGCCGAGGCGGAGGCCGCCGTCCACGGCACGGGGGTCGAGGAGGTCCACTTCCACGAGGTCGGCGCCCTCGACTCGGTCGCCGACGTCGTCGGAGTGTGCGCCGCGGTCCACGACCTCGGCCTGACGTCGCTGAGCGCCGGACCGGTGGCGCTGGGGCACGGCCGGATGCGCGCCGCCCACGGCGACCTCCCGGTCCCCGGCCCGGCCGTCACCGAGCTCGCGCGCGGCTGGGTCGTCGAGGCGGGCGGCCCCGGGGAGCGCGCCACCCCGACCGGTCTCGCGCTCGTGCGCACGCTCGCCACCGCGTGCGAGCCGCTCCCCCGCCTCGTCGTCGACGCCGTCGGCACCGGCGCCGGCCACCGCGACGACCCCGACCGGCCCAACGTCACCCGTGTCGTCGTCGGCGCCCGGGTCGGCACCGGTACGGACTCGACGCAGCGTCATGCCGCTCGACGCCCTCTGCACCCTGCGTCAAGCGGCTCGACGCTGCGTCAAGTCCACCCGCAGGAGGCCGTGCAGCTCGAGGCGAACGTCGACGACCTCGACCCCCGGGTCTGGCCGACCGTGCTCGCCGCCCTGCTCGACGCCGGCGCCGACGACGCCTGGCTCGTGCCGGTCGTCATGAAGAAGGGCCGACCCGCCCACACCCTGTGCGCCCTCGTCGACCCCGACCGCGCCGACGCGGTCCGCGCCGCCGTGGTCGCCCACACGACGACCTTCGGCGTGCGCGAGCACCCCGTCACCAAGCACCCGCTCGCCCGCGGCTGGGTCGACGTCGCCGTCGACGGCCACCCCGTCGCGGTCAAGGTCGCCCACGCGGACGGGCTCGTCGTGCGCGCCACCCCCGAGTTCGACGTCGTGGCCGCCGTCGCCGCCGCGACCGGGCACCCGGTGCTCGACGTCCTCGACACCGCCCACGCCGCCGCCCACCGCGGCGGCGTCCGCGCCGGCGCCCCCGTCCCCGAGGCGCTGCGCGACGCCGTACGCCGCCCCGACCCCACCGAGGAGCCCCTGTGACCACCACCGCCCGCACGACCCTGCGCACCGTCGGCGGCGCCGACGGCGTGCTCGACGCGGACACCCTCACGGCGTTCGTCACCGACGCCCTGGCCGCGGAGGACCTCGACGGCCGGCGGGTCACCCTCGTCGTCCCCGACGGCACCCGCAGCTGCCCGCTGCCGCTGCTGCTGCGCGCGATCCACTCCGCCGTGCACGGCCGGGTCGCGTCGCTCACCGTCCTCGTCGCGCTCGGCACCCACGCGGCGATGGACGACGCCGCCCTCGCCCGCCACCTCGGGTACGAGGACGCCGGCCTGGGCAGCGTCTTCCCCGGAATGCAGGTCCGGAACCACGAGTGGTGGGACCCGCAGGCGATGACGACCGTCGGCGTCGTCGACGCCGCCACCGTCAGCCGGCTCTCCGAGGGTCGCCTGCACGAGTCCGTCGACGTCGTCGTCAACCGGCTCGTCGTCGACACCGACGTGACGATCCTGCTCGGCCCGGTCTTCCCGCACGAGGTCGTCGGCTTCTCCGGCGGCAACAAGTACGTCGTCCCCGGCGTCGCGGGCCAGCGGATCATCGACTTCTCGCACTGGCTGGGCGCGCTCATCACCAGCGCCGACATCATCGGCACCCGCGGCACGACGCCCGTCCGCGCCCTCATCGACGAGGCGGTGGGCATGCTGCCGAGCCGGCGCCTCGCCCTCTGCCTCGTCGTCCGGTCCGGGCACACCGACGACGGGACCGGCGTCCACTCGCTCGCCTTCGGAACGCCCGAGGAGGCCTGGGCCGCCGCCGCCGACGTCTCCGCCCGGACCCACGTGCGCTACCTCGACGCCCCCGTCAAGCGGGTCCTGTCGATCATGCCGAGCAAGTACGCCGACATGTGGACCGGCGCCAAGGGCTTCTACAAGGTCGAGCCGGTCGTCGCGGACGGCGGCCAGGTCGTCGTCTTCGCGCCGCACATCACGCAGATCTCGCAGATGCACCCGGCCATCGAGGAGATCGGGTACCACTGCCGCGACTACTTCACGCAGCAGTGGGACCGGTTCCGGGACCGGCACTGGGGCGACCTCGCCCACTCCACCCACCTCTTCGGCGCCGGCACCTGGGACCCGGTGCACGGTGAGCGCGGCCGCGTCACGGTGACCCTCGCGACCGGCATCCCCGAGGACGTCGTGCGCGCCGTCAACCTCGATCACCTCGACCCGGCCCTGGTCGACGTCGCGGCCTGGGAGCAGGACCCCGACACCCTCGTCGTCCACGACGCGGGCGAGGTGCTGCACCGCCTGCGCGGCTGAGGGCGACCGGGCGCGACCTGCCGCGACGTCAGGCGTGCGAGGCCTCGCGCGCCTTGTCCTGCCGGTGCTCGCGCACCTTCCACACCACGACCGCGAGCACGACGACGAGCACGACGACCGCGGCCGCACCCTTGCCGAACGTGCCCTCGACCTGCTTGTACGACGCCCCGGCCGCGTAGCCGATCCCGACGACGACGCAGCTCCAGGCGATGCCGCCGGCCGCGTTGAAGGCGAGGAAGGTTGGGTAGTGCATCTTCGAGGTCCCCGCCAGCGCCGGCATGACGGCGCGGAAGAACGCGGTCCAGCGGCCGAGGAAGACGGCCCAGCCGCCGCGGCGGCGCAGAAAGTCCTGGGCCCGCTCGATCCCGCTCTTGCGCTTCTCCAGCACCTTCCACCGCAGGATCCGCGGGCCGAGGTGCCGGCCCACCTCGAACCCGACCGTGTCGCCGAGGATCGCCGCGGCGATGACCGTCAGCCCGACCGCCCACAGCGGGGCGTGCCCCTCGTGGGCGGCGACGCCCCCGAGGACGGCGGCGGTCTCGCCGGGCAGGACGAACCCGACGAACAGCGCGTCCTCCGCGAAGACGACGAGCCCGACGATCAGCAGCACCGACCAGGTCGGCGCGTTGAGGATGGGGTCGAGGATGGAGGAGAGCACCCGACGAGCGTAGACAACGACGCCGTACGGCGTCCTGTACGACGCCTCCCGCCACCCCGCTCCGGCCGCCCACCCAAGGTTTTCTCAACCCCCCGTTCCTAGCGTCCTCGCAACGACGTCCGGCCGGCGGTCTGCGGGTCCAGCGCACCGCCCCGGGTCGTGCCAGAGAGGAGCACGGCGTGGAGTCACATCTGCAGGAGGACCGGGGCGGCGGCGGGGTGGCGCGGCGCACGCTGCTGCGCGTGGGCGCGGCGGCCGGCCTCGTCACCGCGGCCGGCGTGGGCCGCACGCTCGTCGTGCCGGGGCTGGAGCAGCAGGGGCTGCTCTCGGCGGACGGCACCTTCGAGGCGGCCTCGATCGCGGTGGGCGACGCGGCCCTCTACGTGGAGGCGTTCCCCACGAGCCCGCTCATCCTCACCCCGTTCTCCGACGCGCTGACCATCCCCAAGGCGCTGCGCCCGCAGGCGATGCTCGACGTGCAGTCGTGGGCGCAGCCCCCCGGTCCGGGCCCGGGGCAGCAGAACTCGATGCGCAACCAGCAGCACCAGATGTGGTGCCCCCCGGGCCAGACTCCCGTGGACCCGCTGGTCTACAAGCTCGAGCTGCTCGTTCGGCCGCACTCGTTCACCACCTCGCAGGTGCTGCCCATCAACAGCTCGGGCCTGCCGACGACGTCGTACGACGCCTTCGGGAAGGTCTACGCCAAGGGCACCGTCCGGACGCTCCCGCCGAGCACGATCTACGGCTTCAACGGGGTCTTCCCCGGGCCGATGATCAACGCCGAGTACGGCCGCCCGGTCCTGCTGCGGTTCGTCAACCGGCTCGACGAGAACCCGTACGGCCTCGACCGGCAGGACTTCGGCGCGCCCGACTGGACGTTCCTCACCCACCTGCACAACGCGCACACGGCGCCCGAGAGCGACGGCAACCCGCACTACTCGATGCGCTACGGGCCGCAGGGGCGCGGCTACGCGCCGCAGACCTGGGTCGACAACCTCTACCTCAACTGGCCCGCCGGCGGGGACAGCCGCGAGAAGCAGAGCTTCTTCTGGTTCCACGACCACCGGATGGACCAGACCGGCTCCAACGTCTACAAGGGTCTCGTCGGGCTCTACCCGATCTACGACCGCGAGAACGCGATGGACATGGGCGACGAGACCCAGGGTCTGCGCCTGCCCGGCGTCCGCACCGACAACGGCGACGGCAGCTTCGACGTCCAGTACGACGTCCCCCTGGCCTTCTACGACGTCCGCCTGGATGACGGCGTGACCACGCACAAGGACGCGCACGACGGCGACTTCCCTGACGCGAAGAACCCCCGGACGCACCCCGAGTGGTGGGGCAAGTCGTTCTTCCGTCACTTCCCGAACCACGGCTTCGTGGGAGACATCTTCACGGTCAACGGCACGGCCTACCCCGTCATGGAGGTCAAGCGGCGCAAGTACCGCTTCCGCTTCCTCGACTGCTCCATCGCCCGCATCTACGAGTTCAAGCTGATGAGCTCGACCCAGGGCCCGAAGTCGGCGGCGTCGCTGGGCCTCACCGGCAACGAGCTGCAGGGGCAGTACCGCATCCCGGACGGGCAGCAGTGCATGAAGTTCACGCAGATCGCGGCCGACGGCGGTCTGCTGCCGGCGCCGGTGGTGCGGGACTCGTTCGAGCTGTGGCCCGCCAAGCGGCGCGAGGTGATCATCGACTTCACGAAGTACATGGACGGGACCCCGACGACCAAGGGCGACGTCATCTACCTCACCGACGTCATGAAGATGCCGGACGGCCGGATGTGGTCGAACAGCTCGCGCTTCTCCCCCGACCCCAAGTACAAGGTGCCGGTGCTGAAGTTCGTCATCGGCGACGACGCCCCGGACGACAGCCAGATCCCCACGAGGATGCGCGACCTGCCCCCGCTGCCGAGCAACTGGCAGAGCATGCTGGCCAACCGGCTCGTCTTCGAGGTGCAGCGCGGGTCCGGCGGCGGCGAGATCGAGTGGCTCATCAACGGCAAGCCGTTCGACCCGACCAGCGTCGCGACCAGCCTGAAGAACCCGGCCGGTCTCACGCCGCTCGCGCAGCAGAAGAAGAACAGCTTCAACCTGTGGGAGATCCGCAACGGCGGCGGCGGCTGGGTGCACCCGTTCCACCTGCACATGGAGGAGCACCGCACCGTCATGCGCAACGGCAAGGACGTCACGGCGGCCGGCACCCCGGCTCACCCCGACGACGTGGCACGCGAGGACCTCGTCGCCCTCGACCCGAGCGAGTCGGTCATCATCTACCGCGGGTTCCGCGACTTCGTCGGGCCGTACGTCGCGCACTGCCACAACCTCGCCCACGAGGACCACGCCATGATGTTCGGGTGGGAGATCACGCCGTGACCGCCGTGCTGCCCACCCACGGGGGTCCCACCCGGCCGACCGCCGACCCGGCCACCACCCACCCGGCCACCACCCACCCGGTCACCACCACCCGCTCGGGCGTCTCGGACGTCCCGGGGGCGGTGCCGTGGGCGACGGTGCTCGTCGCGGCCGTCGTGCTCGGGGCGGCCGACCTGTGGTGGGTCCTCGTCCTGCGGGGAGCCGTCGGGTTCATCCAGCGGGCCCGCTCACCCTTCACGGTGTGGGCGACCGAGGTCGTGCTGTGGCTGCCGCTCGTCGCCCTCGGCGTCCTGCTGGGCCTGACCGCGGCCCAGCGGGTCGCCGCGCACCGTCGCGGCGCCTCCGTCGCCGCGGTCGGCGGCATGGTCGCCGGGGCGTCGGCCGCCGGGGTCGCGCTGCTCGCGGTCCAGGCCGTCTACGACACGGCGCTCCAGCGGGGGCAGGTGAGCGAGATGTCGTCGATGGTCGGCAAGGGCTGCGACGCGGCCTGCGTCCAGCGCCAGCTCGACTCGGTGGCCGGCCTGCAGCTGCGCGCCTTCGGTGTCGGGGTGGCTCTCGTCGTCGTCACCAACGTCGTCCTCGCCACGTGGCTGTGGGCGGCGGCCGGCGGCCGGCTCCGGCTCACGGGCCCGGCCACGACCGCGACGGCGCCCGACACCGTGCTGCGTCGGGGCCTCGCCGCCACGCTCGCCGGCACGGCCGCGATCCACCTCGCCGTCGTCCCCGAGCACCTGGAGGAGTGGCCGGCCGCCGGGGCCTTCTTCCTCGTCCTGGCCACCGTCGAGCTGCTCGCGGCCGCCGCGGTCCTGCGACGGCTGCGGGGCGACCTCCTCGTGGTCGTCGCCGTCTCGGTGGTCCCCCTCGTCGTGTGGCTGGTCTCGCGGACCATGGGTCTGCCGATCGGCCCGGAGCCCGGGGCCACGGAGGCGGTCGGCCCGGCCGACGTCGTCAGCTGCCTGCTCGAGCTCGGCTCGCTGCTCCTCGTGGGGCTGCTGGTGACGGCCGCGCCCCGCCCCGAGGCTCCCCACCGCGCGACCTCGGGCCGGGTCCTCGTCCTCGCGGTGGCGGTCACCACCGTCGTCGGGCTGTCGTGGACCGGCATCCCCTGGCTCGACGCCATCGGGGTGGTCGGGGGCGGCGGCCACTAGACCGGGAGCACGCACCTCGCCGCGGGACGCACCGGTCCTGTGCCAAGGTGTTGCCTGCGGCTGCGGCTCGCCCCCGGCCCCTCGCCCGAGAGGCCCGGCAGGCCCGAGAGGCCCGAGCCGCGCAGCAGGAGGAGCCCGACACCGTGTCCATGACCCGGATGAGCATCCCGGAGCGCTACCGCACGGCGGCCGCGGGGTTCACGCAGCGCGTCGAGGGGACGCGCGACTGGGACGCCCCGACCCCCGTGGCGCAGTGGCGGGCCCGCGACGTCGTCGACCACCTCGTCACCTGGCTGCCGGGCCTGCTCCGCACCGCCTCGACGGTCCGGCTCTCCCCGGTCGCCTCGGCGCAGGACGATCCCGTCCAGGCGTGGCGCGAGCTCGACGCCCAGGTAGCGGCGCTGCTCGGCGACCCGGCGACCGCGGAGCTCGTCCTGCGCAACCAGTACGTCGGACCGATGCCGGTCCCCGTCGCGGTCGACCAGCTCTTCACCCCGGACGTCGTCTTCCACACGTGGGACCTGGCCCGGGCCACCGGGCAGGACGACACCCTGGACGAGCAGTTCATCGCCCGCGCTTACGCGGGGATGGTGCAGAACGCCGAGATGATCCGTGGCTCGGGTCAGTTCGGCGAGCAGCAGCCGGTCCCCGACGACGCGACGACCCAGGAGCGGTTCTTCGCCTTCATCGGGCGGGACCCGCGGTTCCGGCCGGATCCCGGCCGGCCGGCTCGGCCGTGACCGGCGTGCCCGGCAGTGCTCTCGTGGAGGGTGGACGTGAAGGGACTCGAACCCCTGACCTCTCGCGTGTGAAGCGAACGCTCTAACCAACTGAGCTACACGTCCGGACGTCGTACGGCGCCCCGCAGGGCGGCTCGCGACGGAGCCTCACGATAGCGAACCGCCCACCCCGCGCCCTAATCGGGAGGTCAGCCCAGCCCGGGCACCCCGCGCAGCACGTCCTCGACGGCGTCCGGCAGGATCCCGGGCACCCCGGTGACGGCGAAGAGCGCCCAGAACAGTGCGAGGACGAGGGCGAGGGTGGCGAGCCCGACGAGGCCGCGCACCCACACCGGCTGCCGACCCATCCAGTGGGTCCACGAGGCCAGCACGCTTTTGCCCCAGCGCAGCAGCCGCTGCGCCCACTCGAACTCGCTCGCCCAGATCGCGACACCGGCGAAGACGATGAGCCAGCCCGGGCCCGGGGCCGGGACGGCGATGAGACCACCGACCACGACGACCGCGCCCACCACGGCGACGGCGATGCGGTAGGCGCGCGCAGTCACGGGGTTGGCCCGCAGCCGGCGCCGCCACGCCCAGTCGTCGTCCTGCGCGTCGAGGACGACGTCGTCGTCGGTGTCCTCCGGGCGGGAGGGGCGCGCCGCGCGCTCGTCGACCGGGCCGGTCACGGGTCCACGTCCTCGGCGGAGCGGGCCGCGAAGACCTCGGCCAGCCGCGCGGTGACGGGGCCGGGCGCGGGCAGCTCCCGGTCGTCGACGGCGTGGACCGGGAAGACGTCCTTGATGGAGCTGGTGAGGAACACTTCGTCGGCGGTGCGCAGCACGTCGAGCGGCAGCGCCTGCTCGCGCACGTCGACCCCGGCCGCGCGTCCCCACTCCAGGACGAGGCCCCGGGTGATACCGGCGAGCGGGCCGGCGTCGAGCGGCGGGGTCAGCACGAGGCCCGAGGCCGAGTCGGGGACGACGAACACGTTGGACCCGGTCGCCTCGCACAGCTCGTCGCGCGTGTTGGCGAAGATCGCCTCCATCGCCCCGACCTCCTTGGCCCGCGCGAGCGCGATGACGTTGTCGGCGTACGACGTCGTCTTCAGCCCCGCCGTCGCGGCGCGCTCGTTGCGCGTCCACGGCACGACGGTGACCTTGCCGCTGGCCGGTGGCAGGGCCTGCGGCGCGCTCGTGACGATGTAGGTCAGCTCGGAGCCGGTGCGGTCCGAGCCGAGCGGGCCGGCCCCGCCGGTCACGGTGAACCGCAGCCGCCCGAAGGCGATCGGGTCGGTCGCGTCGAGGACGGCCTTCACGCCCGCGAGGACCCGGGCCCGGTCGACCGGGGGCAGGCCGAGCCCGGCCACCGACCGGTCGAGCCGGTCCAGGTGGCGGGTCAGCGCGAACGGGCGCCCGTCGACGACCTTGGCCGTCTCGAAGACCCCGTCGCCGACGGTGACGCCGTGGTCGACCGCGCTGAGCGACGCCTCCGCGGGGTCGACCAGCGCGCCGTTGACCCATGCCGTGATGCTCATGGCAGCAGCCTCCCAGACGGGCACGGCGGTCGCGGTCGTCGGCACGTGGGGTGAACGCGGGACGCCGTACGGGGAGTTCCCCCTCCCCGGTCCGTAGCCCGTCCGGACCAGATGCGGACGGAACGGACGGTATGCGCACCGTTCGCCCCCCGTCCGGCGAACGGCACCCCCAAAATGAGGGGCAGGGGCCCCACCGCGCGGGGCTGGCCGCCCGGACGGTCGGCGAGCACGATGGAGCCCTGGGGAGCAGCCGGGGGCGGCTGCGCGACAGGCCGGCGACGTCATGGGGAGGTCGCCGGAGCAGCACTGGGGAGTACGAGACATCCGTCGTGGGGACACGTCGACGGAAGGGGTAGACGATGATGCGTATCCGTCTGTTCGGGGAGGCCGAGCTCGTCGACGACGAGCGGGGCAGGACGCCGCTCTCGGTCCTGGGGACCAAGCCGAGGCAGCTGCTGGAGATCCTCGCGCTCGGCGCCGGCCGGGTCCACGGGAAGGAGCACCTGGCCGACCTGCTGTGGCAGGGCCGGCCACCGGCGGCCGCGACCGCCGGGCTGGAGAGCTACGTCTCGGTCGTGCGCAGCCGCCTCGGCCTCGGCGCCGGTCGCGGGTCCGTCCTCGCCACCGCCGACAACGGCTACGTCCTGGACCGCGCCCGGTGCGAGGTCGACGTGGTCACCGTGCGCGAGCTGCACGACGAGTCGCGCCTGGGCTCGCTCTCCGGCGCCCTCAGCGCCGGCGAGCGCGTCGACGCGCTCGCCCGCGGCGAGCTGCTCGGCCACGAGGGCTACGCGCCCTGGGCGATCGAGGCGCGCGAGGAGCTGGAGGGCCTCGTGGCCCGCACCCTCGCCCGCGGGGCGCAGGGCGCCCTGGCCCTCGGGCTGCCCGAGCGGGCGCTGCCCCTGGCCGAGCGCGCGACGGCGCTGGACCCGGGTGACGAGGACGGCTGGCGCCAGCTGATGCGGGCGCAGTGGTTCGACGGTGCCCCCACCCAGGCGCTGCGCAGCTACAGCCGGCTGCGGGCCCACCTCATCGAGGAGCTCGGTCAGGAGCCGTCGGACGAGACGACCGAGGTCTACCTCGCCGTGCTGTCCCACACCTCGCAGGCCGGTGCCGGCGGTGACCACACCGTCGAGATCCGGCTGCTGCTGCAGCTCATGCGACAGGCCCTCGAGGGGACGCCCGGCGCGCGGCCGCCGGCGCTCGACGACGACCTGTCCCACGTGGCCTGTCGTGTCCTCGCCCGGGGCTGAGCGCCCCGTCCGCGTCCTCGTCGTCGACGACCACCTCGTCTTCGCCCAGCTGCTCGGGGGCGCCCTCGGCGCCGAGCCCGACCTGGAGTGCGTGGGGACGGCGTCCTCGGTCGCCGAGGCGCTGCGGCTCGTGCGCGAGGTGCGGCCGGACCTCGTCGTCATGGACGTGCGGCTGGACGACGGCGACGGGGTCGACGCGACGGCGGCGCTCACGGCGGAGCACCCCGACCTGCGGGTCGTCGTCCTCAGCGCGTACGTCGACGCGGCCCTGCTCGCCCGCGCCGAGCGCTCCGGCGCCTGCGCGCTGCTGCCGAAGAACGGACGGCTCGACGAGACGCTCGAGGTGCTGCGGCTCGCCGAGCGTGGCGGCTTCCTCGTCCCGCCGCGCTTCCTGCGCTCGCTCACGGCGACGCGGCCCCCCGCCGACCCGGGGCTGAGCCCGCGCGAGCTGGAGGTGCTGCGGATGCTGTCCGCGGGCGTCGCCGTACCGACGCTCGCCCGCGAGCTCGAGGTCACGGTGGGCGAGGCCCGCTCGCTCGTGGCCTGCGTGCTGGCCAAGCTCGGAGCCGGCTCACCGCTCGAGGCGGTCGTCGCGGCGGCCCGACGAGGACTGGTCCATGCCGCGCCCCCGGCCTGAGCGACCCCGGTGGGCCGCCTCCGCGGTGGTCCGCCGCTCCCTGCGCTCCTTCGTCCTGCGCAGCCTCGTCGTGCTCGTCGTCGTCGGCCTCGCGGCCGTCTGGGTCGCGCGTGACGTCGCCTTCCGCAGCTCGGTCGACGACGCGACAGAGCGTGGCAGCCTCTTCGCCGAGACGATCCTCGGCCCGCTGCTGACCCCGGCGGTCCTCACCCCCGGGGGCTCCCTGAGCCCCAGCGCCGTCACCCTGCTGCGCAAGCGGGTGGGCTCGGGCACGATCCGCCACCTCAAGCTGTACGACGAGTCCGGCACGGTCCTGTGGGCCGACCAGGCCGACCTCATCGGCCGGGGCTACACCCTCGACCCCGAGCTGACGGCGCTGCGGACCGACGGCGCGACCACGGCGCGCCTGAGCCGGGTCGAGGACCCGGAGGACGCCGAGCTCGCCGGGGAGGAGCGCCAGCTCGAGATCTACACGGCCGTCGACGTCGACGGCACCGGGCGCCGGGTCCTCGTCGAGACGTACTGGTCGATGCGCCAGATCGACGAGGAGACCCGCTCGCTCGTGCGCGCCTTCCTGCCGCTGCTGCTCGGCGCCCTGCTGCTGTTCCAGCTCGCCGTCCTGCCCCTCGGGCTGTCCCTCGCGCGGCGGGTCGACCGGACGCTGGCCGACCGCGAGCGGATGACCCGCCACGCCCTGTCGGCCGCGCGGCTCGAACGCAGCCGGCTCGCCGCGCAGCTGCACGACGGGGTCATCCAGGACCTGGCCGGCATCGGATTCGCGCTGCCCACCATCGCCGCCGGGCTGCACGCCCGCGCCGAGGCGGCGCGAGAGCTCGTCTGGGAGACCCAGCGGGTGCTCCTGCGCGACGTCGACGCCCTGCGCAACCTCCTCGTCGACCTGCACGACGACCCGCTGGGCGAGGAGGGCCTCGAGGAGTCGGTCGGCGCGCTGGCCGACCGGGCCCGGCAGCAGGGGCTGTCGGTCACCGTGGCGGTGGACCCGGGGGCGGCCTCCCCCGGCACCCGCGCCCTGGCCCTGCGCACCGTGCGCGAGGGGCTGCAGAACGTCCTCAAGCACGCCGCCGCCGAGCACGCCGGGGTGAGTGTGGCCGTCGACGGGGGGGACCTGCGCGTGCGGGTCTCCGACGACGGGCGCGGTGCCCCGTCCGGCGACATCCCGGAGGGCCACGTCGGCCTCAGCCTGCTGCGCGCCACGCTGGCCGACGTCGGCGGCTCGCTCGACCTGCGCGGCCGCTCCCCCGAGGGGAGCGTGCTCGAGGCCCGGGTCCCCCTGCTCGTCGAGGACGCGCTCGACCACACCCGGCCGCACAGCCGGGCCCGACGCCTGCGCCGCCAGGTGGCGGCCGTCTGGACCACCTTCTGGCGCGCGACGTTCCCGAGGACCTTCGATGACTTCTCCCGCTGAGACCGTCGGGGTCCGGGTGCTGCTCGCCGACGACCACCCGCTCGTGCGCCAGGGGCTGGAGCTGGCGTTGTCGGCGGCCCCCGGGCTGACCGTGTGCGGCACCGCCCCCGACGGGGTGGAGGCGGTGCGCCAGGCCCTCGAGCAGCACCCGGACATCGTCGTCCTCGACGTCTCGATGCCGGGCGGTGACGGCCTGACGGCCGCCCGCGAGCTGCGCCGGCTGCTGCCCGCGGTGCGCATCGTGGTGCTCACCTGGAGGGCGTCCTCGCGCCCGGCCGCGCTGGAGGCCGGGGCCGACCTGTTCCTGCTCAAGGACACCTCTCCCGGCGTGCTCGTCGAGCGCCTGCGCACCCTGGTGCCCCGCCCCTGACGGCTGCTCAGGCTTTTCTCAAGGACCCTGAGGTTGGCTCGGGGACGAGGCAGCGGGGGCTGCCTCGGGTTCGTCCCTCGGCGACGGGGATGTCACGTCCTGCGCCCCACAGGACGTGGGCTGGCGACCCCCTGCCGGTCACCCCGCCGGCAGGGGGATCGGCCCGCCGCCCGGACCGCGCGCCTCGCGGCCGGCCGCGAGACCGACGAGCCGCGCCGCCTTGAGGCGGGTCTCCTCCCACTCCTGCCGCGGGTCCGAGCCCCAGGTGATGCCGGCGCCCGTCCCGAAGCACAGCTCGCGGCCGGACCCCGCGCCCCGGGCCCAGAAGGTGCGGATCCCCACGGCGAGCTCGGCCTCGCCCCGGTCCGCGTCGACCCAGCCGACGGCGCCGCAGTAGGGCCCGCGCGGAACCGGCTCGAGGTCCCGCACGGCCTGCAGCGCGGTGACCTTCGGCGCCCCGGAGACCGACCCCGGCGGCAGCAGGGCCCCGAGCAGGTCCGCCCACCGCGTGCCCGGGCGCAGCCGACCCGCGACCTGCGAGACGAGGTGGACCAGTCCGGGGTGCGGCTCGACGACGCACAGGCGCTCGACGTCGACGCTCCCGGGCCGGCACACCGCCGAGAGGTCGTGCCGGACGAGGTCGACGATCATGACGTTCTCGGCGACGTCCTTGCCGCGCAGCTGCGCCGTGGTCGGCGCGGTGCCCTTGATCGGACCGGAGACCACCCGGTCCCCCTCGCGCCGCAGGAACAGCTCCGGCGACGCGCAGACGACGTCGAGCCCGGCGGACCCCACCCGCACCCGCCCGGCGTACGGCGCCGGGTTGCCCGCCCGCAGCCGCGCCGCCAGCCCGTCGAGGTCGGCGTCCGCGGCCAGCGGGTGGGTGAGGACGCGGCAGAGGTTCGCCTGGTAGAGCGTGCCGGCGGCGATGCGCCGCCGGATCTCGTGGACGGCGGCGACGTACGACGCCTCGTCCAGCGACGTCCGCCACGTGCCCGTCAGAGGCCCCCACGCCGGGGCGTCGGCACCGGGTGGGGCCGGACGGACGTCGGCGAACCGGACCGCCGTGACCTGACCCTCGAACGTCGCGACGACGGCCCAGAACCCGGAGCCGTCGAGGGCCCGGACGGCGGCGTCGCCATATGCCACCTCGACGACGCCGGTGGCCACCCGGTCCCCGAAGCGCGCGACCCCGCCGGGGTCGTGCGGGTCGGCGGGGGTCACGGCGCGACCCTACTGACGCGAGCCCGAGGCAGCCATCAGCTGACCTCTCCACGCGACCGGAGCCGCCCGCACCCCGCACGCCGCCAGCCCCTGGACGCTCCACGCGACGGCGCCCCGCCCGGGGTGGTCCCGGGCGGGGCGCCGTACGGCGTGCTGGGTGCGGTCAGCGCGAGCGGGACCGCCCGAGCAGCCAGCCCAGCAGGATGCCGACGACGGCCGCGGCGGCGTACCCGCCGTAGCTGCGCAGCAGCACCGGGATGACCGCGGAGCCGAGGTCGAGCGCGTCGTCCTCGGAGGCCGCCGGGGCCGGCCGGGGAGCCGGCCGCGCCGGGGTCCGCAGCGGTGCGGCCCCGGTGCCGACGTGCTGCACGGGCGCCTCGGCGGTCGACACCGCGGCCGGGGCCGCGCCGGCGCCGGATGCGGCGGCCGTCGTCGTGGCCGCGGCCGAGGAGCCGGCCGGGGCCGTGCTCCCCGCGGCGTCGGCCGGCGCCGCCGGCTCGGGCGCGGCCGCGGTGGCCGCCCCCGCCGACGCCGCGTCCGACCCGCCGTCCGCCTCGTCGGCCGTGAACCGACGCTCGAGGCAGGCGACGAACTGGCCGAGCAGCTTGTCCGAGACGTCCTGCATGACGCCGCGGCCGAACTGGGCCGGCTTCCCGGTGACGGCGAGGTCGGTGACGACCTCGACGCTCGAGCCGCCGCCCTCGCCGTCGGAGACGGTGATGGTCGCGGTGGCGCCGGCGGTGCCGTTGCCCCGCTTGTCCTTGCCGGTGGCCTCGATCACCGCCTTGTGGGTGGCGTCGTCGCGCTCGACGAACCGGCCCTGCCCGGCGTACTGCAGGGCGATGGGGCCGAGCTTGACCTTGACGGTGCCGGTGAACGAGTCGCCGTCGACGCCGGTGACGACGGCGCCGGGGAAGCACCCGGCGACGCCCTCGAGGTCCATGAAGGTCTGCCAGGTCGTCCCCGGGTCGGCCGGGACGGTGAACGTGTGGTGCAGCTCCACGGCATCAGCCCCCTGCGGCGGCGAGCACCGCGCGGCGGGTGAGGACGGGCGCGAGGTGACGCCGGTAGGCGCTGTCGCCGTTGAGGTCCGAGGGAGGGTTGGTGCCCTCGGCCGCCGACGCGCAGGCCGCCTTGACGGCGTCCTCGCTGGCCGGCTGCCCGACGAGGGCGGCCTCGACCGAGCTCGCCCGCAGCGGGGTCGAGCCCATGTTGGTCAGGCCGACCCGCGCCTCGGAGATCGTGCCGCCGTCGACCTTGACGGTCACGGCGACGGCGACGATGGCCCACTGGTGGGCGACGCGCACGAACTTCTCGTAGTGCGCGCCCCAGCCGGTGTGCTTGGGGATGCGGATCTGGGTGAGCAGCTCCCCCTCCTGCACGGCCGTCTCGAAGAGGTCGACGAAGAACTCCGACGCCGGGACGGTGCGGGTGGCCCCGCCCTCCCCCGCGATGACGAACTCCGCCTCCAGGGCGAGGGCCGCCGCACCGACGTCCCCGGCGGGGTCGGCGTGCACGAGCGCGCCACCCACCGTGCCGCGGTGGCGGATCTGCGGGTCGGCGACCTCGGCGACGGTCTTGGACAGCAGCAGCGCGTGCTCCTTGACCAGCGGGTCGGTGACGACGTCGGCGTGCCGGGTCATCGCGCCGATGACGATGGCGTCGCCGTCCTCGCGGATGCCCTGCAGCTCGGCGATCCGGCCGAGGTCGACGACCTTCTCCGGCGTGTTGAGCCGCAGCCGCAGCACGGGCAGCAGGCTCTGCCCGCCGGCCAGCACCTTGGCGTCGTCACCGGCCTCCGCCAGCGCCGAGATGGCGTCGGCGACGCTCTCCGGCGCGACGTAGTCGAACTTCGAGGGGATCACTGGGCTCCGCCTTCCGCCTGGTCGAAGTGCGGCACGGCCGCCTTCTCGGTGGGGTCGCTCTGGTTGCTGCCGGCGCTCTGCACGGCCTTCCACACCCGCTCGGGCGTGCACGGCATCTGGATGTCGTCCACCCCCATCGGGCGCAGCGCGTCGACGACGGCGTTGACGACCGCCGGGGTCGAGGCGATGGTTCCCGCCTCACCGACGCCCTTGGTGCCGAGCGTGTTGGTCAGCGACGGCGTGGTCGTGTGGTCGACGTCGAAGCTGATGAGGTCGGCCGCGGTCGGGACGAGGTAGTCGACGAACGACCCGGACACCAGCGTGCCCGACTCGTCGAAGACGGCCTCCTCGAAGAGGGCCTGGGCGATGCCCTGGGCCAGTCCGCCGTGCACCTGGCCGGAGACGATGAGCGGGTTGATGACGTTGCCGATGTCGTCGACGCAGGAGTACTTGCGCATCGTGATGCCGCCGGTCTCCGTGTCGACCTCCACCGCGCACAGGTGGGTCCCGTGCGGGTAGTTGAAGTTGATCGGGTCGTACGTCGCCTCGCTGTCGAGCGAGGGCTCCATCCCGTCCGGGAGGTTGTGGGCGGCGAAGGTCGCGCCCGCGAGCTCCTGGATGGTGATGCCCTGCTCGGTGCCGCGGACGGAGAACCGGCCGCCGGAGAACTCGAGGTCGTCCGCCGAGGCCTCGAGCAGGTGCGCCGCGAGCGGCTTGGCCTTCTCGATGACCTTGTCGGTCGCCTTGACCAGGGCCTCGCCGCCGACGACGAGCGAGCGCGAGCCATAGGTGTCCAGTCCCTTGTGCGAGATCTGCGTGTCGCCGTGCAGGACCTCGACGTCCTCGAAGGGGACGCCGAGCCGGTCGGCGACGATCTGGCTGAACGCCGTCTCGTGGCCCTGGCCGTGCGCACTGGCCCCGGTGACGACCTCGACCTTGCCGGTCGCGAGCATCCGCACCGACGCGTGCTCCCAGCCGCCGGCGCCGTACGACAGCTGGCCGAGGACGCGGGACGGCGCGAGGCCGCACATCTCGGTGAAGGTCGAGACGCCGATGCCGAGCTGGACCGGGTCGCCCGACTCGCGGCGGCGCTTCTGCTCGGCGCGCAGCTCGTCGTACCCGAAGAGCTCCTTGGCCTTGGCCGTCGCCGCCTCGTAGTTGCCCGAGTCGTACTCGAGCCCGGCCACCGTGGTGAACGGGAACTCCTCGTGCGTGATCCAGTTCTTCTCGCGGACCTCGAGCGGGTCGACCCCGAGCTCGGCAGCCAGCTCGTCCATCATCCGCTCGATGCCGAACGTCGCCTCGGGGCGGCCGGCGCCGCGGTAGGCGTCGGTCCACGGGGTGTTCGACAGCACCGTCTGGACGGCGAAGTGGTAGGCCGGGAACTTGTAGATCGAGTTGAACATGAACGCGCCGAGCACCGGGACGCCTCCGCCGACGATGGCGACGTACGCCCCGAGGTCGGCGAGCAGCTCGACCTTGAGACCGGTGACGGTGCCGTCCTTCTCGGCGGCCAGCGTGAGCTTCTGCCACTGGTCGCGGCCGTGGTGCGCGGTCTGCAGCGACTCCGAGCGGGTCTCGGTGTACTTGACCGGCTTGCCGATCCGGCGGGCGACCGCCCAGGCGATCCACTCCTCCGGGGTGACCTGGAGCTTGCCGCCGAAACCGCCGCCCACGTCGGGGGCGATGACGCGGATCTTCGACTCCGGCACGCCCGTCGTCGCCGCGAGGGCGAAGCGCAGGATGTGCGGGATCTGGGTGGCCGACCACATGGTCAGCTGCTCGCCGGTCGGGTCGACGACGACCGAGCGCGGCTCCATGAACGCCGGGATGAGGCGCTGCTGGCGGAACTCGCGCTCGACGACGATGCCGCCGTCCCGGGCCTTGCTGATGGCGGCCTCGACGTCGCCGCCGGTGCCGGCCTCGCTCGAGTCGAAGACCCACAGGGCCGACTTGTTCGTGCCGAGGTCGGGGTGGGCGAGGACCTTGTCCTCGGCGCAGTCCTTGAGGCCGATGGCCGCCGGCAGCTCCTCGTAGTCGACGTCGACGAGCTCGGCGGCGTCGCGGGCCTCGGCGGCCGTGCGGGCGACGACGCAGGCGACGATCTCGCCCGCGAAGGCGACCCGCTCGCTCGGCATCGGCAGGTGCGTCGGCGTCTTCTGGTCCGGGGTGATCGGCCAGGCGTTGATGAGCACACCCTGGCTCTCGCCGAGGTCGGCGCCCGTGAGGACCGCCACGACGTTCGGGGCCTCCTTGGCCGCCGACGTGTCGATGTTGGTGATCTTCGCGTGCGCGAAGGGGCTGCGCACCATGGCGATGTGCAGCATCCCCGGCAGGACGAGGTTGTCGGTCCACCGCGTGCGACCCGTGACGAGGCGGCGGTCCTCCTTGCGGCGGCGGTCGCGCCCGATCTCCTTGGCGGTGTCCGGCTTCTCCGGCGCGATGGTCATGCCGGGACCTCCTTGCCGGCCTTGGCCGCCTGCTGCACGGCCTTGACGATGTTGTGGTAGCCGGTGCAGCGGCACAGGTTGCCCTCGAGCCCGGCGCGGATCTCCTCCTCGGAGGGGTCCGGGTTGTCGTTGAGCAGGTCCACCGACTGCATGATCATGCCCGGGGTGCAGTAGCCGCACTGGAGGGCGTGGCACTCGTGGAAGGCCTGCTGGACGGGGTGCAGCTGCTCGCCGTCGGCGAGGCCCTCGATGGTCGTCACCTCGTGCCCGTCGGCCTGGACGGCCAGGACGTTGCACGACTTGACGCTGCGGCCGTCGAGGTGGACGGTGCAGGCCCCGCAGTTGCTCGTGTCGCACCCGACGACGGTGCCCGTCTTGCCGGCCTGCTCTCTCAGGTAGTGCACGAGCAAGGTCCGCGGCTCGACCTCGTCGCTGTACCGCTGACCGTCGACCGTGACGGTGATTCGGGTCATCCTTGACACTCCTCCATGGGTCGGGTGGTGCTGGTGATCGTTGTCGGTCACGCCTGCTGAGGCAAGGGAACCCCTCCGAAGGGAGAGGGTTCGCCCGGTTCCTCGGGTCCGTCGGGCTCCCCCGTGCCCACCCACCCGCTGGTCGGGTGGTGGATGGGTCCGGCGGTGTGGGTCAGCCGGTCGCCGCGCCCGCCCCAGCGCAGGGCGATGATCTCCGCGGCGATGGAGACGGCCGTCTCCTCGGGGGTGCGGGCGCCCAGGTCGAGCCCGATGGGGCTCGAGACCCGGGCCAGCTCCTCGTCGCTCAGCCCCCGCTCGCGCAGCCGCTCGACCCGGTCCTCGTGGGTACGGCGCGAGCCCATGGCGCCGATGTAGGCGACCGCCGGCATCCGCAGCGCGATCTCGAGCAGCGGCACGTCGAACTTCGGGTCGTGGGTGAGGACGCACAGCACGGTGCGCTCGTCGAGCCGTCCGGCGTCGAGCTCGGCCTGCAGGTAGCGGTGCGGCCACTCGACGACGACCTCGTCGGCGTCGGGGAAGCGGCTGGCGGTGGCGAACACGGGCCGCGCGTCGCACACGGTGACGTGGTATCCCAGGAAGCGACCCATCCGGGCGCAGGCGGCGGCGAAGTCGATCGCGCCGAAGACGAGCATCCGCGCGGCGGGGGCGTGGACGTTGACGAAGACCCGCAGCCCCTCGCCGCGCCGCTCGCCGTCGGGGCCGTAGGTCAGCGTCTCGCTGTGCCCGGACGCGAGCAGGCCCCGAGCGTCGTCGAGGACGGCGGCGTCGGCGCGCACGCTGCCGAGCGACGTGCTCGGTTCCCCGTCGGGGTGGACGACCATCGTGCGGCCGACCCAGGTCGGGTCCGGGTGCGCGACGACGGTGGCCACGGCGACCGGGCGCCCCGCCTCGACGTCGGCGGCCACCTCGCCGATCTCGGGGTGGCTCTCGCGCGAGACCCGTTCGACGAAGACGTCGAGGATGCCGCCGCAGGTGAGGCCGACGGCGTACGCGTCCTCGTCCGAGACGCCGTACCGCTGCAGGACGGGGGTCCCGTCGGCGACGACCTGCTCCCCCAGCTCGTAGACGGCGCCCTCGACGCAGCCGCCCGACACCGACCCGACGGCCTCGCCGTCGGGTCCGACGAGCATCTGCGCGCCGGGCTGGCGCGGGGCGCTGCGCCACGTCGCGACGACGGTCGCGCGGGCCACGGTCCGGCCGTCGCGCCACCACGCCAGCAGCTCGGGCAGGTCGTCAGCCACGGGTCACCACCTCCGCGAGGTCCGAGTAGGTCCGCAGCGAGTGCCCCGCCACGAAGTCGTCGCAGTGCGGCAGGGCCGCGACGATGCCCTGCTGGACGGGCAGGTAGCCGTCCTTGCCGCGGTGCGGGTTGACCCACACGACGCGGTGCGCGAGCGCCCTCAGGCGGGCCATCTGCTCGGCGAGCAGCTCGGTGCCGCCGCGCTCCCAGCCGTCGGAGGCCACGACGACGACGGCGCCGCGGGCGGTGCCGCGCTGCCCCCACCGGTCGAGGAAGGCCTTGAGCGTCTCGCCGAGCCGGGTCCCGCCCGACCAGTCGGGGACGACGTCGCCGGCCGCCTCGAGGGCGCGGTCGGCGTCGCGCTGGCGCAGCGCACGGGTGACGTGGGTGAGCCGGGTGCCCATGGTGAAGACCTCGACGCCGCCGCGGGCGCCGGACGCCTCGGCCGCACGGACCCAGTGGTGCGCGACCCGCAGCAGCGCGTCGGCGTACGAGCTCATCGAGCCGGAGACGTCGAGGAGCAGGACGACCCGCCGGGGCCGGGTGCCGCGGCGGCGCCAGGCCAGGTCGGCGGGCTCGCCGAGGTGGCGCAGCTGGCGCCGCAGCGTCCGCCGCGGGTCGAGCCGACCGCGGACGGAGGGGGTGGCGCGCACGGCGCGGCGCCGCGGGGAGGGGACGGGCAGGGTGGCGAAGAGCCGGTCGAGGACGGCTCGCTCGGCCGGCGAGAGCGAGGCGACGTCGCGGTGGCGCAGCAGCTCGGTCCCGCTCGCGGCGGCGCGCACGACGTCCTGCTCCTCGTCGCCGGGCCCGGCGCCGGTGGCGTCGTCGTCGGCGAGGTCGGCGTGCACGACGGTGGGCGTGGGTGGCCGCGGCCGGTCCGTCGGCGCCTCGAGCCGGTGGGTGAACCAGGCGGTGAAGACCTGGTCGTAGCGCTCGACGTCGTCCGGGCTGCCGGTCAGCGTCGCCCGCCCGGCCCAGTACGTCGCCCGCTCGTCACCCAGCCCGACGGTCGCCACGGCGGCGAGGTAGCCCGCCTCGCGGTCGGCCGTCACCGCGACGCCGGCCGCGCGCAGGGCGCGCGCGAAGCCGAGCAGCACCTCGTCCGGCGGCGTCGCCGGCGGGGCGTGCAGGGGCAGCACGGGGGCGGGGAGGGGCACGCTCAGCCCGCCAGCAGCCGGTCGAGGTTGGCGCGGACGCGGTCGGCGTCCTCGCGGTACTTGACCGCGACGCCGAGCGTCGCGGCGGCCCGCTCGACGTCGAGGTCGCCGCCGCCGAGCCGCTGCAGGGCGCGGGCCCAGTCGAGCGTCTCGGCGACCCCCGGCGGCTTGAGCAGGTCGCCGCCGGACCGCAGCCGCTGGACGACGCCGACGACCTGCTCGGCCAGCCGCTGCGACACCTCGGGCGCGCGGGAGCGGACGATCTCCAGCTCGCGCTGCAGACCCGGGTGGTCGATCCAGTGGTAGAGGCAGCGGCGCTTCAGTGCGTCGTGCAGCTCGCGGGTGCGGTTCGAGGTGAGGACGACGACCGGCGGGGTGCTCGCCGTCACCGTACCCAGCTCGGGGATGCTCACCTGGTAGGTCGAGAGCACCTCGAGCAGGAAGGCCTCGAACTCGTCGTCGGCGCGGTCGACCTCGTCGACGAGGAGCACGGCCGGGCTCTCGCGCAGGGCCCGCAGCACCGGGCGCGCCAGCAGGAACCGCTCGTCGAAGAGGGACCTCTCCACGTCGGAGGTGTCGGACGCGGGGCCGGCGTCGGCGCCGGACGTGAGCCGGGCCGTCGTCTCCAGCGCCCGCAGGTGCAGGATCTGGCGCGGGAAGTCCCAGTCGTAGAGGGCCTGCGAGGCGTCGATGCCCTCGTAGCACTGCAGCCGGATGAGCGGGACCGACATGGCCTGGGCGAGGGCCTCGGCCAGCGCCGTCTTCCCGGTGCCGGGCTCGCCCTCGAGCAGCAGCGGCCGCTCGAGGCTGAGCGCGAGGAAGCCGATCGTGGCGAGGGCCTCGTCGGCGAGGTAGCCGGTGCGGGCCAGGACCTCGGCCAGCTCGGCGGATGACTGCGGCGTCATGCCCGCATCATCACCCACGACCCCCACCCTCCGCGCCCCGGGTCCCGGGATCCGTCGCGGTGTCGACGTCGGCGCCCGTGGCGAGGTCGCCGCACTCGACGAGCCGGACGTCGTCGCCGGCCAGCAGGTCCCGCGCGCCGCGGTCGCCTCGGGCGACGTCGGCCGCCGCGGCCCAGCGGTCGGCGCCGAGGACGACGGGGTGGCCGGGCACGCCGCCGTACGTCGCCCGCGCGAGCGTCGCGCGCCCCCGCCCGGCCGCGTCGAGCACGCGGCGGACGACGTCCGCGCCGACGTCCGGCAGGTCGACCAGGGTGACCAGGGCGACGTCGTACGACGTCCCGGCCAGGTGCGCCAGGCCGGCCCGGAGCGAGGCGCCCATGCCGTCGGCCCAGTCGTCGGCGACGACGACCTGCGGTGCGGGGCGCCCGGGCCAGGAGGCGACGACGTCACGGGCGTCGTCGGCCTGCGCGCCGAGGACGACGAGCAGCCCGTCGCAGCCGCCGGCGGCGAGGGCGTCGAGGGCCCGGTGCGGCCAGGGGCCGCCGGCGTCGGCGACCAGCGCCTTGGGCCGGCCCATCCGGCGACCGGCCCCGGCGGCGAGCAGCAGGCCGCACGCGCGTGGGGTCATGTCCCCAGACAACCACGGCGTCCGCGCGAGCGGACCGGCCGGGCGGACGGGTCACCCGTGGGCGGCGACGACCTCGTCCCACCGCAGCCGGTGGCTGCGCCAGGAGAAGATGAGCACCTTGGCGCACTCCTCGAGGACCCGGGCGAGGAAGATCCCGAGGACGCCGAGCGGGGTGTGCAACCCGAGGGTGACGGCGAGCGGGAGCCCGACGAGGAAGGCGGACACGACGTCGCCGAGGATGACGCCGCGCACGTCGCCGCCGCTGGGCAGGACGCCCGCCCCGAGGATCATGTTGCGCACCTTGACGACCTGGGCCACCGCGTTGACGACGATGCCGACCGCGGCCATGGTGCGCACGTCGGCCCCCGCGCCCGGGAACAGGGTCGGCAGGAGCAGCACCGACGAGGCGAACAGGCCACCGAAGAGCAGCCCGGTGGCGACGCCGGCGCGGCGCACGCGCAGCACCCAGGCGGCGGCCGCCACGGGGTCGCCGCGGCCGACCTCGCGGCCGACGAGCGCGGTGGCCGCCGTCATGAGGCCGATCGAGGCGACGACGAACACCTGCTCGAGGGTCGCGACGATCTGCCCGGCGGCGAGGGCGTCGTCGCCGAGCTGCTGGAGGACGACGTTGTAGAGGAACGTGCCCACCGTGTAGAAGAGCGCGGTCACCCCGAGCGGCACGGCCAGGACGACGAGCGAGCGGCCGGTGCCGGCCCAGCCCCGCCCGCGTCGGGGCGTCTCCCACCGGGCCAGCCGGTGCACGCCGTACACCTGGGTGGCGACGAGGGCCAGCTTGACGAGCGAGGCGACGAGGGTCGCGACCCCGGCGCCCGCGACGCCGAGCCGCGGCACCGGCCCGAGCCCGAGGACGAGCGCGAAGCCGAGCACCGTGTTGACGACGACGGTGACGACGGTGGCGACCATGGGGCTGCGGGCGTGGCCGGACGAGCGCTGCAGCCCGCTGAGGACGGCGACGAGCAGGGTGGGGACGGTGGCCAGCGCGGCGAGCCGGAAGTACGCCGCCCCCGCCTCGGCGACCGTCGCGGACGCGCCCACGAGGCGCAGCAGGGGCTGCGCCGCGACGAGGGGCGCGACGGTGACGACGAGCGAGACGAGGCCGCCGACGGCGAGGGCGCCGGTGACGACCCGGCCGACCTCGTGCTGCCGGCCACCGCCGTGGGCGCGGGCGACGAGGATGGTCACCGACGTGCCCAGCCCGCCGAGGGTGAGGGTGACGATGACGGTGAGGCTGTTGGCGAAGCCGACGGCGGCGATCGCCGTCGCCCCGAGCGTGCCGACGACGACCTGGTTGACGACGTTGAGCAGCAGCGTGAGGACGAACTCGGCGCTGACCGGCATGGCGATCCGGGCGATCTCGCGCCGGGGCGAGCGGGGGGTGGGGACGGGCAGGACGACGGGGGCGGCAGCGGGCGCGGCCATGGGGAACGGGCTCTCCGGGGGACGGGGTGGGCGGGGAGCCGGGCGCACGTCGAGGCGCTCCGGACCCGTCGTCCGGGTCGGTCGCCCCGTTCGTCGGCGACCGGTCACCCCAACCTACGGCCGCGCCGGTCCCGTCCTGAGCGGTTCGGGGTCCGATGACCACGATGACGGTGTGCGCGTTCCGCGCACACCGTCACCGGTGCTGGTCGGGGCCGGTTCAGAGGCCGGCGACGCCGTTCGGGCTGCCGAGCCCGGTGGGGCCGTCCCAGCCCTTCGCGGTCCTGCACATCGTCAGGCACGAGCCGTTGGCACCCGTGCTGACGTCGTTGAAGGCGCCCGGGTTGGCGTAGGGGATGCTCGGCGCCTCGCCGGCGGTGTTGCCCGACAGCGCGAACGCCGCGGCGACGACGGGCGAGGAGAGGCTGGTGCCGCCGTACTGGCCCCAGCCGGCGCCGCTGGACGACGACGGCGCGTAGACGGCCAGGCCCGTGCGCGGGTCCGCGACGGCCGAGACGTCGGCCATCGCGCGGCCGGCGCAGCGCGTCATCGCCTGCGTCTGGCCCACCGGGGCCTTGTTGTAGGTCGAGCAGCCCGATCCCGAACCGCTCCAGGCGGTCTCGCTCCAGCCGCGGGCGCTCGAGGTGCTCGGCGTGAGGGTGGTGCCGCCGACGGCCACGACCCACTGCGACGACGCCGGGTACGACGCGCCGCGGTAGCCGCTGTCACCGGTCGAGGCGGTGACCGCGATGCCCGGGTGGTGGTACGGGGCGCCGTACCGGCTGTCGGGGGCGTCGCCGCCGCCGTAGCTGTTGGAGATCGCGACGACGCCCGGCTGCGTGGCCGCGGTGTTGACCGCGGTGCCGAGGTCGGCGAAGGTGGCCGACTTCGCCTGCACGAGCAGGATGCTGCAGGACGGGCAGGCCGCGGAGACGGCGTCGAGGTCGAGGGCCTGCTCCCCCGCCCAGCCGAGGTTGAAGGCGGGCAGGCCGGTGGTGGCACCGGTCTGGCTGAGGATCTTCAGGCAGCCGTTGGCCTTGGTGCACGCGGGCAGGCCGAACTGGGCCCGGTAGACGGCGAGGTCGCGCTCGGCGTTCGGGTAGCCGTAGGCGTCGACGATGGCGACGGTGCGGCCGGAGGCCGAGAGGCCGGTCAGGCCGTAGGCGGACTGGATGTCGACGGGGGTCCGGCCCGGGATGACCAGAGGTGCGCGCAGCCCGTGGCGCGGCGAGCGCGCCGGGCTGAGCAGCGGGTCGACGGCGGTGCTGGCGGCGGGGACGACGCGCTGGGCGAGGCAGGTGGCGTGGCCGGGCGCCGGTGCGGCGCAGACCTGCTCGACGGGGCCGGTGGCGACGGTGCTCGTCGGCGCGCTGGTGTCGTGGCCGCGGACGTGGCCCGCGCTCGGGCCGGCGGCGGGGGCGCTCGCGGTGGCCGAGGCGGCCGGGACGGCCAGCGGGAGGGCGAGGAGGAGGGCGGCGGCGACGAGGGGTCGCCGCAGGGAGGGCGCGCGGTGCACGGGGGGCTCCTGCGAGGAGGTGTGGGGTGTGGGGTGACGTGCGCGCAGGGCAGGTGGCGGGCGTCGGGCTGTGGGGGCCCGTTGACAGGGTACGGCGCCCTGGGCCAGTGGCCCAGGGCGCCGTCCTCGTCCGTTCGGGTGTTTCTGTCGCGCTCCGTCAGAAGGCGCTGGTGCCGTTCGGCGTGCCGAGGCCCGTCGGGCCGTCCCAGCCGGGCTTGGCGGTGCAGAAGCTGGCGCAGGTGCCGTTGCTGCCGGAGGTCACGTCGAACAGGCCGCCCGGGTTGGCGTACGGCAGGGTGTTGGCGTAGCCGGCGGTGTTGCCCGAGAGGGCGTAGACCGAGGCGACCAGCGGCGAGGAGAGGCTGGTGCCGCCGTACTGGGCCCACGACGACGACGAGGCGGTGGTCGGGGCGTAGACCGCGAGGCCCGTGTTGGGGTCGGCCACCGCGGAGACGTCGGCCATGGCGCGGCCCGAGCAGCCGGTGACGGCCGAGCTCTGGCCGGCGGGCGCGGTGTTGAGCGTCGTGCAGCCGGAGCCGGCCCCGCTCCAGGCGGACTCGGTCCAGCCGCGGGTGTTGCTCGCGGCGTAGAGGCTCGTGCCACCGACCGCGGTCACGTAGTGCGACGAGGCCGGGTACGACGCGCCCTGGTAGCCGTTGTCACCGGTCGAGGCGGTGACGGCGATGCCGGGGTGGTTGTAGTACGAGCCGTAGGACGAGTCGGCCGAGTCGCCGCCGCCGTAGCTGTTGGAGATCGCCGCGACACCGGAGTGCTTGGCCGCCTGGTTGACGGCGGTGCCGAGGTCGGCGAAGGAGGCCGAATTCGCCTGCACGAGCAGGATCTTGCAGGACGGGCAGGCGGCGGAGACCGCGTCGAGGTCGAGGGCCTGCTCGCCGTCCCAGCCGACGTCGGTCTTGGGGGCCGTCGTGCCGCCGGTCTGGTTGACGATGGTGAGGCAGCCGTTGGCCTTGGTGCAGGCGGGCAGGCCGAACTGCGAGCGGTAGACGCCCAGGTCGCGCTCCGCGTTCGGGTAGCCGTAGGCGTCGACGATGGCCACGGTGCGGGTCGTGGACAGCCCGGCCAGCTTGTAGGCCGACTGGATGTCGCTGGGGGTCTTGCCGGAGATCGCAGCGGGCCGCGGCTTCCCGTCCGGGCTCACGGCGGCGGAGAAGGGGCTGACCTGCGTGCCGGTCGAGGTGACGAGCTTCTGGGCGAAGCAGCGCGCCTGGCCCTTGGCGGCGGTGCCGCAGACGCTCTGGGCGTGCCGGGCGGCGGTGGCGCCGGCGGCGCTGGCCGTCGTCTGGACACCACCGGCGACGAGGCCGGCGGCCGCCGCGAGGGCGGCGGCGAAGGTGGTGAGGGTTCTCCGCATGAGGTGGAGCTCCTGTCGAGGGTGGGACCGGACCGGTGGGCCCGTCGGCGCGGTGTGGTGCGCCGTCGCTCGCATCCGATCTCGCGGACGCGGCCCACGACAAGGCCCGCACGGGAAACTCGACGTCCGCAGAGGGACTCTTGGGCGGGCTCCTACCGGCTCTTGGTGCAATCGCCAGGACCCTCGGAGACGCTTCCCAGAGTCCTCCCAGGAAGAGGTCTCCCGGGGCCGGTCAGCGTCGGACGAGCCGTGTGGCCGAGATGACCGGTTCGCCCGCCTCGTCGCTGGCGTCGAGGTCGACGAGCGCGACGAGCCGCCAGTCGTGGTCGCCCTCGGGGTCGTCGACGACCTGCTCCAGACCCCAGCGGCGGTGGCCGTCGTCGGGCACCGGGACGCCGAGCGGGACGAGGTCCTCGGGATCGGGATGGACCTGGAAGAAGGCCGGACCGCGGGCGTCGGGGCCGAGCAGGACCTCGTCGTGATCCTGGGAATACTCTTCCCCTGCTTGCGCCCAGCGGTCGGCGTCCCACCCGGGGCGGCCGACCGGGACGCCGCCGACGGGCTCGGGGTCCGGGTCCAGGGCGGCGAGGCCCACCCAGTCGCGGACGGCGAGCATCCGCGCCCGGTGGAACAGGGCGTTGCGCAGCAGGACGGTGAGGGCCCGGCGGTCGGTGCTGAGCCGACGCGGCGGCGGGGCGGTGCCGTCGGGGCGTCGTACGGCGTCGGGGTCGTCCTCCCCCGCGGTGAGCGCCTCCCACTCGTCGACGAGGCTCGAGTCGGTCTGGTGCACCACGGTGCCCAGCCAGGTGACGAGCTCGTCGAGCTCGTCGGTGCGGGCGGACTCGGGGACGGTCTGGCGCAGCGCGCGGTAGGCGTCGGAGAGGTAGCGCAGGACGATCCCCTCGGAGCGGCTGAGGCCGTAGAGCCGCACGAGGTCGCCGAAGCCGAGGGCACGCTCCCACATGTCGCGCACCACGGACTTCGGGGACAGGGCGGTGCCCGGGACCCAGGGGTGGCGGCCGCGGTAGGTCTCGAAGAGCGCGCTGAGCAGCTCGTCGAGGGGTCTCGGGTACGAGACGTCCTCGAGCAGCTCCATCCGCTCGTCGTACTCGATGCCGTCGGCCTTCATCTCGGCGACGGCCTCGCCGCGGGCGGCGTACTGCTGCGCCATGAGGATGGGGCGCGGGTCCTCCAACGTCGCCTCGATGACGGAGACGACGTCGAGGGCGTACGTCGCGCTGTCGGGGTCGAGCACCTCGATGGCGCCGAGCGCGAAGGCGGACAGCGGCTGGTTGAGGGCGAAGCCGAGCTGGAGGTCCTCGACGAGCCGGACGATCCGGCCGTCCTCGTCCGGCGAGGGGAGCTGCTCGACGACGCCGGCGGCGAGCAGCGAGCGGTAGATCTGCACGGCCTGGCGCACGAGCCGCACCTGGCGGCGCGGCTCCTCGTGGTTGTCGCGCAGCAGGTGGCGGAAGGCCTCGACGGGGTCCTCGTCACGCTGGAGGACCTGCAGGACCATCGCGTGGGTGACTCGCATCCGCGAGACGAGCGGCTCGGGCTCGGCCGCGACGATCCTCTCGAACGTGTCCTCGCTCCACGCGACGAAGCCGTCGGGGGCCTTCTTGCGCTGGACCTTGCGCTGCTTCTTCGGGTCGTCGCCGGCCTTGGCCAGGGCGCGGGCGTTCTCGATGACGTGGTCGGGGGCCTGGACGACGACGGTGCCGGACGTGTCGTAGCCGGCACGGCCCGCGCGGCCGGCGATCTGGTGGAACTCGCGGGCGCGCAGCAGCCGCATCCGGGATCCGTCGAACTTCGTCAGGCCGGTGAGCAGGACGGTGCGGATGGGCACGTTGATCCCGACGCCGAGGGTGTCGGTGCCGCAGATGACCTTGAGCAGACCGCGCTGCGCGAGCTGCTCGACGAGCCGCCGGTACTTCGGCAGCATCCCGGCGTGGTGGACGCCGATCCCGTGCCGGACGAGACGCGACAGGGTGCGGCCGAAGCCGGCGGAGAACCGGAACCCGCCGATGGCCTCGGCGATCTCATCGCGCTCGGCGCGGGTCGCGACGGTGACCGACATGAGCGCCTGGGCGCGCTCGAGGGCGGCGGCCTGGGTGAAGTGCACGACGTAGACGGGGGCACGGCGGGTGGCCAGCAGCTCCTCGAGCGTCTCGTGCAGCGGGGTCATGGCCCACTCGTAGGAGAGCGGGACCGGGCGCTCGACCGACGTGACGACGGCGGTGGGGCGGCCGGAGCGGCGGGTGAGGTCCTCCTCGAACCGGGTCGTGTCGCCCAGGGTCGCCGACATGAGGAGGAACTGGGTCTGCGGGAGCTCGAGCAGCGGCACCTGCCAGGCCCACCCGCGCTCGGGCTCGGAGTAGAAGTGGAACTCGTCCATGACGACCTGGCCGACGTCGGCCGCGCGGCCGCCGCGCAGCGCGATGTTGGCGAGGACCTCGGCGGTGCAGCAGATGATCGGGGCGGACGCGTTGACGGCGGCGTCGCCGGTGAGCATCCCGACGCGCTCGGGGCCGAAGACGTCGCACAGGGCGAAGAACTTCTCCGAGACGAGCGCCTTGATCGGTGCGGTGTAGAACGTGCGCCGGCCGTCGGCGAGGGCGGCGAGGTGGGCGGCGACGGCGACCATGCTCTTGCCGGACCCGGTGGGCGTGGCGAGGACGACGTGCGCGCCCGAGACGGCCTCGATGACGGCCTCGTCCTGGGCGGGGTAGAGCGTCAGGCCCTGCGCACCGACCCACTCGACGAACGCCTCGTAGACGGCGTCCGGGTCGGCCGGCGACCCGTCGGTGGTCCGCAGCCGCTCGGCGACGACGCCGAGCGCACCCCGCTCGGGGCCGGTCGGGCGTACGGCGTCCTGCTGCGTCACCTCCCCATCCAACCCCACGGCCGCTCCGCCCCGACCACCGAGCCAACCCCTGCGAATCGGATTCGGCCCGCTCGGCTCGGGTCGTGACGAGAGCCGAGTGGACCGAATCCGATTCGAGTCGCACGGAGTCGAGCCCTGCGAATCGGATTCGGCCCGCTCGGCTCGGGTCGTGACGAGAGCCGAGTGGACCGAATCCGATTCGAGTCGGTTCGTCAGGAGCGCCGCAGAGCCGTTGGCCGCTTCCGTGCGGGCGATGTCTCTCCTCGAGAGGGGCTCTGCCTCAAGCGCCGGCCGCCGCGCGCAGATCCTGGTATCGCCGGCCGCGGCGCACGGCCTCCTCGATCTTGGCGCGGAGGGCGACCGGATCCGCCAGCTCTGCCCACGTCACCCTCACGACCACCCAGTCCAGGTCCCGGATGCGGTCCTCACGACGCTTCTCCCGGGTGACCACCTCTCCTGGATGGAGCAGGTCCCCGAAGTGGTCCACGAGGTCGGACGAACGTCCGTACTTGATCAAACCGTCGAACTCGATGACGACGCGTTCCTCCCTCAGCACCAGGTCACCCAGGGCGGTGAAGCCTGGCGCCTCGATGCGGAACTGAGGCGTCGCCACCAGCCCCATCTGGACGAGGATCTCGCTGGTCCGGGTCTCCCCCGGCGACGCGTGGCGCCCGTCGGCTCGCTCGAGGACCTTGCCGATCCTGGCCACCCCGGGGACACGGCTCATCTTCTCGATCGCCTGGTGCAGCTCGTCTGGGGTGACGAGTCGACGATGCAGCGCGCCGTCCGCGGCCACCAGTGCGGACAGTGGTCCGACGTCGGTCCCCACCTGGACGACAGCCACGGCCGGGTGCACGTGGTCACCCACGACGAGCTCCGGGTCGACGAACCGACCGAGGGACAGCCCTCGCCGGCTGCGGGTGGGCCCGGCAGTGCGTCGGTTGAGCCGGACGGTGTCGAGGTCAGCGCCGTAGGTGGGGATCCCGAGCATGACGAGGGCCGAGTGGTACGACGCCACGGCCCGTCCCCCGTGCGACGACAGCATCGCCAGTGTCGTCAGCCGATGCCGATGCTCCGCGTCCGTCGGGGTCCCGAGGCACGCCCACCCCCGGGCCAGCCGGGTGAGCTCCCCGGCCTTGACGAGACGCCGTACGTCAGCGGCGTCGAGGCCGCCGCGGCACAGCACCCTCAGCTCGATGAGGCCGTTCGCGTCCGCCGATGCCTGCCAGTCCATCACGCCAGCGTGGGGCTCGGCGGCGGGCCCGCGCGCCGGGTGGCCCGCCGCCTGTGGATAGCCCTGGACGGACCAGGGCTGTGGACGGTGCAGCGGGACGAATCGGATTCGGTGCGCTTGGCTCCCGTCACGACCCGAGCCGAGCGCGCCGAATCCGATTCGAGCCGCTCGGCTCGGCTCGACCTGGATCGGGATAGGGCCACTCGGCTCTCGTCAGGACCCGAGCCAAGTCAACCGAATCCGATTCGGGTCAGTCGGCCAGGAGCGCGTGGAGGAGGGGGACGGCGCGAGCCAGGATCTCGCGGTCCTCGGGTCCGAGCCGCTCGAGGTCGGTGGCGAGGCGGGTGGCGCTCTCGTGGCGGACCGCCTCGAGGGTGTCGTGCCCGTGGCGGGTGAGGGTCAGGCGGGTGGCGCGGGCGTCGTCCGGGTCGCGGTCGCGACGCACCCAGCCCTCCTCGACGAGGACGTCGACGAGCCGGGTCGTCGTCGGCGCGGTGACGCCCATGCGGCCGGCCAGGTCGCCCGCCCGCAGCCCCTCGGGCGCGCCGGCGAGAGCGGCCAGGGCCGACAACCGGGTCGGGGTGATGCCACCCGCCCGGGCCGGCTCGCGCAGCCGGGCGGCCAGGGCGTGGACCTCCGAGCGCAGCGACGCGGCCAGCTCGGCGGTGCCGGGAGCGACGTCGGTCCCGGCACCGGCGAGCGTCCTCGCCGCCCGCGGGCTCACCGGAGCGCGGCCTCGGCCGCGTCCGTGCGCGCCTCGTCGGTGACGTCGTCGACCGCGTCGCCCTCGGGTCGGCCGTCGTCGACGACGATGTGCCCGGTCTCGTCGACGTGCACGTACTTGTGCCCCCGCAGCCACGACGCGACCGCGGCGACGAGGCAGGCGACGATGGCGAACGCGAAGGCCACGACCAGCCCCTGGTGGAACGGCCCGGAGATCAGCGAGGGGAAGAAGCTGCGCCCGGTGAGGTACGACGCGTCGCCGGCCGGCAGGTGCGACAGCGTCGACGTCCCGAGGATCGACTGGATCGGGTTGTAGCCGAGCAGCGAGGCGAACAGCACCGACACCGGCGGCAGCGCCGCGACCTGCTGGGCCTGGGCCGCGCTCACGCCGTGAGCAGTGAGCCCGCTCGCCATCGCCTGCGGCAGCGACCCGGCGAGGCCGACGACCATGAGCGAGAAGAAGATGCCGATCGACAGCACCATCGCGGAGTTCTGGAACGTCGTGCTCATCCCGGCACCGACGCCGCGCCGGTTCCCGGGAAGCGAGTTCATGATGCCCGTCCGGTTCGGCGAGGCGAAGAGCCCCATGCCGAGTCCGTTGAGCAGCAGGGCTACCGCGAACTGCCAGTAGGTGAAGTCGACCGGGAGCAGCATGAGCCAGACGAAGCTCAGCGCGGCCACGACCATGCCGCCGGTGGCGAACGGCCGCGCGCCGTACCGGTCCGACAGCCAGCCGGACACCGGACCCGCGACCAGGAAGCCGACGGTCATCGGCAGCATGAAGATGCCCGCCCACAGCGGCGTCGACTCGAACGAGTAGCCGCGCGCCGGCAGCCAGATCCCCTGGAGCCAGATGATGAGGACGAACATCAGGCCGCCACGGCCGAGCCCGGACAGCAGGCTGGCGAGGTTGCCGGCCGTGAAGGCGCGGATCCGGAACAGGTCGAGCCGGAACATCGGGTCCGCGATGCGGGTCTCGATGACGCAGAAGACCGCGAGGACCGCCGCGCCACCGATGAGGCAGGAGAGCACGAACGGGCTGGTCCACCCCATGATGTGCCCGCCGTAGGGCTGGATGCCGTAGGTGATCCCGACGAGGACGGAGATGAGACCGACGGCGAAGGTGAGGTTGCCCCACCAGTCGATCCGCCCGTGCTGGCGCACCCCGTTGTCCTGCAGCTTGAGGTAGGCCCAGACGGTGCCGAAGAGGCTCACCGGCACCGACACGAGGAAGACCAGCCGCCAGTCCAGCGGCGCGAGGATGCCACCGAGGACGAGACCGATGAACGACCCGGCGATGCCGGCGACCATGTTGAGGCCCAGGCCGAGACCGCGCTGGTCGGCGGGGAACGCGTCGGTGATGATCGCGCTCGAGTTGGCCATGAGCAGCGCCCCGCCGACGCCCTGCAGCACGCGCATGACGATCATCCACAGCGCCCCGCGGGTGCCGTCGAACGGCGTCGCGGCCAGGGCGATGGAGAAGACGGTGAAGATCGCGAAGCCGGCGTTGTACATCTTCACGCGGCCGTACATGTCGCCCAGCCGGCCGAAGCTCACGACGAGCACGGCCGTGACGACCATGTAGCCCATCATCAGCCAGAGCAGGTAGCTCGTGTTGCCCGCGGCGAGCGGGTTGATCCCCAGCCCGCGGAAGATGTCCGGCAGCGCGATGAGCAGGATCGAGCTGTTGACCGTCGCGATGAGGACGCCGAGCGTCGTGTTCGACAGCACGACCCACTTGGAGGTCCCGCCGCCGCCCGACGGCGGTGACCCCTCCTCGGGCGCGACGGGTCGGGTGGTGGCGGGGCGGGCTGTCGTGGTCATTGCTTCGACCGTACTAACTGTTGCTGAAAGCAACTTGTGTACGACGACCCCGTACGGCGCCCGCCCCGTCCGCCTCAGCGCGCGGCGGCGACCCACCCGTCGGCGACGAACGCCGACGCGTCCTCCTCCCCGTCGAGGAGCACGCCGCCCCCGACGGCCCGCACGGAGTCGACGTACACGCCGCGGCCGAGGTAGAGCGCGTCGGTGACCATCCGCCAGCGCACCGCCGTGGCCCCGGCGGGCAGGTCGGCCCGGGCCTGCTCCCAGGCCCGCACCCCGCTGAGCGCGACCGTCCCGTCGGTCTGCGTGACGGTGCCGCGGTCGCGCAGGGTGAAGGGCAGCGCCGTCCACGTCGTGCCGTCGCTCGTCGTCTCCAGCGTGAGCGGGTCGGTCTCCTCCATGTCGAGCCAGGTGTCGAACGACAGCCGGGCCCCGGCAGGCGCCGGTCGCGTGAGGGTGGCCGTGAGCGTGGACGTCGTCGCGTCGGTGACCCCGGTGAACCACGCCGTGCGTCCCGCGACCGGCTGCACCGGCTGGGCCAGGGCCAGTCCCTGCGCCCACGCCCGGCGGGCGGGGTTGGTCGACGGACCGGTCCGCACCGGGTGGACGCGGTTGGTCAGCAGGATCGCGAAGCCCTGGGCGTCGAAGTCGACGACGACCGAGGTGCCCGTGTAGCCGGTGTGACCGGCCGTGACCGGGCTCGACATCCCCTGCATGTACCAGCGCTGGTCGAGCTCGAAGCCCAGCCCGTGCGCGTCACCGGGGAAGGCCTGGTTGAAGTCGGTGACCATCAGCCGCACGCTCTCCTGCGAGAGGATCCGCCGGCCCCGGTAGGTCCCGCCGTTGAGCAGCGCCTGACACAGCACGGAGAGGTCGTCGACGGTCGAGAAGACCCCGGCGTGGCCGGCGACGCCGTCGAGCGACCAGGCGTTCTCGTCGTGGACCGACCCCCACACCATGCCCCGCGGCGGCGCGGTCTGGTACTCCGTCGCGGCGATCTGGGTCCGCGTCGCCCACCCGTTCTCGACCGGGTTGTAGCCGGTCGAGGACATCCCGAGGGGCCGCGTGATCCGCTCCCGCACGACCTGGTCGAGAGGCTTCCCGGTCATCCTCTGGACGAGGACGCCGAGGGTGATGAGGTTGAGGTCGCTGTAGAGGTAGACGGTGCCGGGCGGGTTGTCCAGCGGCTGGTCCATCACCGCCTGGATGCGCTCGGCCACGGTGTCGTAGGCGCTCCACAGCGGCAGCCACGCGACGAACCCGGAGGTGTGCGTGAGGCACTGGCGGACCGTCACGGCCTCCTTGCCGTTGGCGGCGAACTCGGGCAGGTAGCGCGCGACCGGCGCCTCGAGCTCGACGAGCCCGGCCTCGATGAGCTGGACGACGGTGATCGACGTGAAGAGCTTCGAGCACGAGGCGAGGTCGTAGACCGTGCCCCGCCCGGTGCGGATCCGCTGCGCGGGCGGCGCCATGGTCGATGCGTCCTGCCACAGGTAGGAGAACCCGCTCGCGTCGGTCCCGACGACCTTGCCGTGGTAGCCCATGAGCGCGGACGCGCCGGGGAAGAGCGCCCAGCCCGTGGCGGGTCGCTGCTCCCCCGCGCGAACCGCCTTGGTGGCCGCGGCGATCGGCTGCGACGCCAGCCCGACCGACTCGGGCCGGGCGTCGCGCAGGACGGTCGCGGGGTCGCTGAAACGGACGCTCACGCCGCCAGCATGCCGGGCGGGGCTGCCGCCGGCCCGGCCGGTGTGCTCGGGCTGGGCGGCGTCCGAGCCTCCGGGGGCGGTCCCGGCGGCCCGGGCGGCGGACACCCTGAGGGGCAGCAGGCCGAGACCGAGCCCGGCGGAGAGGACGTGACGACGGGGAAGCGTGCTCATGGCGAAGCCTTCGGTGAGGTCGGGCGTAGGTGGTGGAGGTCAGTAGTGCAGGCCGTACCCGAAGGGGTACAGCGTCTGGGTCGGGTCCCCGGCGACGGGGACGACCACGGGCAGCCGGCCGGACGGGTTCACGGCGCCGGCGACGACGGCCGCGGCGGCGGTCAGCGCGACGGGGCTGTAGGAGTAGGCGGCCAGGTAGGTCGGCGCGTCACCGAGGTAGGCGACGTCGTACGGGTCGTTGACCGCGACGACGACCACCGGGACCCCGGTCGCGCGCAGCCGGTCGACGAGCGTCTTCTGCGCGGGGTAGGCGCTGACCTTGTACGACGACACGACGACGGCGTCCTGCCCGGCCGCCGCGTCGACGGCCGACTGGATCGTCGCGTCGGTCGGTGCCGTCCCGGTCGACAGCACCGTCGTCGTCGCGCCGTGGCCACCGAGCGCCGTCCCGAGCGTCGCCGTCGTCGTCACGCCGTAGCCGGTGACGAGCACCTTCTTCCCGCTCACGGCGAGCGGCAGGACACCGTCGTCGTTGCGCACGAGGGTCGTCGTCCGCCGGCTCACCGCGTCGGCCGTCGCGAGGTGAGACGGCGTGCCGACGACGGTCATCACCGCGCCGGGGTGGACGTACGGCGACGCGACGACGCCGCGGCGGTGCTTGAGCGACAGGATCCGGGTGACCTTGGCGTCGAGGTCGGCCATCGGGAGGCGGCCGGACCCCACGGCGTCGAGGACGGCGTGGAAGGACGCGTCGACGGACGGGGTCATGAGCAGGTGGTCGACCCCGGCGAGCAGCGCGCGGACGGCGACCTCGGGGTCGCCGTACAGGTCCCGCACGCCCTGCATCTCGAGCGAGTCGGTGATGACGACGCCGTCGTAGCCGAGCTCGTCGCGCAGCAGCCCGGTGAGGATGGGCTGCGACAGCGTCGCCGGGTCGCCCGAGGCGTCCAGCGACGGGAACTGGATGTGCGCGGTCATGATCATGTCGATGTCGGCGGCGACGGCCGCCCGGAACGGCGGGGCGTCGATGGTCTCCCACTGCGCCTTGGTGTGGGTGATGACGGGGAAACCGGTGTGGCTGTCGGTCGCCGTGTCGCCGTGGCCCGGGAAGTGCTTGGCCGTGGCGCTGATCCCGGCGTCCTGCTGGTAGCCGCCGACCTGGGCCGTGACCATCCGCGAGACGAGCGTCGGGTCGGAGCCGAACGAGCGCACCCCGATGACGGGGTTGAGCGGGTTGACGTTGACGTCCGCGTCGGGCGCCGCGTCCGTCGTCAGGCCCATGGCCCGCAGCTCGCGGCCGGTGATCCGGGCCGCGGTCCGCGCGTCGGCGGTGCTGCGGCCGGCGCCCAGGGCCATCGAGCCGGGGAACTGCGTCGCCGGCGGCCCGATCCGCGTGACGATGCCCTGCTCCTGGTCGATGGTGAGAGTGAGCGGGACCTTCGCCCCCGCCGAGAGCGCCGCGCGCTGGAGACCGTTGGACAGCCCCGCGACCTGCTGCGGGCCGCCGCCGACGTTGTCGCTCCAGGCGAAGTAGATGACGCCGCCGAGGTGGTACTTGCGGATCGCCTCGCGGGCGGTCGCGACGCCGTACAGCGCGGTGTTGCGGTCGTCGGCCGTGGTGGCCGTAGGCCCGTAGACGTACTGGACGAAGAGCTGGCCGACCTTCTCCTCCAGCGTCATCCCGGCCAGGGTGGCAGCGACCCACCGCTTGCCGGCGGCCGTCAGGGGCGGGGCGGTGGCGGCCGAGGCGGCCCCGGCGGAGCCGACCAGGGCGGCCCCGGCGGCCCCGGCGGCGAGCCCTCCGAGCACGGTGCGGCGGGTGGGGTGGGCGGCGGTCATCACGGGCTCCCTTGCCAATCGTTCACGTCTTCTGCGGTGAACATGCAACTTAGCCACAGCACGAGCTCGGGACAAGCCCCCGGCATAGCCGGGCGGGCGGCGTGGTTCCCTCCGTCATGAGCACTGTGCAGGCCGTCTGGAACGGCACCGTCATCGCCCGGTCCGACGACACGGTCGTCGTCGAGAACAACCACTACTTCCCACGGTCCTCGGTCGACGAGAGCCTCCTCGCGCCCAGCGACACGACGTCGGTGTGCCCGTGGAAGGGCACCGCGTCGTACGCCTCGCTCGTCGTCGACGGGCAGACCAACACCGACGCCATGTGGTTCTACCCCGAGCCGAAGGAGAAGGCCGAGATGGTCCGCGACCGGGTCGCCTTCTGGAAGGGCGTCCAGGTCAGCGAGGTCTGAGCCCCTGGAGCGCGGCGCGCCTCAGACCCAGCGGCGCAGCACCTCGCGGTTCGTCCCGCTGTCGCGGTACGGCGCCGCGGGGTCGCTGCCCGCGACCGGGTAGAGGTCCTGCTCGACGACGAGCCAGCCGTCCCAGCCGGAGGCGACGACGTCGTCCATGAGCTGCGCCATGGGCAGGTCGCCCTCGCCGAACGGCACGAACGTCCCGCCGGACCACACGTCGATCATCCCGCCGCCGTTGCCGACGATCTCGCGCAGCACGGGGACGCGGACGTCCTTGAGGTGCAGGTGGTTGATCCGAGGCCGCCAGCGCTCCCACGCGGTCAGCACGTCGCCGCCGCCGATGAGCAGGTGGCCGGTGTCGAAGGTGAGGTCGACGTCCGTGCGGGCGAGGAACTCGTCGACCTCCTCGGGGGTCTCGACGAAGGTGCAGGCGTGGTGGTGGAAGGTCGGCTCCAGACCGCGCCCCCTCACCCGCGCGGCGGCCGTGGCGAGGTTGCGGGCGAAGCGGTCCCACCCCTCCTCGTCGAGGCGGTGCCCCGCTCCCCCGCCGGGGTTCGCCTTGCGCTGCGCGTCGCCGCTGTCGGCGAGCGTCGGCAGGGGGGCCCGGCCGGGGTGCGCCTCGAGGGCGTCGGAGAAGACGTCGAGCGCCTCGTCCAGGCTGGGCAGCGCCGCCGCGAAGGCCTCGTCGTCGCTGAACGGCAGGTCGACCCAGCCGCCGGCCAGCTCCAGCCCGTGCCCGCGCAGCCGGTCGCGCAGCTCGCGACCGCGGCCGAGGAAGCCGACGGGGCCGAGGTCGACGCCGGCGTACCCGTCCCGCTCCAGCGCCGTGGCGACCTGCTCGCCCGTCGGGAGCACCAGGCCCGGGTCGTCGGGGGTCAGCTCGAACACGCCGAAGTTCACGGGGGCACCGGCCACGGAGATCGCCACGGGAGGACGATGACGACCGTCCGGTCCCACTGTCAAGTCGATGAGACAACATCCTAATGTCAGGACATTTGCTTGACAGGTCGTCACGTCGCGCACGACGATGGGGCCGCCCATCCCGCAGGACCAGAGAGGCTCCCCACCATGCGCATCGGACTCGCCGGCGTCGGCCGGATCGGCGCCTTCCACGCCGAGACGCTCCGGGACCTCCCCGGGGTCGACGAGGTCGTCGTCGCCGACGCCCTGCCCGACGCGGCCCGGGCCGTCGCCGACACGCTCGGGGTCGGCTTCGCCGCCACCGCCGAGGAGCTGCTCGCCTCCGGGCTCGACGGCTTCGTCGTCGCGACGGCCACCCCCGGCCACGCCCCGCTGCTGCGGGCCGGCGTCGCCGCCGGCGTCCCGACCTTCTGCGAGAAGCCGGTCGCGGCGACCCTCGAGGAGACCGTCGAGCTGGCCCGGCTCGTCGCCGGCAGCGACGTCCCCGTCCACGTCGGGTTCCAGCGTCGCTTCGACGCCGGCTACCGACGGGCCAAGGCCGCGGTCGACGCCGGCGAGCTCGGCTTCGTCCACTCGGTGCGCAGCCAGACCCACGACGAGGCGCCGCCGCACGCGTCGTACGTGCCCGGCAGCGGTGGGATCTTCCGCGACTGCAACGTCCACGACTTCGACGTCCTGCGGTTCGTCACGGGCCACGAGGTGGTCACCGCCTACGCCGCCGGCGGCAACAAGGGCGCCGACTTCTTCCGCGACGCGGGCGACGTCGACACGGCCGCGGCCCTGCTCACCCTCGATGACGGCACCCTCGTCACCGTCACCTCGACCCGCTACCACGGCGCCGGTCACGACGTGCGGATGGAGGTGGCCGGCAGCGAGGGCACCATCGGCGTCGGGTACGACGACTCGCTCGCCCTGCGATCGGCCGAGGAGGGGGCGTCGTACCCGGCGGGGCCGGTGCACCACTCCTTCATGGACCGCTTCCTCCCGGCCTACCGCGCCGAGCTCACCGCGTTCGTCGAGGTCGCCCGGGGCGAGCGGCCGAGCCCGTGCACCGTCGACGACGCCCTCCAGGCCTTCCGCACCGCCGAGGCGTGCGACCGCTCTCGCCGCGAGGGACGCATCGTGCACCTCGACGAGGTGCCGGGCGCATGAACGGCGAGGGGACGGGTGCCGACGGGACGACCGACGACGGGGCGCCGTACGACCTGGTGACCATCGGCCGCTGCGGGGTCGACATCTACCCGCTCGACCACGGCGTCGGGCTGGCGCAGGTGAGGACGTTCGAGAAGTTCCTCGGCGGCAGCGCGACCAACGTCGCGGTCGCGGCCGCCCGGCACGGGCGGCGGACCGCCGTCGTCACGCGGACCGGGCGGGACCCGTTCGGGGAGTACGTCGCCGCCGAGATCGCGCGGCTCGGCGTGGACAACGCCTTCGTCGAGCCGGTCGACGGGCCGCCGACGCCGGTGACCTTCTGCGAGATCTTCCCCCCGGACGACTTCCCGCTCTGGTTCTACCGCTACCCCACCGCCCCGGACCTGCTCATCGACCCGGCCACGCTGCCGCTCGACGCGGTCCGCGACGCGCGGATCTACTGGTCGACCGTCACCGGCCTGTCGCAGGAGCCGAGCCGCGCGGCGCACCACGTCGCCTGGCGGGCGCGCGAGCGACGACCGATGACCGTGCTCGACCTCGACTGGCGGCCGATGTTCTGGCCCGACGAGGAGACCGGACGCGCCGAGGTCGGCCGCGCGCTCGAGCACGTGACGATCGCCGTCGGCAACCGCGAGGAGTGCGCCGTCGCGGTCGACGAGACCGACCCGCACCGCGCCGCCGACGCGCTGCTGGACCGCGGTCTCGACCTCGCCGTCGTCAAGCTGGGCCCGCGCGGGGTGCTCGCCGCCACGCGCGAGGAGCGGGTCGAGGTGCCGACGCACCCCGTCGAGGTCGTCAACGGGCTCGGGGCCGGTGACGCCTTCGGCGGGGCGCTCGTGCACGGCCTCCTGGCCGGCTGGTCGCTGGAGCGGACCCTGCGGCTGGCCAACGTCGCCGGTGCCATCGTCGCCTCGCGGCTCGAGTGCTCGACGGCGATGCCGACCACGGCGGAGGTCGAGGCGGTGGCCGCCGGCGCCTCCCCCGCCGATGTACGGCCGGCGGTCCGATGACCGCCGGCACGACGACCGTCCCGGTCGCGGTGGACGACCTCACCGAGGTGCGGGTCCGCGAGCCGCACCGGATCGCCACCGGCTGGGCCGCACGTCGTCGCCGCCCGCTCGTCGGCGACGACGGCCGGCTGCTGCTCGTCGCCGCCGACCACCCGGCCCGCGGGGCCCTCGGAGTCCGCGCCGACCCCCTGGCCATGGCCGACCGGCGCGAGCTGCTCACCCGCCTCGTCACCGCCCTGGGGCGCCCGGGCGTCGACGGGGTCCTCGGCACGCCCGACGTCCTCGACGACCTGCTCCTGCTCGGGGCGCTCGAGGACAAGGTCGCCGTCGGCTCGATGAACCGCGGCGGTCTGCAGGGCGCGAGCTTCGAGCTCGACGACCGCTTCACCGCGTACGACGCCCCGCGGATCGCCGCGCTCGGCCTCGAGGGCGGCAAGATGCTCACCCGCATCTGCCTCGACGACATCGGGACGGCCGCGACGCTGCAGGCCAGCGCCGACGCGGTGACGGCCCTCGCCGACGCCGGGCTAATGGCCATGGTCGAGCCGTTCCTCTCGGTCCGCCGTGACGGACGGGTCGGCAACCTGCTCGACGCCGAGTCGGTGCTGCGGTCGGCCGCGATCGCCGCCGGGCTCGGGGCGTCCAGCGCGCACACCTGGCTCAAGCTGCCCGTCGTCGACGGGCTCGAGCAGGTCATGGCCGGGACGACGCTGCCGACGCTGCTGCTCGGGGGTGACCCGGTCGGCGATCCCGCCGACACCTACGCCGCGTGGGGCCGGGGCCTCGCCCTCCCCGCGGTCCGCGGGCTCGTCGTCGGCCGCGCCCTGCTGTACCCCCCGGACGGCGACGTCGCCGCCGCGGTGGACGTGGCGGCCGGGCTCGTGCACGGTGGTGACTCGTGAGCCGCTGGACCTTCCCGCTCGGCACCCTGCGCCACGACGGCTGGGACGTCGTCGTCGACGACGCCCTCGACGGGTGGCAGCACACCGGGCTCCTCGTCGTCGACCTCACCGCCGGTGACGAGCGCCGGTTCACCACTGCGACGCGCGAGGCCGTCGTCCTCCCCCTCTCCGGCGGCGCCACGGTCACCGTCACGGGCCCGTACGGCGACCTCATGGCCGACCTCGCGCCCCGGGCCTCGGTCTTCGCCGGAGCACCCGACGTCGTCTACGCACCCCGCGGCAGCGACGTCGTCGTCAGCGCGACGGCGGGCCCGACGCGGGTGGCGCTCTGCCTGGCTGTCGTCCCCGGCGAGGCGCCCGACGACGTCCCGCCACCGCGACACCTCCCCGCCGCCGACGTCCCGGTCGAGCTGCGCGGTGCTGGGCAGGCCTCCCGCGAGGTCCGTAACTTCGGCGTGCCGGGCGTCCTCGGCGCCGAGCGGATCATCGCCTGCGAGGTCGTCACACCCGAGGGCAACTGGAGCTCGTACCCGCCGCACAAGCACGACGAGGAACGGCCCGACGAGGAGACCGCGCTCGAGGAGATCTACTACCACGAGGTGCGGGTGACCCCCGGGTCGCCGGCGCCCGGCCCCAACGGCGAGGGTGCCGACCCACACGGGTACCTGAGGGTCTACGGCAGCGGCGCAGACCGCGAGATCGACGAGCTGACGCCGGTGCGCACCGGCGACGTCGTGCTCGTCCCGCACGGCTGGCACGGTCCGGCGATGGCCGTCCCCGGCTACGACCTGTACTACCTCAACGTCATGGCCGGCCCCGGTCCGGAGCGCGCCTGGCTGATCTGCGACGACCCCGCCCACGGCTGGGTACGGAGCACCTGGGCCGACCAGCCGGTCGACCCCCGCCTGCCGCTGGGAGGACCCCGATGACCGAGCCTGCCTCCGGCGTGTCGAGCACCGTGCGGCTCACCGTCGCCCAGGCCCTCGTCCGCTTCCTCGCCGCCCAGTGGTCCGAGCGCGACGGGGAGCGGCAGAAGCTCTTCGCCGGGATGCTCGGCATCTTCGGCCACGGCAACGTCGCCGGTGTCGGCCAGGCCCTGCTCGAGAACGAGCTCGAGGCGACCGGGGACGACCGCCTGCCCTACGTCCTCGCCCGCAACGAGCAGGCCATGGTCCACACCGCCGTCGGCTACGCCCGCCAGCGCGACCGCCTGCAGACCTGGGCCTGCACGGCGTCGGTCGGCCCGGGCTCGACGAACATGCTCACCGGCGCGGCGCTGGCGACGGTCAACCGGATCCCCGTGCTGCTGCTGCTGTCCGGCACCTTCGCCACGCGGGTGAGCGCGCCCGTGCTCCAGGAGCTCGAGGCGCCGTACGCCGGCGACGTCACCGTCAACGACGCCTTCCGGCCGCTGTCGCGCTTCTTCGACCGGGTGAGCCGCCCGGAGCAGCTGCCGTCGGCGCTGCTCGCCGCCATGCGGGTGCTCACCGACCCGGCCGAGACCGGCGCCGTCACCCTCGCGCTCCCCCAGGACGTCCAGGCGGAGGCGCACGACTGGCCCGTCGAGCTCTTCGCGCCGCGGGTGTGGCGCATCGGTCGACCCCAGGCCGACCCGGCCGACCTCGGCGACGCCGTGGCGCTGCTGCGCTCCGCCCGGCGCCCGATGGTCGTCGCCGGCGGCGGTGTCCACTACGCGCAGGCCGAGGACGCGCTGCGCACCTTCTGCGAGGCGACCGGGGTCCCCGTCGGCGAGACCCAGGCCGGCAAGGGCAGCCTCCCGCACGGCCACCCGCAGCTGCTCGGCGCCGTCGGCTCGACCGGCACGACCGCGGCCAACGCGGTCGCCGAGCGCGCCGACGTCGTCCTCGGGGTCGGCACGCGGTGGAGCGACTTCACGACCGCGTCGCGCACCGCGTTCCAGGACCCGGGCGTACGCTTCGTCAACCTCAACGTCGCCCGGTTCGACGCCGGCAAGCAGGCCGGGCTCCCCCTCGTCGGCGACGCCCGCGACACCCTCACCGCGCTCACCGCCGCCCTCGACGGGTGGTCGGTCGAGGCGTCGTACCGGCAGGAGCAGCAACGGCTCCAGGCCGACTGGGACGAGCTCGTGGAGGGCGCCTACCACCCGGCGGCCGAGGTGACCGACGCCCTCGCCGACGGCCTGCTCACCCAGGGTGAGGTCCTCGGGGCGGTCAACGAGCTGAGCGACCCGCGCGACGTCGTCCTCTGCGCCGCCGGCTCGATGCCCGGGGACCTGCACAAGCTGTGGCGGGTGCGCGACCGCAAGGGCTACCACGTCGAGTACGGCTTCTCCTGCATGGGTTACGAGATCCCGGCGTCGATCGGCATCAGGCTCGCCGACCCGTCGCGCGACGTCTTCGCCATGGTCGGCGACGGCGGCTGGCTGATGATGCCGACCGAGCTCGTCACCGCCGTGCAGGAGCGCATCAAGGTCGTCGTCGTCCTCGTGCAGAACCACGGCTTCCACTCGATCGGCTCGCTCTCGCAGTCGCTCGGCTCGCAGCGCTTCGGCACGCGCTACCGCTTCCGCGGCGAGGACGGCCGGCTCGACGGCCAGTTCCTCCCGGTCGACCTCGCGGCCAACGCCCGCAGCCTCGGGGCCACGGTCATCGAGGTGCGTTCTCGGGAAGAGCTCATCCAGGCGATCAAGGCCGCGAAGGCCGCGCCCGAGGACGGCGGCCCGGTCGTCGTCCACGTCGAGACCGACCCCTTCGTCGGCGCGCCGGACAGCGCATCCTGGTGGGACGTGCCGGTCAGCGAGGTCGCCTCGCTGGACACGACCCGCACGGCCCACGACGAGTACCTGACGCACAAGGCGCGACAGCGCCCGTACGTCGCCCCGCACCACGAGCCCCTCACCAGCAGCGCCACCAGCCGCACCACCGACGGAGGACGACCGGCATGACCGACCCCACCCGCATCACCCACCTCGTCGGCGGCAAGCCGTGGACCGGGGAGGCCGAGCGGACCGGCCAGGTCTTCAACCCCGCGACCGGTGAGCAGACCGGGGTCGTCGACTTCGCGTCGGCGGACCTGGTCGGCGAGGTCGTCGAGACGGCCCGTCAGGCCGGGCTGGCCTGGGGCACCACGTCGCTGGCCAAGCGCAGCGCCGTCCTCTTCGCCTTCCGGCAGCTGCTCGACGAGCGCAAGGAGGACATCGCGGCGCTCATCACCGCCGAGCACGGCAAGGTCCTCAGCGACGCCGTCGGCGAGGTGACCCGCGGCCTCGAGGTCGCCGAGTTCGCCTGCGGCATCCCGCACCTGCTCAAGGGCGGCTTCAGCGAGAACGCGTCGACCGGGGTCGACGTCTACTCGCTGCGCCAGCCGCTCGGCGTCGTCGCCGTCATCTCGCCGTTCAACTTCCCGGCCATGGTGCCGCTGTGGTTCGTCCCGGTCGCGGTCGCGTGCGGCAACTCGGTCGTCCTCAAGCCGTCCGAGAAGGACCCGTCGGCGGCCGTGGCCGTCGCGCAGCTGTGGCTCGAGGCCGGGCTGCCGGAGGGCGTCGTCAACGTCGTCCACGGCGACAAGGAGGCGGTCGACGCGCTGCTCACCCACCCGGACGTCGCCTCGGTCTCCTTCGTCGGCTCGACCCCGATCGCCCGTTACGTCTACGAGACGGGTACGGCGCACGGCAAGCGCGTCCAGGCCCTCGGCGGCGCGAAGAACCACATGCTCGTCCTGCCCGACGCCGACCTCGACCTCGCCGCCGACGCCGCCGTCAACGCCGGCTTCGGCTCCGCGGGCGAACGGTGCATGGCCATCTCGGCCCTCGTCGCCGTCGAGCCCGTCGCTGACGCCCTCGTCACGAAGATCGCCGAGCGGATGACCACCCTGCGCACCGGCGACGGCACCAAGGGCACCGACATGGGGCCCCTGGTGACGAGCCAGCACCGGGACAAGGTCGCCGGGTACGTCGACGCGGGCGTCGCCGAGGGCGCTCGGCTGGTCGTCGACGGCCGCGACGGCGAGTTCGACGGCGGCTCCGGCGGCTACTGGCTCGGGCCGACGCTCTTCGACCAGGTCACGCCGCAGATGTCGATCTACACCGACGAGATCTTCGGCCCGGTCCTCTCGGTCGTGCGCGTCGGCTCCTACGACGAGGGCCTCGACCTCATCAACGCCAACCAGTACGGCAACGGCGTCGCGATCTTCACCAACGACGGCGGCGCCGCCCGGCGCTTCCAGCACGAGGTGCAGGTCGGGATGATCGGCGTCAACGTGCCGATCCCCGTCCCGGTCAGCTACTACTCCTTCGGCGGGTGGAAGAACAGCCTCTTCGGCGACAGCCACGCCTACGGACCCGACGGCATCCACTTCTTCACCCGCGGCAAGGTCGTGACCTCGCGCTGGCTCGACCCGAGCCACGGCGGGCTCGACCTCGGGTTCCCGCAGAACCGCTGACCGGGAGCGCGCGGCCTGCGTCGACGTCCGCCGTGACCCGGGTCGACGAGCGTCCGTCGACGGAACCCGCCACGCCACCCGAGGACGGCCTCCAGACCGCCTATGGAGCGCCGTCCGCCTGGTCGTTCGCGAGCAGCCACTCGACACAGGTGAACAGGTCGGGGAACCGCGGGTCGCGCAGGGACGCGGGATCCTCCATCGTGTCGACGAAGCCGACGTCGCCCTCGGTCGTCAGCAGGTAGTAGTTGCCGCACCCGTCGCCCGCCACGGGCAACCACATCTGCTGTGCCCACCCGGGCCACAGCGCCGCCACGGTCGGCAGGTCGCAGGAGGGGGCGTCGGGACGCTGACCGAAGAACCCCCCGGGACCGATGCGGGCCCCGTTGCAGACGCTGAGGAACGCCGCGAGCTCAGCGGGCAGAGGTCGCCCCAGGCGCGCCTCGAGCGCCACCAGCTCGGCGGGCGTGGCACCGCGGACCGTCTCGTCAGGAGCTCGGACCGCGCCCTGCACGAGCGCGCCCACGCGCGACGGAGTTGCCATGCGGGCTCCTTCCTTCGCCGTTCTGCTGGACCACTGCGGCCGGTCGTTTACCCGCTCCGTGCTGGCTCGTCCGTGGCCCCGCCACGTTCCGACCGATCGTGGCACAGGGCGTCAGCGCTCGTCGACGACGACCTCGAGCGAGTAGTCCTCGGCGCGGTAGACGTGGTCGCCGAACTCGACCGCGTTGCCGCCGACGTCGAAGGCCATCCGCGCCATCGTCAGCACCGGCTGGCTGCCGCGGATGCGCAGGTGACGACGCTCGACGGCGGACGGCATCCGCGCGCCGATGCTCTGCCGCGCCACGACGGGGCGGGCGCCGCGCTGGCGCAGGACGTCGTACAGGCCGGTCTCCTCGAGCTCCTCGCGGGTGACGTCGGCGTAGGCCGGCGGGAGCCAGTTGCGCATGAGCGCGAGCGGGGCGTCGTCGACGAGCCGCAGCCGCACGACGCACAGCAGGTCCGCGTCGTCCGGCAGGTCCAGCGCGGAGGCGGCGCGCGGGTCGCGGCCGACCTCGAGGTCGAGGACGGTGGTGCGCGGCGCGCGGCCGTCGCGGCGCAGGTCGTCGTACAGGCTCGTGAGCTCGAAGCCGCGGTGGACCTTGCGGTTGGCGACCGTCGTGCCGACCCCGCGGCGGCGCACGAGCAGGCCCTGGTCGACCATCTCCTGGATCGCGCGACGCACGGTCGGTCGCGAGAGCCCGAGCCGCCGGCACAGGTCGAGCTCGTTCTCGAAGGCGTCACCCGGCTGCAGGCGCCCGTCGACGACCGAGGCGCTCAGCTGCTCGGCGAGCTGGTGGTAGAGCGGCACCGGCGACGAGCGGTCGATCCGGACCTCGACGAGCTGGGCGACCATCGGCCGATCCTAGCGGTTCGTCGTAATGTCAGGACAACAGATCAGCTCGTGACGTCCTTGCCCGCGAACCTCGCCCAGGCGAGCAGCCCGAAGACGACGACGTACGCCGCGTCGACGGCCAACCCCTGCAGGACGGTCTCGGTGAACACCGGGTCGCGCAGCAGGTCCCCGAACGCGAGCCACCGGTCGACGAGCAGCCACGGGTGCAGCCAGGCCAGCTGGGGGATGCCGTCGAGGATGAGCGACAGCGTCGAGAAGATCACCGTCGCCACGGTCGCCGCGATCGGCTGCTCGGTGAGCGTCGAGATGAACAGCCCCACCGCGGCCAGCCCGGTCAGGCAGGCCGCGAGGTAGAGCATGACGAGGACCAGTCGCCCGAGCGCCGCGGCGAAGGACAGCTGCGTGCCCGACAGGGTGGTGAGCGGCCCGGTCCCGAAGAGCGCGATGCCGACGACCGCCCCGACGACGGCGACGACGGCCACGCCCCAGAACGCACCGATGGCCAGCCCGGCCAGCTTCGTGACGAGCAGCCTCGTGCGGCTGACCGGGACGGTGAGCAGGTAGCGCAGCGTGCCGAGGTTGGCCTCGCCGGCCACCGCGTCCCCGGCGAGGACCGCGACGGCCAGCGGCAGGAAGAGCGGCAGCTCGAGGGTGAGCGCGGCGAAGGCGACGAAGAGCCCGTTCGAGGTGACGGACGACAGGAAGTCCGGGCCGCGGCCGGCCGACGGGCCTGAGGTCACCTTCACCGCGACGGCCAGGACGACGGGGACGGCCGCGAGGACGAGCAGCCCCATCTGGTTGCGCCGACGCCCGGCGACGAGCCGCAGCTCGGACCCCAGCAACCGCAGGGCCGCGCGGGGGCGCGCGGTGGGCCGCGCGCGCTCAGCCACTGACATCGAAGCCCTCCCCCGTCAGCTGGACGAACAGGTCCTCCAGGCTGGGCGCCGTCACGGCGAAGGCCCGGACGCCGACCCCCGCGTGGACGAGTGCCTCGACGACGCGCTCGGGGACGACGTCACCCGGCTGCGCGACGACCTCGTCGCCGCGCACCTCGACCCCGGACAGGCCCAGCCGGACCAGGACGTCACGGGCCGCGTCGGGCGTCGCGGTCGTCACCCGCACGACTGGGGCGACCGTCCCGCGCACCTGCGCGGCCGTGCCCTGGGCGACGAGCCGGCCGACGCTCATGACGCCGAGGTGGGTGCTGATCTGCTCCACCTCCGAGAGCAGGTGGCTGGAGACGAGCACCGTCGTCCCCTCCTGGGCCAGCGACCCGACGAGGTGGCGCACCTCGCGGGTCCCCTGCGGGTCCAGCCCGTTGGTCGGCTCGTCGAGGACGAGCAGGTCGCGCGGCTGGAGCAGTGCCCCGGCGATGGCGAGGCGCTGGCGCATCCCCAGCGAGTAGTTGCGGTACCGCTTGGTCGCGGCCGCCAGCAGCCCGACCCGGTCCATCGCCGCGTCCACCCTCGCCCGGGTCGTGCGCCGGTCGCTCGTGAGGTCGGCCGCGTCGAGCCGCACGAGGTTGGCCCGACCCGACAGGTACGGGTGGAACGCGGGTCCCTCGACGAGGCAGCCGACCCGGGTGAGGGCCGGGACCGGGTCGCGCGCGACGTCGTACCCGAGCAGCGTGCGCGAGCCGGCGCTCGGCGACACGAGCCCCAGCAGCATGCGGATGGTCGTCGTCTTGCCCGAGCCGTTGGGCCCGAGGAACCCGTAGACCGCCCCGTGCGGGACGACGAGGTCGATCCCGTCGACGGCGGTCTGGGCGCCGAAGCGCTTGGTCAGGCCGGTGGTGGCGACGGCGAGGTCGCCGGCGGCGGTCATGGGGCGGTCGCGCTCGTGCGTCCGTACGGCGTGCTCGCGCGCGGGCTCAGTGCGCCGACAGGGCGGCGTACAGCCGGTCGGGGGCGACCGCACCGACGGCGACCCGGCCGTCGTCGGTGAGCACGGCGGAGAACAGCGCGCCGTCGAGGAGTCGTCCCGAGCCCCAGGACCCGGACACCTTGGGCAGGACGCCGAGCGCCGCCGACGGGTCCTGGGCGCCCGAGGGGTCGGAGGTGGCGCCGGAGCCGGCGGCCTTCGTGGCCGCGCCGACGGAGGCGACGAGGACGGAGGACCAGCCGTCACCGACCACGTGCGGGGCGAGGGCCTGCGCGGCCGCCTCACCCTTGGCCCTGTCGGCCGCGTCGGGCGCGGACGGCTGGGGGACGGACTCGGTCCGCACCGTCGCGCCGGGCGGCGGGGTGAACGCGAAGGTCGAGGCGGCCGGGGTGCTGAGGTCGACGGAGGTGAAGCCGACGTCGACGGCCGGGGTCGACGCGCCGCGGGCGAAGACCTCGACCCGCAGCGGGACCTTGGTGGCGCCGTCGAGGGCGATGCGGACCTGGCCGACCCGGGTGGCCGCGTCCTTCGGGGTGAGGACGAGCTCGTAGGCGTCTCTCCCGGCGACCGTCGCCAGCCCGCTCGTCGTGACGTCGGTGGTCCTCCCCGCGGCGGCGAGCGCCTGGTCGGCGGCCTCCTGGGGTGTGCGGGGCACGAGGTCCGTGGGGGTCCGGTTCGCCGCAGCCCCCGGCTTGCCGGTCGGGGCGGGCAGCTCGACCTTGGTGGCGGTCTTCTCGGCGCTGTCCCAGGTCCACACGGTCCGGCCGTCGCGCACGACGTCGGACTCCCCCAGCTGACTGACGAGGGCGACCCGCTGCCGCGTCGGACCGTCGACCCAGACCCGCCAGGTACGGGTCCCGCTGAGCAACGTCATGGGCGACAGACCCCCCGAGGCGCTGGACCCGCCGGCGCCGGACCCGGCCAGGCTGCCGAGGTCGGGCAGCCCGAGGTCGACGCGCTGGCGCACGGTGCCGGAGAGACCGGTGACCGACCCCGCCGCCGCCGACCGCTGCGCGGCCACGAGCAGCTGCTGCGCCGTGAGCGTCGGCAGCCCACCGTCCGCCGAGGCGGGGCGACCCACCCACAGCGCGCCACCGGCGATGACGGCGACGGCGGCGACGGGGGCGGACCAGCGGACGGCGGGGCGGTGCAGGGTGGTGCTCATGGCTCCAGTGTGCGCCTGCTCCGCCGGACGGCGCCTCCGACCGGGGGATGATCCGGGCCGGTTCAGGGTGGGGGTCAGGGTCGACCCTCACCCCGGTCGCGCTCGAGGACGTCCGGCTCGCCGCGGCCGTGCCGCAGCAGCCGCCCTCGGGCGACCTGCTCCCGCTCGGTCGCCCGGGCCTTCTCGATGTTGCGGTCGTCGCGCGGCGGCAGCTGGATGCTCTCCTCGGCCGCGACCCCGGCCTGGAGCTCGCGACCGCGCTCGAGCTCGGCGTCGAGCTCGGCGCCGAAGAGCAGGGCCAGGTTGGTCAGCCAGATCCACAGCAGGAAGACGACGACGCCGGCCAGCGATCCGTAGGTCTTGTCGTAGCTGGAGAAGTGGGCCACGTAGAAGCCGAACAGCACGGAGACGACGACCCACGCGACGATGGCCACGCCGGCCCCGAGGCTGATCCAGCGGAAGCGCGGCTGCTCGACGTTGGGGGTGACGTAGTAGAGCAGCGCCACCACCACGACGACGACCACGAGGACGACGGGCCACTTGACGAGGTCCCACACGGTCACGGCGGTGGACCCCAGCCCGAGCGCCCCGCCGACGGCGTCGGCCGCCGGCCCGGTCACGGCGAGGGCCACCGCGACGAGGGCGGCCAGCACGACGAGCACGAGCGTGAGCAGGAGCATGACGGGCCGCAGCTTCCAGAAGGGTCGGCCCTCGCGCACCTCGTAGACCCGGTTCATCGCCCGCCCGAACGAGCCGACGTACCCGGAGGCGGACCACAGCGCGGCGAGCAGGCCGGTGACGAAGGCGAGGCCGGCCCCTGGGGACTGGCTGAGCGAGGTGAGCACCGGCTCGAGCGTGGTGGCGACGGAGCCGCCGCCGACGCCGCGCAGGATCCCCAGCAGCGTCTGCACGGTCGAGGGCCCCTGGCCGACGAGCCCGACCAGCGACAGGAGCGCGATGAGGGCGGGGAAGAGGGCGAGGACGCCGTAGTAGGTGAGGGCGGCGGCGAGGTCGATGCACTGGTCCTTGGAGAACTCGCGCACCGTGCGGCGCAGCACGTAGCGCCACGACGGCTTCGTGAGCCGGGCCGGCGACTCCGGCGCGTCCGCGGACGTGGGGGCGTCGTTCTCGTCGGGGGCGGTGACGGTACGGCGGTCGGTGGTCACGGTGGGTCCTCCGGGGCTCGGCCCGGACGGCGGGGTCGCCCGGGGTCGGCGCGCCCTACCCGGTTCGCGGGACGTTCACCCCGCGGTCGGCCGGGCGTCACGGCCGTGGGTGTCGACTGGGCCCGTGACCGACGACCGCGCCCTGTTCGACTCCACCGTCCGCCGCCGCAGCGTCATCGCGGGCGCCCTCGCGGGCGTCGCCGCCGGGGTCGGCGCGGTCAGCACGGCGGTGAGCGCCGCCGCCGACCCGGCGCCGCACGTCCAGGGCGCCCCGTCCGCCCCGGTCGACGCCGGACCGGTCCGCACCCCGCGCGTGGACGGGCTGCACCTGCAGTTCGGGGCGGACGCGACCAGCCAGGTCGTCGTCTCGTGGCACACCCTGGCGCCCGTCGCCTTCCCCCGCGTCCTCGTCGGGGACCAGCCGCACGGCTACCACCGCACCGTGCCCGCCGCGACGCGCTCGTACGTCGACGCGCAGTCGGGCCGGCGGGTCTTCGCCCACCACGCCGCCGTCAACGGTTTGCGCCCGTCGACCGACTACCTGTACGTCGCCGTCCACGACGGCGCGCAGGCCGAGCTCGGCTCGGTGCGCACGGCGCCGCGCGGCCGCTCGGGCGGCTTCACGTTCACCTCGTTCGGCGACCAGGGCACGCCGACGCTGGGCAAGCGCTACGTGCCGCCGACGGGCGTGACGATCGCCGACCCGCCGTACGTCAACGACAACCTCGGCTCCCCCGCGGCCGGCGACACCACCGCCGGGGTGGAGCGGGTGCAGCCGCTCTTCCACCTCTTCAGCGGCGACCTCTGCTACGCCAACCTCTCGCAGGACCGCGTGCGCACGTGGTGGGACTTCTGGGAGAACAACTCCCGCAGCGCCCGGCACCGGCCGTGGATGCCGTCCCCTGGGAACCACGAGAACGAGCTCGGCAACGGGCCGATCGGCTACGCCGCCTACCAGACCTACTTCGAGCTGCCCGAGGCCGGTGGCCAGCGGGCCCAGGACCGCGGTCTCTGGTACTCGTTCACCGTCGGGGCGCTGCGGGTCATCGCGCTCGCCAACGACGACGTCTGCTACCAGGACGGTGGGAACTCGTACGTGCGCGGCTACTCCCGCGGCCGGCAGAAGGCGTGGCTCGAGGCCGAGCTGAAGGCGGCGCGCGCCGGTCGCGACGTCGACTGGGTCGTCGTGTGCATGCACCAGGTCGCGGTCTCGACGGCCAACCAGTTCAACGGCGCCGACCTCGGGATCCGGCAGGAGTGGCTGCCGCTCTTCGACGCGTACGGCGTCGACCTCGTCGTCTGCGGGCACGAGCACCACTACGAGCGCTCGCACCCGGTCCGCGGTCACGAGGACGACGAGACGCTCACCCCGTTGCCGCGGGCCACCGGCACGCAGGTCGTCGATACGACGCAGGGCACGGTGCACATGGTCATCGGCGGCGGGGGCACCTCGGCGCCGTCGAACACGCTCTTCTTCCAGCCGCCGGCCTGCCGGGTCATCGTCGGCGTCGGCGAGCCGGACCCGGTCACGCACAAGCGGCCGCCGGTCTACGTCCAGGAGGACGCCGGTCTACGTCCAGGAGGACGCCCCGTGGTCGGCGGTGCGCAACGCCGCCCACGCCTACGGGTTCGCGGCCTTCGAGGTCGACCCGGGCGAGCGCGGCGGCGCCACGACGATGACGGTGACCTACTACGACGTCACCGGGGTCGGCGGGGCGCTGTCGGCCTTCGAGACCTTCACGCTCACGCGTCCGCGGCCGGACTGAGGTGCCCGGGCAGGGGTGAGGGCCGGCGGCGCTCCCCAGCTCCCACCGGCCCTCCAGAGTGCGGATGGCTCCCCCACGGAACCGCGACACTCCCCGTCGGCCCCTCTCCCCAGGAGCCGTCGCTCACGCTAGCGGCAGGAGGCGGTCACGGGCCGTCCGTGGCCGCAAGCGGCCAATGGGCGATCCGGGCACACCGGACGCACCGGGGCAGGCCGACCTGAGGTCGCGGGTCGACCTCGAGGCGGCCGGTCACCCCGCGACCCGCACGAGCGGGTCGAGGCCCTGGCCGGCTCGCGCCACGCGCAGGTCGGACACGGCGCCGTTCGCCGCCGTGGCCGAGGTCGCGGGCCGGACCGGCTTCGGCGACGAGCTCGTCGACGTCACCGTCGACGGCGTGCCGCAGCCGCGGCCGGTCCCGGTCTTCAGCGCGGCGGTCGACCGACCGGGCACGAAGCGAAGGCCCCTGCTCCGCGTGTCCGCAGGTCAGGGGCCGTGCCGTGCTGGTGGGCGATACTGGGTTTGAACCAGTGACCTCTTCCGTGTCAAGGAAGCGCGCTACCACTGCGCCAATCGCCCGTGCGGGCCGGAGCCCTCAGGGCCCCGAGTGTCCGAGGTGGAGACGGGATTTGAACCCGTGTACACGGCTTTGCAGGCCGTTGCCTCGCCTCTCGGCCACTCCACCGTGAAGGCATGGAACCCTCCGAGCGGACGACCGGGCTCGAACCGGCGACCTCAACCTTGGCAAGGTTGCGCTCTACCAACTGAGCTACGTCCGCGGATGCTGACCGTTCGGGCTTCCCCGTTCGGCGCGTTCTGAACATTAGCGGATGCCCTCGGCGATTCCAAAACCGGTACCGGCACGGGCGACCGCCCCACCCGTCACACACGTCCCAGGTCAGCTGGCGGCGCGCTCGGGGTGCGCCGGCTCGTCGTGCGCCCGCTCGTCGTCGACCCAGCGCGGGTCGACGAACTGGCGCTGCTCGTCGCGGTCCTCCTGGGCGACCGGGTCGGCCTCGACGCCGCGGGCCGGCCGGCTGCGACCGGTCAGGGCGGCGCGCACCCGCGACACCAGGCGTGCGCGGGTGCTCTGGCGGGTCTCGAGCGGCCAGACCACCCGGGTCGCGGCGTTGAGCCCGGCCCCGATGAGGACGGCGATCGCGAGGGCGTAGAGCCAGATGAGGACGACGATCGGCGCTGAGAGGGGCCCGTAGATCGACGTGCCCCCCAGCGAGGCGTCGACCGACGCCCGGACGACGAACGAGGCCAGCGCCCAGATGACGAGGGCGAGGACGGCGCCGGGCACGTCGCGCCACCACGGCGCCCGCCTCGGGGTCGCGACGTGGAACAGGGTCGTCAGCGCGGCGACGACCGCGAGGACGACGACCGGCCAGTAGAGCAGCCCCAGCAGGTGCAGCCGCTCGGGCAGCCAGGACGCCAGCAGCGACGGGCCGATGAGCATGAGCGGCAGCACGACGACGCCGAAGAGCAGCCCCAGCGCGTAGAGCGAGAACGACAGGGCTCGGGTGCCGACGATCCCCCGGATCCCGCTCTGCCCGTACATGATCGCGATGGTGTCCAGGAAGACGTTGAGGGCGCGGGAGCCCGACCACAGGGCGAGGACGAAGCCGATCGAGACGAGGTCGTAGCGGCCCTGCCCGAGGACGTCCTGCACCGTGGGGACGAGGACGTCGGCGAGGGCCTGCTCGGTGAGGAACCGGGCGGCGTACGTCTGGATCGTCGCCACCACCTGGGCGACGGTGTCGGGGCCGAGCCACCGGCCGACGTACCCGACCCCGCCGAAGAGGGCGAGGACGAGCGGCGGCGCCGACAACAGCATGAAGAAGGCGGCCTCGGATGCCAGCCCGGTCACCCGGTACTTCAGGCAGGCGCGCACGGTCTCGAGGACCAGGCGCGCGAAGGTCGTGGCGCCGGGCACCCGTTCGAGTCGCCCGCGCAGGCGGGTCCGCAGCGTCGTCATGGCCCCACCACGGTACGGCGCGCGGCCACCCCCGGGTGCGCCCCGCGCCGTACGCTCGCCGGCATGCCGACGCACGAGGTGACCAACCAGGTGCCGCCCCTGCGCGGGTACGACGTCGTCGGGTCCGACCCGGTGCTCGTCGAGGCGCTCGCGCGCTGGGGCTCCACGGCGGACGCCGCCGACCTGCACGCGCTGGGTCACCTGGCCGGGACCGAGCGGGCGCAGCGCTGGGGCGAGCAGGCCGACCGGAACCCGCCGCGGCTGGTCACGCACGACCCCCGAGGGGTCCGCGTCGACGAGGTCGACTTCCACCCGGCCTGGCACGAGCTGCTCACCGTCGCCGTCGGTCACGGGCTGACCGCCGAGCCGTGGACGCGTCCCGCGGGCTCGGGCGCGCACCTGCGGCGCGCCGTCGGCTTCGTCGCCTGGAGCCAGGTCGAGGCCGGGCACGGCTGCCCGGTCTCGATGACGTACGCCGCCGCACCCGCCCTCGCCCGCGACCCCGAGCAGGCCGCCCGCTGGTCGCCGCTGCTCGCCTCGCGCACCTACGACCCGGGGCTGCGACGCGCCGCCGACAAGGCGGGCGCGCTCGCCGGGATGGGGATGACCGAGAAGCAGGGCGGCTCCGACGTGCGCGCGAACACGACCCGCGCGGTGCGGGCGCCCGGGGGGCCGCTGCCGGGGGCGACGTACCGGCTCACCGGGCACAAGTGGTTCACCTCGGCGCCGATGGACGACGTCTTCCTCGTCCTCGCCGCCGTCGAGCCCGGCTCCCCCTCGTGCTTCGTCGTGCCGCGCGTCCTCGACGACGGCACCCGCAACGTCTTCGCCCTGCAGCGCCTCAAGGACAAGCTCGGCAACCGCAGCAACGCCTCGTCCGAGGTCGAGCTCGACGGCACCTGGGGCGCGCTCCTCGGCGAGGAGGGCCGCGGCGTCCGGGCCATCATCGACATGGTCGGGGCGACCCGGCTGGACTGCGTCCTCGGCTCGGCCGCGACGATGCGCCAGGCCCTGGTCCGCGCGGTCCACCACGCGCGCCACCGGCACGCCTTCGGCCGGTCGCTGGTCGAGCAGCCGGCGATGACCAACGTCCTGGCCGACCTCGCCCTCGAGTCCGAGGCCGCCACCCTCCTCGGCCTGCGGCTCGCGCACGCCGTCGACGAGGGCGAGACCGCGTTCGCCCGGCTGGCCGTCGCCGTCGGCAAGTACTGGGTCTGCAAGCGGACGCCACCGATGGTCGCCGAGGCCCTGGAGTGCCTGGGCGGCAACGGGTACGTCGAGGAGAACGGCGTCGCCCGCCTCTACCGCGAGGCGCCGCTCAACTCGGTCTGGGAGGGCTCGGGCACCGTCAACGCCCTCGACGTCGTCCGCGCCCTGTCGCGGGAACCGGCATCCCTGGAAGCCGTTGCCAAGGAGCTGACCCTCTCGCGGGGGCTGGACGCCCGCTTCGACGCCGCGGTGGACGACGTCCTGGCGCGCGCCGAGGCGACCGCGGCGGCCGACCCGCTCGCGGCCCAGTTCGGCGCCCGCCGGCTCGTCGAGGACCTGGCGCTCGTGCTGCAGGCCGCCCTGGTCCTGCGCCACTCCCCCGCCGCCGTGGCCGAGGCGTTCGTCGCGTCGCGCCTGGCCCCGGAGCGGGGCGGCCGGTGCTTCGGCACGCTCGCCGTCGACCTCGCCGGTCGCTCGCGCGAGGTCGTCGACCGCGCCTTCGTCGGCTAGGTCGCCCTACCCGCGAGCCCCGCCGACACCGAGGACGACGGCCAGTCCCAGCGCGCTGCGCGGGTCGTACGGCGCCCGCCACAGGCCGCCGTGCACCGCCCCGTCGGCCTCCTCCTCCCACGGCGGGCGCAGCGGCGGCCGCGGTGACGTGAGGTCGTGCACGAGCAGCGCGGCCATGAGGGTGTTGCTCGTCGCCGGCTCGAAGACCTCGATGCCGAAGCGGTGCGCGCCGGCGTACGCCGCCGCGAGGGCCCGGTTGCGCAGGACCGACCGGGTCCGGGTCGGCGGCGCGACCTTGAGCGAGACGTCGACGCCGTCGCGGCGCGCCGCGGTGGCCCGCCAGCGCTGGATCCGCTTGGCCAGCAGGTAGTTCGGGCCCTGCTGCGGGACGACGCTGTCGTTGAGACCGGGGTCCGACCCGGGCGCGTAGTTGCGCTTGAGCAGCCGGCCGCCGCTCACCGCCCGCAGCGCGGGCCGCAGCAGCCGGGTCGCGGCGGCCGGCTCGTCGTACCCCCGGGCGGACTGGACGACCGCCTCGCCCGGGACGGCGAAGACGTCGGTGGGGGTCGCGAGGAAGGCGAGGGCGAGGTCGTCGCGCCGGCCGAGCAGCTCGGCGCTGAGGGCGTCGACGGCGGTCGAGACGCGCAGGTTCGTCGCCCCGTCCGCGTAGACGTAGTTGCCGAGGACGAGCGGCCCGTCGAGGTCCGTCAGCCAGTCGGCGACGGCGGCCAGGTCGTGCAGCAGGTCGGCTCCCTCGACGCCACCACCGTCCCCGCTGGCACCGCCGCCCCCGCCGGGGTCCGACACCGGCAGCGTCAGCCGGCCGCCGGACTCCTGCGCGAGCGGCCGCAGCCGGCGCCAGATCTCGGGCCGCGGCAGGTCGACGCCGACGACGTCGGCGCCCCAGCCGAGCAGCGCGCGCAGCGGCCCCATCTCGGCGCCGGCGCCGAGGACGACGACGCGCCGGCCCTCGAGCCGCAGCCGCTCCGGCTCGGCCGCGACGGTGCGCACCGCCTGGGCCGCCGCCGGCTCGAGGATGCCGCGGGCGAGCCAGTCGTCGAGCTGGCGCAGCAGGGCGTCACCCTCGAGCCGCCCCCCGCGCAGCGGCAGGCTCAGGGTCGCCCGCGGCCGTCCCGTCCCGGTGACGACCTCCGTGCGCAGCGGCCGCGCGCCGCCCGGCCGGGCGGTGAAGGCCTCGGCCAGCGGCCGGTCGTCCTCGCCGTCGTCGACCCTGACCCGCATCCGCTCGTGGACCGACGCCAACCCGGCGCGGGCCACACCGAGCGCGGCCGCCTCGTCGGCCAGCCCCACCTCGACCAGCCGGCGGAAGTGGGTGAGGTAGCCCTGCCGCCAGCTGGTGTCCCGCTGCGCGGCGGCCGCACCGACCGGGTCGACCGGGCGCAGCGCGTCGGCGACGACGGCGCGCCCGAGGGCCGACGTCGACCGGGTGCCGCCCTGCTCGGCGACCTCCGGGACCACGACCCCGGTGGGGCGCCCGGGCGATCCGGGTCCGGTGGGTCCAGCGGGTCCGACCACGGCGACGCTCAGCTCTCCGCGAGCCGGCGCTGCTCGGCCGCGACGTCGTAGGAGGCCGGCGGCCACTGCGGGTCCAGCCGCTCGAACGCGTCGAGCAGCAGGGTCTGGACGGCGAGCCGCGCATACCACTTGTGGTCGGCCGGGACGACGTACCAGGGCGCGGCGGTGGTCGAGCAGCGGGTGAGCGCGACCTGGTAGGCCTCCATGTAGTCGTCCCAGTAGCCGCGCTCGTCGACGTCGCCCGGGTTGTACTTGTAGTACTTGTCGGGGCGGTCGAGGCGCTTGGTCAGCCGCGCCTTCTGCTCGTCGCGGGACAGGTGCAGCATGACCTTGACGACGGTCGTGCCGTCGCGCACGAGGTCGCGCTCGAAGGCGTTGATGATCGCGTAGCGGCCGCGCCACTCGGCCGGCTCGACGAGGTCGTGGACGCGCACCGCGAGGACGTCCTCGTAGTGGCTGCGGTCGAAGACGCCGACCCGGCCCGGACCGGGCAGCGCGTTGCGGATGCGCCAGAGGAACTCGTGCCGGCGCTCCTCGTCGGTCGGCTTCTTGAACGCCGTCGCGCGCACCCCCTCGGGGTCCATCGCCCCGACGACGTGGCGCATGATGCCGCCCTTGCCGGCGGTGTCCATGCCTTGCACGACCAGGAGCAGCCGTCTCTCGCTGCCGGCGGTCGACTCGGCGTGCAGCTTCTCCTGCCAGTCGCCGAGCTCGTCGAGACGCTCCCAGAGCAGGGCCGCCCCCGCCTTCTTGCCGCCGTCGAAGCCCGGCGTCGAGCCCGGGTCGACGTCGGCCAGCCGGAAGCCCTTCCCCACCCGCAGCTCGTCGGCCAGGGAGTGGACGTCGGCGACCTTCGTCTTCTTCGACATGGCCGCCATCCTGCCCCACCGGCCGGCGCGTACGCGGCGGCGCGCGTGGGCATACTCGCGCCGTGCGACTGCTCCTGGCCGACCCGCCCGCCTCGTCCCCCGTCCCCGTCGGCGGCGAGCTCGACGACCTCGCCCTCGCGCGGCTCTACACGACGCCTCCGGACGGTGCGCCGTGGCTGCGGGTCAACTTCGCCGCGAGCGTCGACGGCTCGATCACCGGCGCCGACGGCCGCTCGGGGACCGTCAACACCGAGGTCGACCACGTCGTCTTCGAGCTGCTGCGCGCGCTCAGCGACGCGGTCGTCGTCGGTGCCGGGACCGTCCGCGGGGAGGGGTACGGCGCCCTGTCCGTCGCCGAGCACCTCGCCCCCGTCCGCGCCGGGGCCGGCATCGACCCGGACCTGCCGCTCGTCGTCGTCTCGGGCCAGGGCGTCGTCCCCGACACCGTGCGCGACGCCGACCCGGGCCGCGTGCTCATGGCCACGACGTCGTCCGCCCCGAGCCTCGACGAGGCCCGCGAGGTCCTCGGCGAGGAGCACGTCCTCGTCTGCGGGCGCACCCACGTCGGGCACGAACGGCTCGTCGCCCAGCTCCACGAGCGCGGACTGCGCCGGCTGCTCAGCGAGGGCGGCCCGCACCTGCTCTCCTCGATGGTGCAGGCCGGGGTCGTCGACGAGATCTGCCTGTCGGTGACGCCGGTCGTCGTCGGCGGCGACGGGCCGCGGATCACCCAGGGACCCGCGCTGACCGGTGACTACCTGCCCCGGGTCCTCGTCGAGGGCGAGGGCACGGTCATGGGGCGCTGGCTGCGGTCCGACCACCGCTGACGACTGCTCCGGCGCCGAGGAACTCCTCGACCGCGCGCTCCCAGCGCCGCGGGTCGAGGTTCCACTCCTTGCAGTGCCGCGCGGTGTCCCACCGCTCGAGGGTGACCAGGTCGGGCCGGGCCCGTGCGAGCGCGAGCGCCGGCCCCACGGGGACGAACTCGTCGTCGACGGAGGCCTGGAGCAGGACGCGGTGGTGCAGCTCGTCGGACCGGGCGACCCAGTCGGTGAGGGCGACGTCGACCGGGTCGTGCACGCCGACGAGACGCCGGCCCGCCCGGCGCCCCATGAGCCCCGTCCCGACCATCCGCAGCGGAGCGGGGATGTGGTGCAGCCGCGCGTGGTGGGCGAGCACGTCGCCCCAGTCGACGACGGGCGAGTCGAGCAGCACGGCGTCGACGCGGTCCGACAGCGGCGAGCGGTCGAGGGTCTGCAGGACGATGGCGCCGCCCATCGACCACCCGCCGAGGACGAGCCCGGCGGCGCCGTGCCGCAGCGCGAAGGCCATCGCCGCATCGAGGTCGCGCCACTCGCTCAGGCCGAGGTTGTAGCGCCCGTCCGGGGCCGGCGGGGCGCCGACGTCGTTGCGGTAGCTGATGACCAGGCACGTGTAGCCGAGCCGCCGGAGCACCGGCACGGCGCGCAGGCACTCCTCACGGCGGGCGCCGCGGCCGTGCACGAGGACCGCCCACCGCCCGGTGCCGGGCCCGGGCGGACCGGCCGGGTCCGGCTCGACCAGCCAGGACGGCAGCGGTCCGAGCTCGCCGTCGACGGCGACGTCGCGGTGCGGGATCCCGAGGCTGACGCGGGGCGAGTCCCAGTACCAGTACTGGTCCCACCGCGCGCCGCCCGGCTCGAGCGGGCCGCGGTCGACGGCGACGAGCCGGCGGACGACGGCGCGGTCGTCCCGCTCGAGGACGTCCCCGATGCGCGCGTGCGCCTCCTCGCCGGACCACAGGCCGTAGCGGCCGGGGACGACGGTCTCCGGCCCCACGGCCAGGGTCACCGTGTCCGCGCCGACGGCGAGGACGCGGACGTCGTCGGGCCGGCGCGGGTCGGGGGTGAGGACGGCCCGGGCGAAGTACGCCGACGTCGCGAGGCCGCCCAGCGCGAGCACCCCGGCGCCGGCCGCGCCGCCCGCGGCCACGGCGCGCACGGCGCTGCGGGCCGGGGGTGAGCTCGACATGGCGTCATCATGGCAGCGTGCGCCAGCCCCTCGACCTCCCGGTCCAGCCCATGCTCGCCAAGGCCGTCGACACGGTCCCCGCCGCCGACAGCGTCCGCGGGGGCCTGGCCTACGAGCCGAAGTGGGACGGCTTCCGCTGCCTGGTCCTGCGCGACGGCGACGAGGTCGAGCTGGCCAGCCGCGGCAGCAAGCCCTTGACCCGCTACTTCCCGGAGGTGGTGGACGCCGTACGGCGCCTGCTGCCCCAGCGCTGCGTCGTCGACGCGGAGGTCGTCGTGCGCAGCGGCGAGCCCGGCGCCGAGCGGCTGCAGTGGGAGCAGCTGTCGCAGCGGATCCACCCCGCGCAGTCGCGCATCACGCGGCTGTCGCGGGAGACGCCCGCCGAGCTGGTCTGCTTCGACCTGCTCGCGCTGGGCGACGAGGCGCTGCTCGACCGGCCGTTCCGCGAGCGCCGCGCCCGGCTCGAGGAGGCGCTGGCGCACCTCGGCGCGGCCGACCCCGTGCACCTGACCCGGATCACCACCGACGCCGACGTCGCCCGCGACTGGTTCGAGCGGTTCGAGGGCGCCGGGCTCGACGGCGTCGTCGCCAAGCCGCTCGAGCAGCCCTACGCGCCGAACAAGCGCACGATGCTCAAGATCAAGCACCACCGCACCGCCGACGCCGTCGTCTACGGGTACCGGGTCCACAAGAGCGGCCAGGGCGTCGGCTCGCTCCTGCTCGGCCTGTACGACGACGCGCCCGACGAGGGTGGCTCGCTGTTCGGCGTCGGCGGCATCGCCGCCTTCACGGCGAAGCGCCGCCTCGAGCTCGTCGACGAGCTGGCGCCCCTCGTCGTGCGCGACGACGAGGGGCGACCCGAGGCCGCCGAGACCGACCGTTCGCGGTTCTCGGGCAGCAAGGACGTGTCGTACGTGCCGCTGCGCCCCGAGCGGGTCGTCGAGGTCGCCTTCGACCAGCTCGAGGGCCGACGCTTCCGGCACGCGGTGACGTTCCTGCGCTGGCGTCCCGACCGCGACGCGCCGTCGTGCCGGATCGAGCAGGTCGACCGCGCGCCGGCGTACGACCTCGGTGAGGTGCTCGGCGGCTGAGCCCCGCCCGGGCGCTCAGCCCAGCGCGGCGACCGCCGCGTCGTAGTCGGGCTCCTGGCCGATCTCGGGGACCAGCTGCGTGTGCACGACGCGGCCGTCCTCGTCGAGCACGACGACGGCGCGGGCGTAGAGGCCCTCGAACCCGCCGTCCACGAGGCGCACCCCGTAGTCGTCGCCGAAGCTCGAGCGGAAGCCGGACGCCGTGACCACCTTGTCGATGCCCTCGGCGCCGCAGAACCGGGCCTGCGCGAACGGCAGGTCGGCCGAGACGCAGACGACGCGGGTGTTGTCCAGGTCGGCCGCACGGGCGTTGAACTCGCGCACGCTCGCGGCGCACACCCCGGTGTCGACGCTGGGGAAGATGTTGAGCACGTGGCGCACGCCCGGCTCGCGGGTGACGGCGGAGAAGTCCGAGCCGACGAGGTGGAAGTCGGGGGCAGCGTCGCCGACGGCGGGCAGCTCGCCGACGAGGTGGGCGGGGGTCCCGCCGAGGGCAGTGGTGGCCATGACGGATGTCTAGCAGCCCGGACGCCCGGCCGGGGCGGCGGGGGCCGACCCGTCGAGGAGGGGTTCCCCCGAACGGCCATTCGTGAGACGGTCACGCGTGTTGTTCCGGCCGTGCACTACCGCATTCTGGTACAGGCCGGTAGGTTTCGGACATCACGGTTGAGCGACACTCCCCGTCGCCCACCCCTCCACCGGCCCTTCCCCCCGGCCGGCTCCCCCACGCAGCACCCCCGCCGCACCCCTCGCAGCACCCCCACGCCGCCTCCCCGCGGCACGCCACGTCCCCGACCGCACCTCCCCGCCCCGCTCCCGGACGCCCCGCGTCCCACCCGACCCCGACAGCCCTTCGCGGCCCGTCGAGGCCCGGCCCGACTCCCCCCGGGCCGGGTCCACGAGGACTCACGATGCCCACGACCACGCCCCTGCCCCTGCCCACCAGCGCCCGCCGCCGGTACGGCGCCCCGTACGCCGGCCGCCACCGTCACGCCGCCGCCCCGCTGCTGAGGGCCCGCAGCGTCCTCGCGCTCGTGGCGCTCGTCGTGGCCGCCGCCGTCGGCCCGGCCGCGTGGTCGCCCGCGACGGCCTTCACCTGGTTCAACACCCTGTGCAAGAGCTTCGCCACCTGCAACACCTACGGGCTCGGCAACGCGGGCTACCAGAACGTCTACACGCAGTCGTTCTTCGGGATGTACCCCGGCCACAACTGCACGAACTACGCGGCCTACCGGCTCAAGGCACGCGGCATCAACGCGTCGTACCTCGCCGGCCAGGGCAACGGCTACCAGTGGGGCCCGGTCGCCGCGTCCCGCGGCGTGCGGGTCGACAAGACCCCGCAGGTCGGCGACATCGCGTGGTTCGACCAGAAGGCCGGCCTCAGCAGCAACGGCCACGTCGCCTACGTCGAGGCGGTCGACCCGACCACGAAGCGGGTCAAGGTCTCCGAGGACAACTGGGGCGGCGACTTCGACTGGCGCTGGTACCTCATCGCCGACGTCACCGGCTTCATCCACTTCGGGGGCGCGCCGAGCTCCACCTCGTCGTTCCCGCCCGCCAACGGCACCTACGTGCGGATCGCCGAGAACGGCCAGGTCTACCGGATCGCCGGCGGCGCCCCGATCTACGTGACGAGCTTCGCCGGCTTCGGCTCCGTCCCGCCGATCACCTCGATCTCCGCGGCCGCCTTCGCGACGCTGCCCGCCTACCCCGCCGACGGCACCTTCCTCACCGGGACCGACGGCCGCGTCTACCGCGTCGCCGGCGGCGCGCCGCTCTACGTCTCGTCGTGGACCAGCTTCGGCGGCCAGCAGCCGACCACCCTCGTCGACGCCGCGACCATCGCCAACGCCGGCGGCAGCGGCGTCTTCGGCCACCTGCTCGCGGCCCCCCGCAACGGCAGCTTCCTGCGCAACACCGCCGACGGCCGCACGTACGTCGTCGCCGGCGGCGCCCCGCTGGCCGTCCCCTCCTGGTCGGCGTACGGCGCCCCGCAGCCCTACACGGCGATCGACCCGTGGGAGCTGACGCACGGGCCGCACCTGCGCAGCCTGCCCACCGACGTGTTCCTGCGCGGCGGGCCGTCGGGCCGGCTCGTCCACGTCAGCGGGGGCCGGCCCCTCGGGTTCACCTCGTGGACCGCCTTCGGCGGCCAGCAGCCCGTCACCGTCGTCGACGACGCCACCCTCGCGGCCTGCGACCACCTGCTGTGCAGCGCCTTCGGGCGGCTCGACGCCGTCACCGCGGTGCCGGGCGGCGCCACCCTCTCCGGCTGGGCCGACGACCCCGACACCGGTGACCCGGTGCAGGTCTCGCTCGAGTCGGACGGGGTGCGCGTGGCGACCAGCCCGGCCTCGGTGAGCCGGCCCGACGTCGACGCCGTCTACCACCACGGCGCCGCGCGCGGCTTCTCCGCCGCGGTCACCCTGCCCTCGGGCACGCACCAGGTGTGCGCCCGGGCGATCGGCGTGGGCGCCGGGGACCCGAGCACGCTGCTGGGCTGCGCGAGCGTCCAGGTCAGCGCCGGCTCGACGGTCACCGTCGCCCCGGCCCGGATCGTCGACACCCGCACCGGCCTCGGCGGCCAGTCCGGTGCGACCGGTCCGGGACGCACGACGACGGTCACGGTCACCGGCCGGGGCGGCGTCCCCGCCACCGGGGTCACCGCGGTCGTCCTCAACGTCACCGTCACCGGCGCCACGAGGTCGGGCTACCTCACCGTCTACCCGGCCGGACGCGCCCGACCGAAGGCCTCGAACCTCAACTTCGCCGTCGGCCAGACCGTGCCGAACCTCGTCCTCGCCACCGTCGGCTCGAACGGGCAGATGTCGCTCTACAACGGCTCTGGCGGCACCGTGCACCTCGTCGTCGACGTCGCCGGCTACGTCATCGGCGGGTCCGCCGTGGTCGCCGGCTCCACCCTGTCCTCGACGCCGGCCCGGGTCGCCGACACCCGCACCGGCCTCGGCGTCGGGTCCACCGCCCCGCTCATTGACGGGGCGGTGCGCACGGTCGTCGTCGCCGGCCACGGCAACGTGCCGCCCGCCGGGGTCGCCGCGGTCGTCGTCAACGTGACGACGACCGGCGCCACGGGCTCGGGCTACGTCACCGCGTACGCCGCCGGGGCGAGCCGCCCCGACGCCGCCAACGTCCAGTTCGCGCCGGGGACCACCGTGCCGAACCTCGTCCTCGTCCCGCTCGGGGCGGGAGGGGCGATCCAGCTCTACGCCCACACGAGCGGGTCGGTGCACGTCGTCGTCGACGTCGCCGGCTGGGTCCTCGGGGGCACCCCCTCGACGCCGGGGGCCACCCTGGCCTCCACCCAGAGCCGCCTCGTCGACACCCGGTACGGCGTCGGGGTCACGCTCGGGGCGGTCCGCTCCGGCACCTCGGTGTCCCTGCCCGTGCTGGGCCGCTCCGGCGTCCCCGCGTCGGGGGTGGACGCCGTCGTCCTCAACGTCACCGCGACGCGGGGCACCACGTCCGGCTACCTGACCGTCTACCCCGGCGGACGACCCCGCCCGCTGGCGTCCAACGTCAACTTCCGGCCGCAGACCAACGTCGCCAACCTCGTCGTCGTCCCGGTCGGCGCGAACGGGACGGTGTCGCTCTACAACGGCTCGCCGGGCTCCGTCGACGCGGTCGTCGACGTCGTCGGCTGGATCCGCCGCTGACCGGTCAGGGCCGCGTGCGCGGCCCGCGCGAGGCGCGCCGACGCTTGGCCGCCTCCCAGCCGCCCGGCGGCTCCTGCGGGTTGTCGCGCAGGTAGCCGCCGTCGGAGCCGAGGTACTCCGCGTCGTCGTACCGCTGCTTGGAGGGCTGCACCCGCGGCGGCTCGCCGGGCATCTTGGGGTAGTCCGGCGGGAAGGACAGCTCGCCGAGCCCGTCGGCGAGGTCGCGCTCCCACCAGCCCAGCGCCGTGGTCAGGCTCGCCGACGAACCGCCGTACGACGCCCAGGGGTCCGGCCGGGAGTCGACGAGCCCCGGGACTGTGCGCACGGTGAAGTCGGCCATCGACACCCGGGGCAGGTCGTCCCAGGCCACCGGCATGCTCACCGGTGCCCCGGGCAGCGGCCGCGGGCTGTACGCCGACGCGATCGTCCGGTCGCGGCAGGCCTGGTTGAAGTCGACGAAGACCTTGTCGCCGCGCTCCTCCTTCCACCACGCCGTCGTCACGAGGTCGGGTAACCGGCGCTCGAGCTCGCGGGCGATCGCGATGACGCCGTGCCGCACGTCGAGGAACTCGTGCTCGGGCTGGACCCGCGCGTAGACGTGCACCCCGCGGCTGCCGGTCGTCTTGGCGTACGGCGCGAGCCCGGCGTCCTGCATCACCCCGCGCAGCGCGAGCGCGGCCTCGACGACGTCGGCGAAGGGACGACCCGGCTGCGGGTCGAGGTCGAGGCGGACCTCGTCGGGGCGGTCGAGCGGTCCGGGGCCGTCCTGCGACGAGGCCTCGGCGTCGAGGCCCGGCGGCGCGGTGACCGGCCAGGGGTGGAAGGTCACGGTGTTCATCTGCACCGCCCACACCGCGGTCGCGACCTCGTCGACGACCAGCTGCGGGTGCGAGCGACCGGAGGGGTAGGTCACGGTCACCGACCGCGACCAGGCGGGCGCGCCCTTCGGTGGGTTCTTCGCGTAGAACATCTCCCCGTCGATCCCCTGGGGGAACCGCTGGAGGGTGACCGGGCGGTGACCGGCGAGGGCGAGGAACCGGTCCCCCACCGCGACGACGTACCGGGCCAGGTCGAGCTTGGTGATCCCGGCGTCGGGCCACATCACCCGGTCCGGGCTCGACACGCGGACGCGGCGGGGGCCGTCGGGCCCCTCGACCTCGAGGACGGTGGCGTCGCTGGCCATGCCCGCAGCCTAGGCCCGCCACCCGACACGGCCCGGGCTGAGGACGTCCTGGGAGAACGCTGACCTTCTCCTTACCTGCTGTTCACCGTGTCGGTACCGAAACGCCCCCCTGTCCCGCCTACGGTCGGCCCGCCCACGTCCTCCGCCCACCCTCGGGAGCCCTCACCCATGCCGCACCACCGGCCACCCACACCCCGGGCCGCGCGCGGCGTCGTCACCACGACGGCCGCCCTCGCCCTGCTCAGCCCCCTCCTCGTCGCCCAGGCCCCCTCGGCCCAGGCCGTCGACACCACCTCGCCCGTCGTCGTCAGCGAGGTGTACGGCGGCGGCGGCAACACCGGCGCGCCGTACAAGAACGACTTCGTCGAGCTCTACAACACCGGGACCACCGCGGTCGACCTGTCGACCTGGTCGGTGCAGTACGGCTCGGCCACCGGCTCCTCCTACGCCCTGACCAGGCTCACCGGGACCATCGCCCCCGGCGCCTACTACCTCGTCGCCGAGGCGGCCGGCACGGGCACGGCGCCCGCGCTGCCGACCCCCGACGCCACCGGCACCCTCGCGATGAGCGGCACGGCCGGCAAGATCGCCCTCGTCTCGAACCAGACGGTGCTGGCCTGCGGCGCCGACTGCGACGGCGCCGCCGGCGTCGTCGACTTCGTCGGGTACGGCGGCGCCAACGACTACGCGGGCACCGGCCCGACCGGGGTCCTGTCGAACACGACGTCCGCGCAGCGCACCATCACGCCGTTCGCCAACACCGGCGACAACAGCAAGGACTTCACCGTCGCGGCCCCGACGCCCAAGGCGGCGCCGGGCTCGACCGGTGGGGGCGGCGGGGGCACCGACTGCGGCGTCACCCCGCTGCCGACCGAGTGCACGCCCGGCCCGGCCACGATCCAGGACGTCCAGGGCGACGGGTTCGTCTCGCCGCTCAAGGGCCAGACCGTCACCCGCGTCCCCGGCGTCGTCACCGCGGTGAGCACCGGCAGCCCGAAGGGCTTCTGGGTGCAGGACCCGACCCCGGACACCGCGCGCACCACGGCGTCGTCCGGCGTCTTCGTCTTCACCTCGGCCGCGGCCCCCGCCGTCGGCAGCGCCGTGGTCGTCAGCGGCACCGTCAGCGACTACTACCCGCTGTCCTCCGGCGAGACCCTCGCGACGACGGCCAGCCTGTCCACCACCGAGATCATCAACCCGACGGTGACGACGGTGAGCACCGGCAACGCCGTCCCGGTCGCGCTCGCCCTCACCCCGGACACCGTCCCCGCGCTCTACGCGCCGGCACCGGCCGACGGCAACGTCGAGAGCATCTCGCCGGTCGACCCGACCCACTCCGCCCTGGAGTTCTGGGAGGCCCACGAGGGCATGCTCGTCTCCGTCGACGACGCCCCCGTCGTCGGCCCGGGCAAGCCGCAGTACGGCGAGATCTACGTGACGACCAAGCCCGAGGACAAGCGCACCCCGCGCGGCGGCACCTACCTGCCGTCGTACGTCGGCACGCCGTCCGGCCGCCTGCTCGTCGCGCCGCTCGCCGGTGTGAGCACTCCCCCGGCGAACGTCGGCGACGTGCTCACCGGCACCACGAGCGGCCCGGTCGACTGGTCGTCGTACGGCGGCTACTCGCTGCGGGCCACCCGGATCGGCACCTGGCAGGACAACCACCTCGCGCCGGGCGTGGCCCGGGCGTCGGCGAGCGACCAGCTGAGCGTCGCGACGTACAACGTCGAGAACCTCGCCCCGTCGGACCCGCAGGCCAAGTTCGACCGGCTCGCCGCGGGCGTCGTCACCAACCTGCGCTCGCCCGACGTCATCACCGTCGAGGAGGTGCAGGACAACACCGGCGCGACCGACGACGGCACCACCGCCTCGGACGTCACCGTGGCCAAGCTCACCGCGGCGATCACCGCCGCCGGCGGGCCGTCGTACTCCTCGACGTCGATCGACCCGGTGAACGACCAGGACGGCGGGCAGCCGGGCGGCAACATCCGGATCGTGTTCCTGTACAACGCCGCCCGTGTCGGCTTCACCCCGAAGGGCACCCCGTCCGCGACCACCGCCGTCACGGTGACCAAGGACGTGGACGGGACGCCGACGCTGTCGACGAACCCCGGCCGAATCGACCCGACCAACCCGGCCTTCGACAGCTCGCGCAAGCCGCTGGCCGCCGAGTTCACCTTCCAGGGCAAGAAGCTGATCGTCGTCGGGAACCACTGGAACTCCAAGGGCGGCGACCAGAGCGCCGACGGCCGCTTCCAGCCGCCGACCCGGTCCTCGGAGGTGCAGCGCGTGGCCCAGGCCACCGCGGTGCACGGGTTCGTCCAGGACGTCCTCGGCGTCGACGCAGGCGCGAACCTCGTCCTCGCCGGTGACTTCAACGACTACCAGTTCTCGACCGCGGTGACGACGCTGACCGACGACGGCGCGACGCTCACCGACCTCATCACCACGCTGCCGGAGGACGAGCGCTACACCTACGTGTTCAACGGGATCTCGCAGGTGCTCGACCACATCGTCGTCAGCAAGGCGATCACCGACGTGGAGTACGACGTCGTGCACGTCAACGCGGAGTTCTCCGACCAGGCCTCCGACCACGACCCGCAGGTCGCCCGGATCCGGCCGGCCGCGCACGTCGCGCCCGTCGGCACGCTGACCGTCAGCCCGAAGCGGCAGAGCCCCGGTCAGTACGTGCAGGTCCGGCTGAACGGGTCGGTGCCCCAGGTCGCCGTCGCCGTCCAGCTCGACGGCACGGGTCCGAAGGCCAGCCTGAGGACCAACAAGAACGGGGCTGGGACGACGTCGTTCTTCCTGCCCGTCTCGACCTCGCGCGGCATCCACCAGATCGTCGCCACGCTGCCCGACGGACGGACGGTCTCGACACCGGTCCGGGTGGTCGCCCCCTGACCTGACCCGACCGGAGCACGACCCGGTGCGCCGGGGTGGAGGGAACACGTCCTCCACCCCGGCGCGTTGTCGTCGGTGATGTCCATTCGCAGCGCCCTCGCGGCCCTCACCGGCAGGAGCACCATGAGCAGCACCCCCCAGACCGAGACCGGGAAGACCTACGAGGTCGCCAAGACCGACGAGCAGTGGCGCGCCGAGCTGTCGCCGGCCGAGTACCAGGTCCTGCGCCAGGCCGGCACCGAGCGGCCCTACGTCGGCGAGTACACCGACACCAAGACCGAGGGCGTCTACTCGTGCCGCGCCTGCGGCGCCGAGCTGTTCCGCAGCGAGACGAAGTTCGACTCGCACTGCGGCTGGCCCTCGTTCTACGCCCCGCTCGCCGAGGACCGCGTCGAGTACATCGAGGACCGCACCATGGGCATGAAGCGCGTCGAGGTCCGGTGCGGCACCTGCGGCAGCCACCTCGGTCACGTCTTCGAGGGCGAGGGCTACGGCACGCCGACCGACCAGCGCTACTGCATCAACTCGATCAGCCTGAGGCTCGAGCCGAAGGCCTGAGCGCGCCGGCAGCCGGGACGACGACGGCGCCCCACCCGAGCGGGTGGGGCGCCGTCGTGCGTGACGGGTGGCGGGTCAGCGCAGGGCGGCGACGAGGTCCGCGATCTCGACCCGGGGGCCGGTGTAGAACGGGACCTCCTCGCGGACGTGGTTGCGCGCCTGCGAGGCGCGCAGGTCGCGCATGAGGTCGACGATGCGGTGCAGCTCGTCGGCCTCGAAGGCCAGCACCCACTCGTAGTCGCCGAGGGCGAACGCGGCGACGGTGTTGGCGCGCACGTCCGGGTAGCCGCGCGCCATCTGCCCGTGCTCGACGAGCATGTCGCGCCGCTGCGCGTCGTCGAGCAGGTACCAGTCGTAGGAGCGCACGAACGGGTAGACGCAGACGTACTTGCGGGCCTCCTCGTCGGCGAGGAACGCCGGCACGTGGCTCTTGTTGAACTCCGCCGGCCGGTGCAGCGCCGCGACCGACCACACCGGGTCCAGCAGGGCGCCGAGCTCGGTGCGCAGCAGCCGGTGGTACGCCGCCTGCAGCTGCTCGATCGTCTCGGCGTGCCACCAGACCATGACGTCGGCGTCGGCGCGCAGCCCCGCGACGTCGTAGAGACCGCGGACGACGACGTCCTCGGCGGCCAGCTCGTCGACCAGCGCGGTGAGCTCGGCGGTCATCGCGTCGCGGTCGGCGTCGCCGACCGGCTCGGCCACGGCGAAGACCGACCACATCGCGTAGCGGATCGTGTCGTTGATCTCCCGCATCCGGGCGGGGGTCGGGCGGCTGCTGCTCATGACCCCATGATCCCTCCCGGGGGTCACCCACCCGCAGGTGGGTGGGCGCGCAGGTGCTCGAGCACCCGGGCGGCGGCCGCCCGACCGGTGGCGACCACGGCGGGCACCCCGACGCCGTCGTACGACGCCCCGGCGACCGCGAGACCCGGGTGGGCCGCGACGGCGTCGCGGACGCGGGCGACCCGGTCGAGGTGACCGACGGCGTACTGCGGCAGCCCGCCGCCCCAGCGCTGCACGTGCGCCCCGACCGGGGCGGGGACGCGGCCGCGCAGGATCGTCGACAGGTCGTCGACGACCGTGGCCACGAGGTCCGCGTCGTCGCGCTGGAGGGCGGCCTCCTCGCCCGCCCGGCCGACCGACGCGCGCAGCACGACGAGCTCGGGGTCGAGCGCGTCGACCCAGGCCCACTTGGCGAAGGTGAAGGTGGCCGCCTTGACCCGGACCGGCTCGGTCGGCGGGACGAGGAAGCCGGTGCTGCCGGCGACGCCGGCGCCCTCGAGGACGGGGGCGAGGACGCGGCGCGGGACGGCGAGGGTGACGACGGCCATCGACGCCGTCCCGATCTCCCCGAGCGCGGCGGCGGCGTCGGGGGCGACGTCGTGCAGCAGGCGGGCGGCCGGGGCGGCCGGGACGGCGAGGACGACGGCGTCGGCGTCGGCCTCCTCCTCGGCCACGGTCGGCCCGACCGTCAGGGCCCAGCCGGTGCCCGTACGACGCAGGCCCCGCACCGTCGTGCCGGTGCGGACGTCGACGCCGCGCTCGCGCAGCGCCTGCGTGAGGTCGGCGGCCATCCGCCCCAGCCCGCCGCGGTAGCCGGCGAAGACCGGGGAGGGGTGGCCGCCCGCGGTCGCGGTGGCCCCGGCGGCGGCGCGGGCGGCCGCGTCGAGCAGCGGCTCACCCGCGCGGGCGGCGGCCCACAGCGCCGGGACGGTGGCGCGGGCCGACAGGCGCCGGGCGTGCCCGGCGTAGACGCCGGCGAGCAGCGGCTCGACGAGCCGGTCGACGACGGCGGCCCCGAGCCGGTCCTCGACGAGGGCGCCCACCGCGACGTCGTCGGCCTCGAGGGGCGCCAGGGGTCGGGAGCGCTCGGCGCGGACCCGCTCGACCTCGGCGTCGTCGAGCAGGCCGCGGGCGGTGTCCGGGTCGGACGGGACGCCCATGAGGGTGCGCGGCGGCAGCGGGTGGTGGGCGCCGCGCGACCACACCGTCGCAGCGCGGCCCCCCGGGTGGGTGAGCGCGTCACCGAGGCCGGCCTCGCGGGCCAGGTCGACCGCCTCGGGGCGGCGCGCGAGGACCGACTCCGCGCCGACGTCGACGGCGAGGCCGGCGACCGTGCCGGTGCGCAGCTTCCCGCCGGTGTCCGGGGCGGCCTCGAGGACGGTGACGCGCAGGCCGGGCTCCCCCGCCGCGACGAGGTCCCAGGCGGTGGCCAGCCCGGCCATCCCGGCTCCGACGACGACCACGTGAGGCATGCCGTCAGCGTCGCAGACGCCGCCGGCACCCGGGTCGGCGGGACACCGTGACCGAACCGTGACGCCGCGGGAGGCCCTGCGGCGCAACGGTCGTCGGGACCCAGCGTGTCCCCCGGGGAGAAGCACCACCCGAGCCGCCCTGGAGGTCGTCGTGAGCCCGTCCGTCCCGTCCCCGTCACCGTCCTCGTCCCCGTCACCGTCCTCGTCCCCGTCGCGGCGTCGGCGTCGGCGCGCTGCGGCGCTCGTCCCGGCCGCGCTCGTCGTCGTCCTCGCCGCCGGTCTGGCCGGCTGCTCGGGAGGCAGCAGCGGCAGCAGCGGTGGGGCCGCCGGGGTCGCCGAGCAGGGACCCGGCACCGCGCTCGAGGCCGACGGCACCGCCGCGTCCGGGGGCGTCGCGCCGGCCGGCGCCGCGCCGGCCCAGGGGGCCGCCGCCGGTAACTCGGACGCGGCGAGTGCGCGCAGCGGCGCCGCGGTGTCGGCGCCGCGGCTCGTGCGGGTGGCCACGCTGCGCCTCGAGGTCGGCGACGTCACCCGCAGCGCCGTCCAGGTGCGCGCCGTCGCGCAGGGCGCGGGCGGGTCGGTCACCCGGGAGGATCTCAGCAGCTCCGTGGGCGACGCGAAGAGCAGCACGAGCACCAGCACCAGCACGAGCACCACCGGGTCGATGACCGTCCAGGTGCCGCAGGACCGGCTCGACGCCGTCGTCGACCAGCTGGCCGAGCTCGGCACGGTGCTGCAGCGCACGACGTCGTCGCAGGACGTCACGTCGACGTACGTCGACACGGCCTCCCGGGTCGCGACCATGCAGGCCTCCGTGGCCCGGCTGCGCACGCTCCTCGCGCAGGCCAAGGACCTCGGCCAGGTCGTGGCCCTCGAGGACGAGCTGACCAAGCGCGAGGCCGACCTCGAGTCCACCCAGGCCCAGCTCGCCGACCTGCAGGGGCGCACGACGATGGCCACCGTCAGCCTCGCCCTCAGCACCCCGGCCTCCACGGCGTCGCCGACGCCGGCCGGCTCCCCCGGGTTCCTCGACGGCCTGCGCGGCGGGTGGCACGCCTTCGTCACGGCGGTCGTCTGGCTGCTCACGGCGCTCGGCGCCGTCCTGCCGTTCCTCGCCCTCGGCGCCGCGGTGGTCCTGCCGGTGGTGGCCTGGCGGCGACGTCGTACGGCCGCGGTCGAGGCTCCCCGCGCCCTCGAGGCCCCCGAGGCGCCCGCCGCGCCGGAGGAGGAGAAGGCGCCTACCGTGGCGTCGTGAGCAGCGCCGCCCCCACCCTCCCCGCCTCCTCGAGCGAGCCTCTGCGCCTCGGCGACGCGTTCGTCCAGGACCCGCACAGCGTCTACGCGCGGCTGCGCGACGAGGCGCCGGTGCAGCGGGTCGCGCTGCCGAGCGGGCTCGAGGCGTGGCTGGTGACGCGGTACGACGACGTGCGCGCCGGCCTCGCGGACCCGCGGCTGGCCAAGGACTTCCGCCGGCTGCGCGCCGCCGCCGGCATCCGCCCGGGGACCGGTCGGCCGCTGGCGCAGGACTCGCTGTCGAGCCACATGCTCTCCGCCGACCCGCCCGACCACCGGCGGCTGCGGACGCTGGTCAACCAGGCCTTCACCCCGCGGACCGTCGAGCGGCTGCGGCCGCGCGTCGAGCAGATCGCTGCCGGCCTGCTCGACGCGCTGCCCGGCCACGCCGACGAGGACGGCGTCGTCGACCTGCTCGAGCACTACGCGCTGCCGCTGCCGATCACCGTCATCTGCGAGCTGCTCGGCGTCCCCGAGGCGGACCGCGACGACGTGCGCCGGTGGTCCGACGACCTGCTCAGCCCCGAGGACGTCGAGGCGGTGCCGCAGTCGGCGGGCGAGTTCGCGGCCTACCTGGGCGCGCTCGTCGCCACCAAGCGGTCGGACCCGGGTGACGACCTGCTCTCGGGGCTGGCCACCGCGACGCTGGGCGGGTCGGGCGACGGCGACGACCGGCTGAGCGAGGACGAGCAGGTGGGGATGGCCTTCCTGCTCGTCGTCGCCGGGCACGAGACCACGGTGAACCTCGTCGGGACGGGAGCCCTCGCGCTGCTGCGCCGGCCCGAGCTGGCCGAGCGGGTGCGCGCCGACGAGGCGTCGCGCGGGGCCGTCGTCGAGGAGCTGCTGCGCCACGACGGGCCGGTCAACGGGGCGACGCTGCGGTTCACCACCGAGGAGGTCGAGATCGCCGGGGTCCGCCTGCCCGCGGGCGAGATCGTCCTGCTCTCGCTGGGGTCGGCGGACTGCGACCCGCGTCGCTTCGCCGACCCGGCGAAGGTCGACCTCGAGCGCGGCGGCGCCGGGCACCTCGCCTTCGGTCACGGCATCCACTTCTGCCTCGGCGCGCCGCTGGCCCGCCTCGAGGGCGTCGTCGCCCTCGGCCGGCTCCTCGAGCGCTACCCCGGGATCACGCTCGCCGCCGGGCCGGACGACCTGCGCTGGCGGCGCAGCGTCCTGCTGCGCGGGCTGCGCGAGCTCCCGGTCCGCCTGGGCTGAGCCAAGCGCCGCGAATCGGATTCGGTGGACTTGGCTCGGGTCGTGACCCGAGCCGAGCGGGCCGAATCCGATTCGGGTGGACGACCCTCAGCGCGTCGAGAGCTCGTGGACGAGCTCGACGACGCGGGTGAGGACGTCGGGGTCGGTGTCGGGCAGCACGCCGTGGCCGAGGTTGACGATGTGCCCACGGGCGTCGGCGCCCTCGTCGAGGATCTCGCGCACCCGCTGCTCGACCACCGGCCACGGAGCGAAGAGCAGGGCCGGGTCGAGGTTGCCCTGGACCGAGTAGCCGGGACCGAGGCGCCGTACGGCGTCGCGCAGCGAGACCCGGAAGTCGACGCCCACGACGTCGGCGCCCGCCGCGCCCATCGAGCCCAGCAGCTCGCCGGTGCCGACGCCGAAGTGGATCCGCGGGACGCCGAGGTCGGCGACGGCGGCGAGCGCGGTGGCCGAGTGCGGCTGCACGAAGCGCTCGTAGTCGGCCCGCGACAGCACCCCCGCCCACGAGTCGAAGAGCTGGACGACGCTCGCGCCGGCCTGCGCCTGCACCCGCAGGAACGCGCCGGAGATCTGCGCCAGCCGGGCGCACAGGTCGGACCACAGCCGCGGGTCGCCGTGCATGAGCGCCTTGGTGTGCTCGTGGTTGCGCGAGGGGCCGCCCTCGACGAGGTACGACGCCAGCGTGAACGGCGCACCGGCGAAGCCGATGAGCGGGGTCGCACCGAGCTCGGCGACGAGCAGCCGCACCGACTCGGTGATGTCGGGGACGTGCTCGGGCGTCAGCTCGGGCAGGCGGTCGAGGTCGGCGCGTGTGCGGAACGGCTGCGCGACGACCGGCCCCGTCCCCGGCACGATGTCGAGGTCGACGCCGACCGCGGCGAGCGGGACGACGATGTCGCTGAAGAAGATCGCCGCGTCGACGCCGTGCCGGCGCACCGGCTGCAGGGTGATCTCGGTGACCAGCTCGGGGCGGCGGCACGACTCGAGCATCGCGACCCCGGCGCGCAGCGCGCGGTACTCGGGCAGGCTGCGGCCGGCCTGGCGCATGAACCACACCGGCGCCCGACGGACCGGTCGGCCGAGGGCGGCACGGACGAGGTCGCTGTCGCGGGGGTCCGCGTCGTCGTCGGTCGTCTGCTCCATCACGCGCTCGGTCACACGCTCCATCGTTCCACGGCGCCGGTCGTGCCACGGACGGTCGTGCCACGGGACGGTCACGCCACGGAGAGCGCGGCGACCCCGGCGAGCGACACGACGACGCCGACGACCTGGATCCGCTGCAACCGCTCGTGCAGGAGCACCCGGGCCAGCAGGGTCGTCACGACCGGGTAGAGCGAGGCGAGGACCGCGACGACGCTGACCATCCCCAGCCCGGACGCCGTCGCGAAGAGCGCGTTGGCGCCGAGGTCGCCGAGCCCGATCGGCAGCAGCCAGCGCAGGTCGCCCGCGCGCGTGCCGCCGACCGTGCCCAGCCGCAGCGCGAGGACGACGTACAGCGTCGTGCTGGTCAGCCGCATCCCCCACAGCGTCGCGACCGTCGACACGTGCGAGCCGCGCGCGACGAGGAAGAGGACGGTGCCGAAGCCCACCGCGGCGACGACGGCCAGCAGCACCGGCCGCGCGCTCACTCCACCGCGCAGCTCGGGGCCGGAGGCGAGGATCGTGCCGAGGACCGCGATCGCCATCCCGGCCCACGCCAGGGTCGTCGGCTGGTCGCCGGTGAGGACGCCGAGCAGGACGGGGACGGCGGCGCCGGTCGCCGCGATCGGGGCGACGACCCCCATGGTCCCCGCGGAGAGGCCGGCGTAGAACGCCGCGAGGGCGACCGAACCGGTCGCGCCCGCGGCGACGGCGTACGGCGCCCACTCGGCCCACCGGTCGAACGGCACCGGGTGACCCAGCGCGGCCACGACGAGCAAGGTCACCGTCATGGCGACGAGCCCGACGACCTGCGAGGCGCCGACGACCGCGGCGGCCGGCAGCCGCCGGGACAGCAGCCCGCCGAGGAAGTCGCTCGTCCCCCAGGTCAGCGAGCAGAGCAGGGCGAGCACGGCCGACACGGGCGCCACGCTACCGGCGAGATCCGGGCCCGCGGCCCCGGGCCGCCGTACCGTGGGCTCGTGCGTGGACGAACCCTCCCGGGTGACCAGTCGCCCGACTTCGCGCGGGCCGTGGCCGCCCTGCGCGACGCGCGGCTGCGGCCCGAGGTCCGGGTGACCGAGGTGCCCGCGCCTCAGCGCATCGCGCCGTACGCCGTCGCGCTGACCGCCGAGGTCGTCGGCGCGGCCGGCGACGAGGACGAGCTGGCCTCGGGCCGCTTCGTCCTGCTGCACGACCCGAGCGCCCCGGCGCCGTGGGAGGGCGAGTGGCGCGTGGTCACCTTCGTGCGCGCCGAGCTCGAGCCCGAGCTGGCCGGCGACCCGATGCTGGGGCAGGTCGGCTGGTCGTGGCTCGTCGACGCGCTCGAGCAGCGCGGGGTCGACTACGCGAACGAGGCGGGCACCGTGACGCGGGTCGTCTCCGAGAGCTTCGCCGGGCTGGCCGACCGCGAGCCGAGCGTCGAGATGGAGGTGCGGGCGTCGTGGACGCCCGAGATCGGCCCGGCCCTGGGCGGGCTCGGCGGCGCCCGGCCGGACGAGCTCGGCGCCCACCTGCTCGCCTGGTCCGACCTGCTGTGCACCGTGGCCGGGCTGCCGCCCCTGCCCGAGGGCGTCACGGCCCTGCCGGGCCAACGGCGCTGAGCGTCCGTCGCCGTACGGCGACGCGGTTCGCTCACCGGCAGCGGCGACACGGCGGGGGGCGACACGGCGGGGGCGACGCTGCGGGGCACGGCGTTGTCACCTAGGGTCGGCTCCGTGAGCGACGACACGGCCCAGCGGCCGGCGTCGCCGGACGACGGGACGACCACCGCCGCCGCGGTCGACGCCGACGAGGCGCCCGAGCGCGTCCTCACCCCCCTGCTCGAGCCGGCCGACGGCGTCCCCGAGGTGGTCGCCGACGAGCGGCGGCTGCTCGAGGCGGCCGCCGCCATCGCCGGTGGCACCGGGCCGGTGGCCGTCGACGCCGAGCGCGCCTCGGGCCACCGCTACGGCCAGCGCGCCTACCTGGTCCAGCTGCGCCGGGAGGGTTCCGGCACCTGGCTGCTCGACCCCGTCGCGTGCCCCGACCTGTCCCCCGTCGACGAGGCCATCGGCGACACGGAGTGGGTGCTGCACGCGGCCACGCAGGACCTGCCGTGCCTGGCCGAGGTCGGGCTGCACCCCCGGGCCCTGTTCGACACCGAGCTGGGCGCGCGGCTCGTGGGCCTGCCCCGGGTCGGGCTCGGCGCGGCCGTCGAGCACTACCTCGGTCTGTCGCTCGCCAAGGAGCACTCCGCCGTCGACTGGTCGCGCCGGCCGCTGCCCGAGCCGTGGCTGCGGTACGCCGCCCTCGACGTCGAGGTCCTCGTCGCGCTGCGCGACGCCGTCGACGCCGACCTGCGCGAGCAGGGCAAGCAGGAGTGGGCCCGCCAGGAGTTCGAGGCGCTGCTGGCCTTCACCGGTCCGCCGGTGCGCCAGGACCCGTGGCGCCGGACCTCGGGCATGCACAAGGTGCGCAAGCGCCGCGGGCTCGCCGTCGTCCGCGAGCTGTGGCTGGCCCGCGACCGCCTCGCCCGGCAGCGCGACACCTCCCCCGGTCGGGTGCTGTCCGACGCGGCCCTCGTCGAGCTCGCCCTGGCCACCCCGCACACCCCCGCCGACCTCGAGGCCCGCGAGCTGCGGGTCGCCCGGCGCAACCCGCGGCCCTGGCTCGAGGCCGTCCGCCGGGCCGAGGCGATCCCCGAGCGCGAGCTGCCGCCCCTGGCGCTGCCCGCCACCGGCCCCCCGCCGCAGCGTGCGTGGGCCGACCGCGACCCCGTCGCCGCGGCGCGGCTGGCGCAGGCCCGCGAGGAGCTGGCCGCGTTCGCCGAGGAGCACCGCGTGCCGGTGGAGAACCTGCTCACCCCCGAGACGCTGCGCCGGGTGCTGTGGCAGCCGCCGCAGGACACGTCGGTCGAGGGGGTCGGCACCGCGCTCGGCGCCTACGGCGCCCGCCCGTGGCAGGTCGAGATCGCCGCGCCCGTCGTCGCGACGGCGATCGCCGAGAACTCCTGACGCGACCCGCTCCACGACCCACGTCGTGCCCCTCTCCTCGCCCTCTCCGCGACGCTCCCCGGAGGGTGTGGTGGGCCTCACCACCGGCCGCGTCGGGTCGTTGGTTACCGGCCAGTAGCATCGGGGCACCACGTTGTCCCCGAGCTGTCCACGACAGGAGCCCCCATGCCCCGCACCCTGCGCGAGGTCGTCTTCGTCGAGGGCGTCCGCACGCCCTTCGGCAGGGCCGGCGAGAAGGGCATCTACGCCCAGACGCGCGCCGACGACCTCGTCATCAAGTGCATCCGCGAGCTGCTGCGGCGCCACCCCGAGCTGCCGAAGGAGCGGGTCGAGGAGGTCGCCGTCGCCGCGACGACGCAGATCGGCGACCAGGGCCTGACCCTCGGCCGCACCGCCGCGCTGCTGGCAGGACTGCCGAACACCACCCCCGGTTACTCGGTCGACCGGATGTGCGCCGGCGCGATGACCGCCGTGACGACGACGGCCGGCGCCATCGCCTTCGGCGCGTACGACGTCGCCATCGCCGCCGGGGTCGAGCACATGGGCCGCCACCCGATGGGCGAGGGCGTCGACCCCAACCCGCGCTTCGTCGCCGAGCGGGTCGTCGACGACTCCGCGCTCGTCATGGGCTCGACCGCGGAGAACCTGCACGACCGCTTCCCCCAGCTAACCAAGGACCGCGCCGACGCCTTCGCCGTCGGCTCGCAGCGCAAGCTCGCGCAGGCCTACGAGGACGGCGACATCCAGCCAGGTCTGGTGCCCGTCGCCACGCGTCACGAGGAGCTGGGCTGGGACCTGGCCACCGTCGACGAGCCGCCGCGGCCGGGCACGACGGTGGAGGACCTCGCCGCGCTCAAGACGCCGTTCCGCCCGCACGGCCGGGTCACCGCCGGCAACAGCGCCGGCCTCAACGACGGCGCCACCGCGTGCCTGCTCGCCAGCGAGGAGGCGGCCGCCGAGCTCGGCCTGCCCGTGCGGATGCGGCTGGTGTCCTACTCGTTCGTCGGCGTCGAGCCCGAGGTCATGGGGGTCGGTCCGGTGCCCGCCACCGAGAAGGCGCTGAAGCAGGCCGGCCTCACCATCGACGACCTCGGGCTCTTCGAGCTCAACGAGGCGTTCGCCGTGCAGGTCCTGGCCTTCCTCGACCACTTCGGCCTCGCCGACGACGACCCGCGGGTCAACCGGTACGGCGGCGCCATCGCCACCGGCCACCCGCTCGCCTCCTCCGGGGTGCGGCTGATGACCCAGCTCGCGCGGCAGTTCGAGCAGCACCCCGAGGTGCGCTACGGGCTGACGGCGATGTGCATCGGCATCGGGATGGGTGGCGCGGTGATCTGGGAGAACCCGCACCACGCCGACTACGTCAGCAGCGTCGCCACCCCCGGTGTCGCTGGCCAGGAAGAGGTTGCCTGAGATGACGACGACGCTCGAGACCCCTCTCCGGGCCACCGCCGCCTTCCCCGAGGAGGTCGTCACGCAGTCCCACGTGCGCGACGTGACGCTGCCCGGCGGGGCCGGGACGATGGCCCTGCTGACCCTCGACAACGGGTTCGACCACACCAAGCCCACGACCTTCGGGCCGGCCGGGATCGCCGGGCTGGAAGCCGCCGTGCGCCGCCTGCACGCGCGCGCCGAGGCCGGGGAGATCCAGGCCGTCGGGATCACCGGCAAGCCGTTCGTCTTCGCCGTCGGCGCCGACCTCAAGGCCGTCGCCGGCGCGACCTCGCGCGACCAGGCCCTCGATGTCGCCCGCGCCGGCCACCGCGCCTTCGCCGCGTTCATGGACCTGCCCGTGCCGACCTTCGCCTTCGTCAACGGGGCCGCGATGGGTGGCGGGGTCGAGATCGCCCTGGCCTGCGACCACCGCACCATCTCCTCGGGCGTCCCCGCCGTGGCGCTGCCCGAGACCTTCCTCGGTCTCGTCCCCGGCTGGGGCGGCTGCTACCTGCTGCCGCGGCTGGTCGGACCGCAGGCCGCGCTCACCGTCATCGTCGAGAACCCGATGAACACCAACCGGGTGCTCAAGGGGCCGCAGGCCGCCGCGCTCGGGATGGCCGACGCGGTGTTCGAGCCCGCCGACTTCCTCGAGGAGTCGCTGGCCTGGGCCGCGCGGGTGGTGACCGGGCAGGTCGCCGTACCCCGGCCGAACCGGACCACAGACGAGGCCGAGTGGGACGCGGCGCTGAAGAAGGCGAAGGGGCTGGTCCTGAGCAAGACCGGTGGCGCGTCCCCCGCGCCGCTGCGGGCCCTCGAGCTCGTCCGCGCCGCGCGCACCGCCACCCGCGAGGAGGCGTTCGCCGCCGAGGACGAGGCGCTGGCCGACCTCGTCATGGGCGACGAGCTGCGGGCCGGGCTCTACGCGTTCGACCTCGTCCAGCGTCGAGCCAAGCGTCCCGCCGGCGCCCCGGACAAGGCCCTGGCCCGCAAGGTCGGCAAGGTCGGCGTCGTCGGCGCCGGGCTCATGGCCAGCCAGCTGGCGCTGCTCTTCGTCCAGCGGCTCAAGGTGCCCGTCGTCCTCACCGACCTGGACCAGGAGCGCGTCGACAAGGGCGTCGCCTGGGTGCACGGCGAGCTGCGCACGCAGGCCGAGAAGGGGCGGCTCTCCCCCGACGGGTTGAACCGGCTCACCGCGCTCGTCACCGGGTCGACGAGCAAGGACGGCTTCGCCGACGCCGACGTCGTCATCGAGGCGGTGTTCGAGGAGATGTCGGTCAAGAAGACGGTCTTCGCGCAGGTCGAGGAGGTCGTCTCCGACGAGTGCGTCCTCATGACCAACACCTCGTCGCTGTCGGTCACGCAGATGGCGGCCGACCTGCGTCACCCGGAGCGGGTGGTCGGCTTCCACTTCTTCAACCCCGTAGCGGTCATGCCGCTCGTCGAGATCGTCACCGGCGAGGCCACGGGTGAGGTCGCCCTGGCGACCGCCTTCGCCACGGGCAAGGCCCTGAAGAAGACCTGCATCCTCGTCAAGGACAGCCCGTCGTTCATCGTCAACCGGCTGCTCGGTCGGTGGATGGGCGAGGTCGCCAAGGTGGTCGACGAGGGCACGCCGCTCGAGGTCGCCGACTCCGCCTTCGCCGGGCTCGCACCGATGCCGCCGTTCCACCTGCTCGGGCTCGTCGGGCCGGCGATCGCGTTGCACAACAACGAGACCCTGGCCGCGGCGTTCCCCGACCGGTTCTACGTCTCCCCCGGCCTGCAGCGGATCGTCGAGGCGGGCAAGGGCAGCATCTACCGGTACGACGGCGGTGCCCCGCAGGTCGACGAGGAGGTCCGGGCCCTCATGCCGGCCCCGACCGAGCCGGTCGTGCTCGGTGTCGAGGAGATCCGCGAGCGGGTGCTGTCGGTCATCGCCGACGAGGCCCGGCGGATGCTCGACGAGGGCGTCGTCCGCGAGCCGATGGACCTCGACCTCGCGATGATCACCGGCGCCGGCTTCCAGTTCTGGAACGGCGGGATCCTGCCGCTGCTCGACCGCACCGGGGTGAGCGAGAAGGTCACCGGGCGTCGGTTCCTGCCCGCCGGGGTCGCGAGCGTCCCGACGCCGGCCTGACCGACGTCTTCTTGCGCCGGATGTGCCCGTCCTGGCCCGCTGCGGCCCGGGAACGGGCACATCCGGAGCACGGAGTCGGTCAGGGGTGGACCAGGGGCGCGAGCGCGTCCAGGGCGGCGGCGGGGTCGTCGCCGACGGGGTAGAGCGCCTGGGAGCGGACGCCGGCCCCGGCGACCTCGGCCAGCCGGGTCCTCGCCTGCTCCGCGGTGCCGGCGACGGCCAGCTGCCGTACCCACGCCGCCGGGAGGGTCGCGACCGCCTCGTCGACCGAACCGGCCGCGGCGACGTGGGCGGCCAGGTCGTCGGCGAACGGAAGGTCGACCAGGTGGGGCGCCCAGGCGGGGTCGGCGACGAAGCGCAGCGCCGGACGGACGGCGCCGATCGCGGCGGCCTCCCCCGGCGCGCCGTCAGCCTCGGGGGCGACGCTCGCGACCTGGTACGCGACGAGCGTCGCGTCGGGTCCGACGCGGCTCCGTACGGACGCGACGTACTCGGGCGTCGTCGGCTCGGCGAGCAGCACGCCGTCGGCGTGCTGCGCGGCCACCTCCATCGACCGCGGCCCGCGGACGCCGGCCAGCAGCGGCGGCACGGTGCGGGGCGGATGGGCGAGGCGGACGTGGTCGAGGGCGACGTACCGGCCGGCGGTCGTCACCTCCTCGCCGCGCAGCAGCGCCCGGAGGGCGTCGAGGTACTCGCCCAGCAGGGTGAGCGGGCTGGCGACGGTGGCGCCGACCTGGTCGTTCCAGGAGGCCATGCCGTGCCCGACGCCCACGGTGAGCCGGCCGGGGTGCAGCCCGGCGAGGGTGGCGACCTCGAGGGCGGCGTACGCGACGTTGCGGGCGCCGACCGGGAGGACGCCGAGACCGACGTCGAGCCGCTGCGTCACCGCGAGGGCGGTCGCGGCCTGCGCGACGCCCCCGTGCAGGAAGCAGTCCTCGACGACCCACAGCTCGTCGAAGCCGAGCTCCTCCACACGCCGGACGAAGGGGACGAGGCGTTCGGCGGGGAGGGACGGCGGGACGATGACGCCGACGCGGGGGCGGGTCTCGGGCGGGGCGGCGCTCACCCGGCGATCGTAGGAGGGCATCGCGTGACGAGCGGGTACGACGCCCGGGTGACCGGCTCCCCCGACACCAGCCTCCTGCGCCCCGGACTGCGGCTCGTCATCGCCGGCACCGTCGGTCGGGCGTACCGGCCCGACCGCTACTACGCCGGGCCCGGCAACCGGTTCTGGGAGCTGCTCGAGGGCAGCGGGCTGGTCCCCGTGCGGCTGGACCCGGACCGGGCGGACGAGCTGCCCGCGCACGGAGTCGGGCTCACCGACCTCGTCACCGAGCGCGTCCAGCGACCGCGCGAGGAGCCCGAGGTCGTCATCCACCGGGCACCCTTCGACCGCGCCGTCCGCCGGGTGCGTCCGCGGGTGGTGGCGTTCGTCAGCAAGACGGCGGCCACGTGGTACGCCCGGGGCGCGGGGCAGCGCCTCCCCCGCGGGTACGGCGAGCTGTCGTGGACGGTCGCCGGCGTCCCGGCCTTCGTCTTGCCGGGGCCGTCGGGGGCCAACAACGGCATGCCGGTCCAGCTGCGGCTGGCGCTGTGGACCGACCTGGCCGACTACCTCGAGCACCTAGAGCACCTTGAGGCGCAGGACCACACGGCCGATGGGCTACCGTGAGGAGGTCGGCGTGTCGGTTCGTTCGTATCTCATATATGAGATAACGTGACCGTCATGACCGTCACGGACACCTACCTCGTGCGCATCGGCTCCCTCATCCGGGACGCGCGGCGCCACAAGGGCCTGACCCAGGCCGAGCTCGCCTCCTCGCTGCAGACCAGCCAGAGCGCGGTCGCGCGGATCGAGCAGGGCCAGCAGAACCTCAGCCTCGAGATGCTGGCGCGGATCGGCGAGAGCCTCGACTCGGAGTTCGTCTCCCTCGGCTCGTCGGGCCCGCAGCACCTGCGCATCGTCGGCGGACAGAAGCTGCACGGCGCCATCGACGTCAAGACGAGCAAGAACGCCGCCGTCGCGCTCCTGTGCGCCTCGCTGCTCAACCGGGGGCGCACGACGCTGCGCAACCTCGCCCGGATCGAGGAGGTCAACCGCATCCTCGAGGTCCTCGGCTCGATCGGCGTGAAGACCCGCTGGCTGCCCGGGACCAGCGACCTCGAGATCGTGCCGCCGGCGCAGCTCGACCTCGACGCGATCGACGTCGAGGCGGCGCGCCGCACGCGGACCGTCATCATGTTCCTCGGTCCGCTGCTTCACGACCTCGACCGGTTCCACCTGCCCTACGCCGGTGGCTGCGACCTCGGCACCCGCACCGTCGAGCCGCACATGGCGGCGCTGCGCCCGTTCGGGCTCGACGTCGTCGCGACGCAGGGGTTCTACGAGGCGGCGGTCGACCGCTCCCGCAGCCCGCAGCGGGCGATCGTCCTCACCGAGCGCGGCGACACCGTCACCGAGAACGTGCTCATGGCCGCAGCCCGGCACGACGGCGTCACCGTCATCCGCAACGCCTCGCCGAACTACATGGTCCAGGACCTCTGCTTCTTCCTGCAGCAGCTCGGCGTCGGCATCGAGGGCATCGGGACGACGACGCTCACCGTCACCGGTCGCAGCATGATCGACGTCGACGTGGAGTTCTCCCCCTCGGAGGACCCGATCGAGGCGATGAGCCTCGTGGCCGCCGCCGTCGTCACCGAGTCGCAGATCACCATCCGCCGGGTGCCGATCGAGTTCATGGAGATCGAGCTGGCGACCCTCGAGGGAATGGGGATGCGCTACGAGGTCTCCGAGGAGTACACGTCGTACAACGGGCACACGCGCCTGGTCGACCTCACGACCATCCCCGGCCCGCTCACGGCGCCGATCGACAAGATCCACCCGCTGCCGTTCCCCGGGCTCAACATCGACAACCTGCCCTTCTTCGCGCTCATCGGCGCCATGGCCGAGGGCACGACGATGCTGCACGACTGGGTCTACGAGAACCGGGCCATCTACCTCACCGAGCTGACCAAGGTCGGCGGCAAGGTCCAGCTGCTCGACCCGCACCGGGTGCTCATCGAGGGCCCGACCCGCTGGCGCGCCGCCGAGGTCATGTGCCCGCCGGCGCTGCGCCCCGGCGTGGTCGTGCTGCTGGCGATGCTCGCCGCGCCGGGCACGTCGGTGCTGCGCAACGTCTACGTCATCAACCGCGGGTACGAGGACCTCGCGGAACGCCTCAACGCGCTCGGCGCCACCATCGAGGTCTTCCGCGACATCTGAGCCGAGCGCTCGGCCACCCGAGCGCACCGGTCGGCCGGCCCGCCTCCCACCACCCCCGCGCCTCACCGGCGCGGGGGCGGTGTCGGTGGGGCGTGCCAGGTGACGCCGGTGGAGGTGACGGTGGCGCGCAGGTCATGGGTGTGGACGTGGGTGTGGTGGCGTCGGCACAGCAGGGCGGCGTTGCTGCGGTCGGTGGTGCCGCCGCGTGACCACCATTCGGCGTGGTGGACGTCGCACCAGGTGGCGGGGACGGTGCAGCCGGGGTAGGAGCAGTGCTTGTCGCGTCGCCACACGACCAGGCGCTGCGCGGGGGCGAACAGGCGCTTGGTGCGGCCGAGGTCGAGGACCTGGCCGTCGGCGCCGAGGAGGGCGGGGATGATCCCGGCTTCGCAGGCGAGGCGGCGGACGGTGGCGGCGGACAGGACCTCCCCGGTGCTGGTGATGCCGGCGCGGTCGAGGGCGCCGACCAGGGCGTCGAAGTCGATGGTGACGAGCAGCTGGGTCTTGTCTCCGAGCCCGGGCCGCGGCCCGAACGCCGCCCCAGCACCCGCCCCAGCCTCGGCCTTCGGCTCAGCCCCGGTGTCGTCATCCCGAGCAGAGCCGGCTGAGCCGGCAGTCGAGCCGCCGCTGGAACCGCCGCTGGAACCGCCGCTGGGACCACCGCTGGAGCCCCCGGTCGAGCCGCCGGTCGAGCCACCGCCGGACCAGCCGCCGGGGACGCCGGCGGGGACGCCGGCGTCGCCGCCGCCGGCGGCGACGGCGCGGGTGACGAGGTCGAGCAGGGCGTCGGCGCGGCGGGTCGCCGCCGAGCGGGGGTCGGTCATCTCCCCCGGTTCGAGGGTGCCGTCCTGCAACCGGCGCGGCGCGGACAGCGCGGACACGGCGGCGTCGACGATCGCGGCGCCCTCGGGGTCCAGGGTCAGCTTGTACGAGGCCAGGCCGGTGGCGGAGCAGCCGCCGTCGGTGCGGGTGAACGCCCGCGCCAGCCGACCCCGGCGTTCGTCGTCCTCAAGGTCCTTCGCGGGCTTGACCAGCTGCGCGGCCTCGCGCAGGTGCCGGGCCAGGAGCTTCGCGTCGACGCCGCGCAGGGACCCGGGCGCTTCGACCTCGCGCGGGTCGCTCGACCCGTCGGGCCGGACCTCGGGCAGGACGTCGGAGGCGCCGACGACGAACCCGGCGACCCACGTCGTCAGGTCCTCCTCGTCCGCCACGGGCTGGATCTGCTGGGCGAACCGCACGATCTGCGCGGCCCGCCCGACCGGCAGCGCGGTGGAGAAGATCGCCGCCCGCACGACGTCCGCACCGGGGATCCGGTCCCGCGACGCGCCCCCGAGCTGTCCTGTGTCAGGCGCGGCAGTGGCTCGGGCCACCGTGACCGCAGCGGCGACGGCGTTCACCTCCGGCAGCGGCGCCCGCGCCCCCAGCGCCTGCCTCAGATAGTCCGGCACCGAGAACCCCGCCTCGGCGGCCAAGCCCCGCGAGAGGACCTCCCCGAGCAGGACCTGCTCCAGCACCTCCAACCGCGCCCGCGCCTCGCCGACGTCCGCGAACGCCGACAGCACCTGCCCGGTCGACAGCCGGCACCCCTGCGACGTCGACGTCGGTTCCGCTGCTGCCCGCAGGTGCGCCACCGCCACGGCGGTCGCGGAGTCCAGCAGCTCGCTCGACCCGGCCGCCGAGACCTCCTGCGCAGCGCTGTCCTCGCGCGGCGCTCCGAACCCGGCCGACCACCCCGCCAGCTCCCCCAGCACGTCCCCGACCCGACGCCACGACCCCGCACCAGCAGACCCCGCACCACCAGGCGCGGCAGCGGCGTCCGCCGCACCACGCTCCGGGGTCAGGTCCTCGTCCATGTGCCAACGCTAGACGCGACCACCGACAGCCCAAGCCGGCTGTTGCACGCCAATCCCGCTGTTGCGCAGCCGAATTCGCCCCAGAGAACAATTCGGACGTCTCGTCACCCTGACCGACGCTTTGCTTGACACGGAGACACCCGCCGCCCTACACGAGGGCGCCTGGGTAGGTTGGCCGGCATGACGCAGGTCTCCCCCACCCAGCCCCTCGTCGGTCGTCGCGCGCTCGTCACGGGTGCCGCTTCGGGGATCGGCGAGGCGATCGCCCGGCGCTTCGCCGAGGCCGGCG